>CAYWFP010000032.1:0-35444 GCA_964457365.1 uncultured Planctomycetaceae bacterium
GCTGATCCGCGGGCTCGCCGCCGCGGGGCACGAGGTCATGCTCCACGTTTTCGGCAACCATCGGGCGGTGCATTACACCGAGGTGTACGAGCTGCCGGCGAAGGTGCATTTCTCCGATATCAAGCGCGGCGTGCGCCTGCGCGCGCCGTTTGTCATCCTGTCGGATCTGCGCAAGCTGGCGCGCGACTTCGCCCCGGATATCCTCTTCGGCACGCTCTTCAAGGCCAGCGCCGCGGTCAGACTGGCCCGGATGCTCGGTCTCGCCTCCGCGCGAACCGTCGTCAGCATCCGCACGGACTACGCCAAGGTCTACCCGTGGCATCACAAACTGCTCGAGGAGGCGCTCCTGCCGTTTTGCGACCTGTGGACCACCAACCACGCCGGCTCCTACCGGCGCTTCCACGCGCGCCTGGGCGACCGCGTGCGGCACATCCCCAACGGCATCGACGCAAACGACGTCGCCGCCACCGGCGCGGACGTGCGCCGGGGTTACGAAGGGCTGCTGCTGGTCGCGCTCGGCAGCGTCTACTTCCCGTACAAGAACCAGGACCGCCTCGTCGAGGCGCTGGCGCGGGTGCGGTCGCGGCGGCCGGACCTTCGTTTCAGACAGTTGATCGTCGGCGGCGGCGCGCATCGCGACCGGCTGGCGGCGATGGTCGCGCGCCTGGAGTTGGCGGACACGGTCGAGCTGATTCCGGCCGTGCAGAACGTCGGCGACTACCTGCACGCGGCCGACGCGCTGGTCCATCCGGCCGTCGTCGAGGGCCTGCCGAACGTGGTGCTCGAGGCCATGCTCTGCGGCAAACCGGTCGTCGCCTCGCGTTACGTCGGCGAACTCGGTATCATACGCGATAACGAGACCGGCGTCGTGGCGTCCGGCGACGACGCCGACGCGCTGGCCGCGGCGCTGCTGAGCTTTCTCGCTACCGACGCGGCCGAACGCCGGCGGATGGGCGCGCGCGCCCGGCTGGCGGTGAAGACGGATTACTCCACCGAGCGCATGGTGGCCGCGCATATCGCCGCGTTCGAACGGGTTTGGGCGCGGACTTGAATCATTCGGAGTCGGCATGTGCGGCATCGCGGGATATTCCGGTCGGTTCGACAGCGCGCTGCTGAAGGCGATGAGCGACGCCATGGCCCACCGCGGTCCCGACGACTCCGGCCTCTGGCAGGAGCTCGCCGACGGCGTCGGCTTGGCCCACCGGCGGCTCTCCATCATCGACCTTACCGACGCGGGGCACCAGCCGATGTGGGACGCCACCCGCCGCGCCTGCATCGTCTATAACGGCGAGCTGTACAACTACCGCGAACTGCGCGCGCGGTTGCGCGAACAGGGCTTCGCCTTCCACAGCGAGACCGACACCGAGGTGCTGCTGAACCTCTACCTCCGCGACGGCGAGAAGATGCTCGATGCGCTCAACGGCATCTTCGCCTTCGCCCTCTGGGACACCGTCCGCCGCCGGCTCTTCCTGGCGCGAGACCCCTTCGGCGTCAAGCCGCTCTACTACGCCCCGACCGATCACGGCTTCCTCTTCGCCAGCGAGATCAAATCGCTGCTGCGCGCGCCTTCGCTGCCGCGCGAGCTGGACCTCGAGGCGGTACGCCATTACCTGGCCTACCTCTGGTGCCCCGCGCCGCGGACGGCGCTGCGGGCGGTGCGGAAAGTGCCCCCCGGCAACGCCCTCTTCGTGACCGACGGCCGCGTCGACGCCTCGTGGCGCTACTTCCCCTCGCCCTACGACCGCATGCCCGATAGGCTGGACGACGAGGAGGCCGTGGCCGCGGTCGACCGGCATCTGCGGCAGGCGGTCGAGCGGCAGATGGTCGCCGACGTCCCCGTCGGGGCGTTCCTCTCGGGCGGGCTCGACTCGAGCGCGATCGTCTCCTACGCGCGTGAATGCACCGGCCGACGCCTGCAATGCTTCACCATCGAGCTGCAGGACGACGCCTTCGCGCGCGAGGGCTTCGTCGACGATTTGCCCTACGCCGAGGCGGTGGCGCGGGAGTTGGACGTCGAGCTGCACCGCATCCGCGTCGGGCCGGAGATGGCCGAGGAGGTGCCGCGCATGGTCTGGCACCTCGACGAGCCGCAGGCCGACCCCGCGCCGATCAACGCCTACTTCATCTGCAAGCTCGCGCGCGCGCACGGCATGAAGGTGCTGCTCTCGGGCGCCGGCGGCGACGATATCCTCACCGGCTACCGCCGCCACTGGGCGCTGCTGCAGGAGCGCTACTGGAGCTGGCTGCCGGCGGGCGCGCGCTGCCTGCTGGCGAGCGCCGCGGCGTCGCTGCCGCCGTCGCGGCCGCTGCTGCGGCGGCTGGGGCGGGCGTTCCGGTTCGCCTCGTACAACCCCGACGAACGCATCGCCGGCTACTTCCGCTGGCTCGATCCGCGGGAGCGCTACTCGCTCTACGGCCCGGCGTTGTCGCAGGCGGCGCGGCGGGAGGGCTTCTCCGCGCCGCTGATGGCCACGCTGGCGGAGCTGCCGCGCTGCGTCCCGCGGCTGAACCGGATGCTGGCGCTGGAGGCGCGGCATTTCCTGGCCGATCACAACCTCAACTACACCGACAAGATGGGCATGGCCGTCGGCGTCGAGGTGCGCGTGCCGTTTCTCGATCCGGAGCTGGTGGCCCTGGCTGCGCGGCTGCCGCTGCGGTGCAAGCAGCGCGGCCGCGTGGGCAAGTGGGTTCTGCGCCGGGCTATGGCGTCGCGCCTGCCGAGCCGTATAATCGACCGGCCCAAGACCGGCTTCGGCGCGCCGCTCAGGGCCTGGCTGCGCGGGCCGCTGCAGCCGTTGGTGGAGGACCTGCTCTGCGCGAGGACGGTGGCGGCGCGGGGTCTCTTCGATCCGCGCGGCGTGGCGTCGCTGATCGCGCGCGACCGTGCCGGGCGCGTCGACGGGGCGTACACGCTCTTCGCGCTGATGTGCATGGAGCTCTGGTGCCGGCAGTTCGTGGACCGCTGAGAACGGGACGGAGACGATGAAACAGATCCTGCAGAATTTGAAGACCGGCGCGACCGAGCTCGTCGCCGTGCCGGCGCCGAAGGTGCGCCCGGGTCACCTTCTGATCCGCACGCGCGCCAGCGTGGTCTCCTCCGGGACCGAGCGCATGCTCGTCGAGTTCGGCCGGGCCAACCTGCTGGAGAAGGCCCGCCAGCAGCCCGAGCGCGTGCTGCAGGTGGTGCAGAAGATCCGCACCGACGGGCTCCTGCCGACGCTGGACGCGGTCTTCGGCAAGCTCGACCAGCCCCTTCCGCTGGGCTACTCCAGCGCCGGGGTGGTGCTCGAGGTCGGCGAGGGCGTCGCGGGGTTCTCCCCCGGCGACCGCCTCGCCAGCAACGGCCCGCACGCCGGGACGGTCTGCGTCCCGGTCAATCTCTGCGCCGCGATTCCGGAGTCCGTGGCGGACCGCGAGGCTGCCTTCGCGGTTCTCGGGGCTATCGCGCTCCAGGGCGTCCGCCTCGCGGAGCCGACGCTGGGCGAGCGCTTCGTCGTCGCCGGGCTGGGCCTGATCGGCCTGCTGGCGGTGCAGTTGCTCCAGGCGCACGGCTGCCGGGTGCTCGGGCTCGACTTCGACCCCGCGCGCCTCGAGCTGGCCCGTTCCTTCGGCGCCGAGACGCACGACCTGGCGGCCAACCCCGATCCGTTGCCCGCGGCCGCGCGTTTCGCCGGCGGCCGGGGCGTCGACGGCGTGCTGATCGCCGCGAGCACCCGGAGCAGCGACCCGGTGCGCCAGGCCGCGCGGATGTGCCGCCAGCGCGGGCGGATCGTCCTCGTCGGCGTCGCCGGGCTCGAGCTCGATCGCGCGGACTTCTACGAGAAGGAGCTGACCTTCCGCGTCTCCTGCTCCTACGGCCCGGGCCGCTACGACCCGGAGTACGAGGACCGCGGCCGCGATTACCCTTTCGGCTTCGTCCGCTGGACCGAGCAGCGCAACATCGAGGCGGTGCTGGCGATGATGGCCGCGGGGCGGGTGCGCGCGCGGCCGTTGATTACCCACACCTTCGCTTTCGCCGGCGCCGAGGAGGCCTACCGCGTGCTGTGCGAGGAGAAGGATGCGCTGGGACTGGTCCTCGACTACCCCCGCGACGAAGACCAGGCCGCGCCCGTCCGGACGGTGGCGTACGAACCCAAGCGGCACGCGCCCGTGGACGCGCCGACGCTCGGCGTGCTCGGCGCGGGCAATTACGCCGCGCGGGTGCTGCTGCCGATCCTGCGCGGCGCGGGGGTGAGGCTGCACACCGTCGCCAGCGCCGGCGGCACCAGTGCCGCGGTGGCCGCGCGCAAGTTCGGCTTCGCCCGGGCCGTCTCCGAGCCGGCGGCGCTGCTGGCGGAGGCGGCGATCGACACCGTCCTCGTCGCCACCCGGCACGACAGCCACGCCCGCTACGTCTGCGCGGCGCTCGAATCCGGCAAGCACGTCTTCTGCGAGAAGCCGCTCTGCCTGACGCGCGCGGAGCTGCAGGAGATCCGCCGGGTCTACGAGCCGCTCCTCGCCGGCGAGAACCCGCCGCTTCTGATGCTCGGCTACAACCGCCGCTTCGCCCCGCTGACCCGGACATTGGCGCGGTTGCTGACCGCAGCGCCGCGGCCGAAGTGCTTCGTCATGACCGTCAACGCCGGCGCGCTGCCCGCCGGCCACTGGACCCGCGATGCGCGGCGCGGCGGGGGGCGCATCCTGGGCGAGGCGTGCCACTTCGTTGACCTGCTGCGCTTCCTCGCCGGCGCGCCGGTGGCGTCGGTGCAGGCGCGGTGCCTCGGCGCGGCGGACGCCGGCGAGGACACGGCGACGATCACCCTCGGCTTCGCCGACGGCTCGCTCGGGACGATCCACTATTTCGCCAACGGCGCCAAGGCGTTTCCCAAGGAACGGCTGGAGGTCTTCTGCGCCGGCGGCGTGCTCGTGCTCGACAACTTCCGTACGCTGCGCGGCTACGGCTGGCCCGGCTTCTGCGCCGCGCGGCTCTGGGCGCAGGACAAGGGCAACGGCGCCTGCCTGGAAGCCTTTCTCGCGGCCGTGCGCGAAGGGGCGCCGTCGCCGATTCCGTTAGACCAGCTCGTCGAGGTGCAGGAGGCGCTTCTCGACATCGTGGAGGCCGTCCGCGCTTGAGCCTGTTACGCACCTATCGCACGCTGCGCCATCTGAAGCCCTCGCAGATCTGGGGGCGGCTGACGTATCGCCTGGCGCGGCCCGCGCCGGATCTCTCGCTCGCGCCGCCGGTCTGCGCGGAATCCTCCGGCTGGACGCCGCCGGCGATGCGCCCCGCGCGCATGCTCGGGCCGGAGCTCTTCCGCTTTCTCAACGAGCAGCACGATCTGGCGCGCCCCGCCGACTGGGACGATCCGGAGCTCGCCCGGCTCTGGCGCTACAACCTGCACTACTTCGAGGACCTCGTCGGGGAGAACGCGCCTGCAAGGCGCGACTGGCACGCGCGGCTGATCGCGCGCTGGATCGACGAGAACCCGCCCGGCACGGGCACCGGCTGGGAGCCGTATCCCACGAGCCTGCGTATCGTCAACTGGATCAAGTGGGCGCTGGCGGGGAACACGCTGCCGCCGAAGGCGCCGCACAGCCTCGCGGTCCAGGCGCGCTGGCTGGGCCGGCGGCTGGAGTGGCGCCTGCTGGGCAACCACCTCCTGGCCAACGCCAAGGCGCTCTTCTTCGCCGGCTGCTACTTCGCCGGCGACGAGGCGCGGGCGTGGCGGACGAGCGCGGAGTACATCCTCGGCCTGGAACTGCCCGACACGCCGGAGGTCGGCCAGGTCCTCCCCGATGGCGGGCATGTCGAGACCAGCCCCCTCTACCACTGCCTCGCGCTCGAGGACGTGCTGGACCTGGTCAACATCGCCCGCGTCTGCGGCCGGACGCCGCTGCGCCACTGGCCCGAAGTCGCCCGGGACATGCTGCGCTGGCTCGGCTGCCTGCTCCACCCCGACGGCGATCCGGCGCTCTTCGGCGACACCGCCTTCGGCGTCGCGCCGACGCCGGCGGAGCTCTTCGCCTATGCCCGGCGGCTGCGCATCGCGCTGCCTCCGCCGCCGCCGCCGGGGTTCGTCCACCTGCCCGACACCGGCTACGTCCGCGCCGAGGAGGGGCCGGCCACGGCGTTCCTCGACATCGGCCCGATCGGCCCCGACTGGCTGCCCGCGCACGGCCATGCCGACACCGGCGGCTTCGAGCTCTCCCTCTTCGGCCGCCGCGCGGTCGTGGATTCGGGCGTTTCCTGCTACGGTACCGGCGCCGAGCGGCTGCGCCAGCGCGGGACCGCCGCGCACAACACCCTCGTCGTCGACGGCGAGGACTCGAGCGAAGTCTGGCACGGCTTCCGCGTGGCGCGCCGGAGCCGCATCCTGCACGCCTCGTGCGAGCCGGCGGAGAACACCGTCCGGGTGAAGCACGACGGCTACGCGCGCCTGCCGGGCCGGCCGGTGCATGCGCGCGCGTGGACGCTGACGGCGCGGGATCTGCTGATCGTCGACAAGGTCGAGGGGAGCTGCCGGCACCGGCTCGAGCTGCCGTTCCATATTCACCCGGACCTGCGGGTCGAGCAGGCGCAGCGGCATTACGTCGAGCTCCGCGACGAGGATCGCCGGCTGCTCGCGGTGCTCTCCTTCGACCCGGCCGTCGAGGTGCGCGTGGAGGAGACGACGTATCACCCGGAGTTCGGCCTGCGCTTGCCGACAAGAAAGGTGGTGGCCCGCTGCGAGGCGGAGCTGCCGACGACGCTGACGACGCGGATCCGCTGGGGGGAGTGATGCGCATCCTGTTCCTGACCGAGAATTTCCCGCCCGAGTGCAACGCCGCGGCCACGCGCGTGTACGAGCGCGCCTGCTGGTGGGTGAGGTGGGGGCACGAGGTCACCGTGATCGCCTGCGCGCCGAACTTCCCCGAGGGCCGCGTCTTCCCCGGCTACGCCAACGACTGGTACCGTGTCGAAGATGTCGACGGCATCCGCGTCGTCCGCGTCAAGACCTATATCGCCCGCAACCAGGGCTTCTTCCGCCGCACGCTGGACTTTCTGAGCTTCCTGTTCTCCGGCTTCTGCGCCGGGCTGATCCAGCCGCGCTTCGACCTCGTCGCCGCCACCTCGCCGCAGTTCTTCAGCGCCGTCGCCGGCTGGCTCGTCGGCATTGTCCGCCGGCGCCCCTTCGTCTTCGAGCTGGGCGACCTGTGGCCGGCCTCGATCGCCGCGCTGGGCGCCATGCGCAAGCGCCGGCTCTACCGCGTTCTGGAGACGATGGAGCTGTTTCTCTACCGGCGCGCCGCGGCGGTGGTGGCCCTCACTGGCGCGTTTAAGCGCGACCTGGTGTCGCGCGGCATCGATCCGGACAAGATCGCCGTCGTCGTCAACGGCGTCGATCTCGACCGCTACGCGCCCGCGTCCCGCGACGAGACGCTCGCCGCCGACTGCGGCCTCGGCGGCAGGTTCGTCGTCGGCTACATCGGCACGCACGGCATGGCCCACGGGCTGGAGAACGTGCTCGCCGCGGCCGCGCTGCTGCGGGACGAGCCGGATGTGCGCTTCCTCTTCGTCGGCACCGGCGCCGCGCGCGAGGCGCTGCTGGCCGAGGCCGTGGCGCGCGGGTTGGCGAACGTCGTCTTCGTGCCGCGCCAACCCAAGGAACGCATGCCCGCCTTCTGGAGCCTCTGCGACGTGGCGCTGATTCACCTGAAGGATTTGCCGGTCTTCGAGACGGTCATCCCCTCGAAGATGTTCGAGGCCATGGGCATGGGCCTGCCGCTGCTGATGGTCGCGCCCGCGGGGGAGGCCAGCGCCATCGTCGAGCGCGAACGGGCCGGGCTGTGGGTGCCCGCCGGCGACCCGGCCGCCTTCGCCGCGGCGGTGCGGCGCCTGCATCACGACCGGGGCCTGCTGGCCGAGTTGGGCCGCAACGCCCTCGCCGCCGCGCCGCGCTACAGCCGCGAACGACAGGCGCGCGACATGCTCGCCGCGCTCGAGGCGGTGCGCGCCGGCCGGGCGCTGCCGCGTGGGGGAGAGGGCTGAGATGCGCGTACTCGTCACCGGGGCCAACGGCTTTGTCGGACGCGAGACCTGCCGCCATCTGCGGGAACTCGGCTACGACGTCACCGCCGGGCTGCGGCGCTACATCCAGCCCGAACTGGTTCCGGAACTGCAGGGGTGCGAGCGGGTGGTGGTGGGCGATCTGGGGCCGCGGACCGATTGGGCCGAGGCGCTCGCGCGCGTCGACGCGGTGGTGCACCTGGCCGCGATGACCCCCGGCGGCTCCCGTCCGCGCGGGGCGAAGCTGGAGGACGCGAACGTCGACGGGGCGCGCGGACTGGCCGCGCAGGCCGGCGCGGCCGGCGTGCGGCGGTTCCTCTTCGTCAGCACCGCCCGCGTCCACGCGTCCGGGGACGAAACGCCGTTGACCGAAAACTCCCCCCCCGCTCCGGAGGACGCGTACGCGCGCTCGAAATGGCAAGCTGAGCTGGCCGTGCGCGCGGCGCTGACCGGCGCCGACGCCGCGCTGACGGTGATCCGCCCGCCGCTGGTCTACGGCCCGGGCGCGAAGGGGAACTTCCTGCTCCTGCTCCGCGCGGTCTTCTCCGGCTGGCCGCTGCCGCTGGCGGGCGTGGAGAGCCGCCGCAGCCTCGTCGCGCGCGCCAACCTCGTCGACTTCTTCGTCCGCTGCCTCGAGCATCCCGGCGCCGCGGGCGAGACCTTCCTCGTCTCCGACGACGAGGACCTGGCTCTGCCGGAGCTGATCCGCCGCATCGGCCGCGCGCTGGGGCGGCCCCCGTGGCTCTTGACGCTGCCGCGGGCGTGGCTGCCGCCTCTGGCGTGCCTGGTCGGGCGGGGCAAGGCGATGGCGCGGCTGCTGCGCGGCTGCGTCGTGGACGGCACCAAGGCCCGCCGCCGGCTGAACTGGACGCCGCCGGTGACGATGCACGCCGAGCTCGACCGGACCGCCGCGTGGTTCCGGCAGACGCGGAAAGGGCGCGCATGACGCTGCTGCTCCTGGCCGTCTGCACCTTCGCCGCGTCGGTGGCGCTGACGTGGTGGATCCGGCGGTACGCGCTGCGGCGCGAGCTGCTGGATCATCCCAACGACCGCAGCTCCCACGCCGTGCCCACTCCGCGCGGCGGCGGCGGGGCCATCGCGCTGAGCTACCTGCTGGGCCTGACCGTCCTCTTCGGCCTGGGGCGCGTCGCATGGCCGCTGCTGGCGGCGCTCCTCGGCGGCGGCTTCCTCGTCGCCGTCGTCGGCTTCTGGGACGACCACGGCCACGTCAAGCGTCGCATCCGCTTCGGCGCGCACATTCTCGCGGCGGCCTGGGCGGTCTGGTGGCTCGGAGGCATGGAATCGATCCGCCTCGCCGGCAGCGTGCTGGATCTGGGCCTTCTCGGCGGCGCCGTGGCGCTGCTGGGCGTGGTGTACCTGCTGAACATCTACAACTTCATGGACGGCATCGACGGCATCGCCGGCGGCGAGGCGGTCACCGTGGCGCTGGTCGGCGGCGGGGTGCTGGCCCACTTCGCGCTGCCGGAGCTGGCGTGGCCGCTGTGGCTGCTGGCCGCGGCGACGGGGGGCTTCCTGGTCTTCAACTGGCCGCCGGCGACCATCTTCATGGGCGATGTCGGCAGCGGCTTTCTCGGCTTCGTCTTCGGCGTCTTCGTCGTCGCCCTGGCCGACACCCCGGCCGGTTTCTGGCCGCTCTTGATCCTGCTGGGCGTCTTCATCGTCGACGCCAGCGTCACCCTCGGCCGGCGGGTGCTGCGCCGCGAGCGCTTCTACGACGCCCACCGCAGCCACGCCTACCAGCACGCCGCCCGCCTGCGCGGCCACCTCGTCGTCTCCGCCACCGTCTGCCTAGTCAACGTCCTGCTGCTGGGGCCGGCGGCCTATCTCGCCGGGGAGTACCCCGGGTGGAACGTCGCGCTCTTCGCCTTCTGCGCCCTCGTCCTCGGCGCCGGGGCGTACCGGCTGGGCGCCGGCCGCGCTTGCCGCGACGCTTGACTTGACCGCTTCGAACTATACCCTTGAATGTCCGGATACCCGTCTCCGACGCGAAGGAACGCCGTGAAGCTGATCCTCGACTCCTACATCCGCCGCGTCGTCCTCTTCGTGCTGGACCTGCTGATCGTCTCCGGGTCGTATTACCTCGCCTTCCGGCTGCGGCTGGACCCCGACGCCTTCGAGAGCTTCCGGGAATACGAGCCCACCTTATGGAATACGCTGCCGTGGCTGCTGGTCATCCGCGTCCTCTGCGGGCTCCTGGTGCGGCAGTACGCCTGGTCGTTCCGCTTCGCCAGCCTCTCCGAGGCCGTGGCGCTGGTGCGCGGCACCGTCGCCGGCTCGGTCTTCTTCGTGCTGGTCTTCCACCGCGACCTCGGCCACTTCGCCCAGCCGCTGCCGGATCCGCCGCAACTGGTCTACGTCGTCGAGTTCGCCTTCACGCTCATGGGCTTCGGCTTCGTCCGCTTCTTTCCGCGCTACCTCTACCAGCTCTACGTCAAGCGCAGCACGCGCCTGGCCGCGCGCGGCGAGAACATGCGCACGCTCATCTACGGCGCCGGGGCCACGGGCGAGCTGATCCTGCGGGACCTCTTGCGCCTGCGGACCTATCCGTACCACGTCGTCGGCTTCGTCGACGACAGCCCCGCGCGCTGGAACGCCTCCATCCACGGCTGCCGGGTGCTCGGCGCCCTGCAGGACCTGCCCGAACTGATCCGCCGGCACGAGATCGACCTCCTGCTCATCGCCATCCCGAACCTGTCGCCCGCGCGCCTGCGCGAGGTGATCGACCTCTGCAGCGACGCGCACGTCCGCTTCAAGACCGTCCCGGCCTACGCCCGGATCGTCGCCGCCGGCGACGCCGCGCCGCTGGCGCTGAAGGACGTGCAGCTCGAGGACCTGCTGCAGCGCGAGCCCATCGCCTTCGACGAGAGCCGCATGGCCGAGTTCTTCCTCGATAAGACGGTGCTGGTCACCGGCGCCGGCGGCTCCATCGGCGCGGAGATCTGCCGCCAGGTGCTGCGCCACGGCGCCAAGCGCCTCGTCGCGGTGGACTTGAACGAGAACGCGATGTACTTCCTGCAACTCGAGCTCGAGGAACTCGCCCCCCACGCCGGGCGCCGCTTCGAGATCGGCAGCGTCCGCGACCTGCCGCGCATGCGTTCGCTCTTCGCGCGCGAGAAGCCGCGGATCGTCTTCCACGCCGCCGCGCACAAGCACGTCCCGGCGATGGAGCTCTGCCCCGGCGAGGCCTTGAAGAACAACGTCGTCGGCACCCACCACGTCGCCGCCTGCGCCCACGAGTGCGGCGCGGAATGCTTCGTCATGGTCTCGACCGACAAGGCCGTCCGCCCGACCAACGTCATGGGCGCGAGCAAGCGGCTGGCCGAGTTCGTCGTGCACGCGCTCGAGGAACGTTCCTCGACGCGCTTCATGACCGTCCGCTTCGGCAACGTCCTCGGCAGCAACGGCAGCCTCGTGCAGATCCTCGAGCGCCAGATCAGCCGCGGCGGCCCGGTCACCATCACCCACCCGAAGATGAAGCGATTCTTCATGACCATCCCCGAGGCGGTGGGGCTGGTGCTGGTCGCGGCGGTGCAGAACGAGGGCTCGCTCTGCGTCCTGGAGATGGGCGAGCAACTCGTCATCGAGCGCCTCGCGCGCGAGATGATCAGCCTCTCGGGCCTGGTCCCCGACCGCGACATCCGCATCGTCTATACCGGCCTCAGGCCGGGCGAGAAGATGTACGAGGAACTCTTCGACGAGGACGAGCGGATGAAACCCTCCACGCACCCGAAGATCCGCCTCGCCGGCCAGCTCGCCACCGTCGACGTTCCGGCGATGCTGGGCGAACTGGAGGCGGCGGTGGCCGCGGATTCGCCGGAGCCGATCACCGCCTTCCTGCGCCGCTGGGTCCCCGGCTACGCCTCGCGCGATGCGGCGGACGCCGACGAGGACGCGGCCTCGGCGCGAATCACTTCTCGATGAGGTAATACAGCGTCGAGGGGTGCAGCGCGAACGCCTCGGCGTGGCCGATCCGCTCCCGCGGATAGCCGTGGAAGTCGAGCGCGGTGACGGCCAGTTCGCCCGCGTCGGGGCGCTTCAGGCTCACGCGGCCGGCGAAGTTCTTCACCACGATCGGCGGGCTTCCGAGATTTTGGATCGTCCGCGCGCCCGTGCCCGGCGCCTGCCAGTCGTAGTTCGTATCCTCCGACATCACCTGCAGCAGCATCCGGCCGCTGCGCGCCAGCGGCTGCCCGTCGAGCGCCACCAGCAGCACCGTGCCGTACGCCATCGGCGAGCGCAGGCTCAGCGTGCCAAGCGCGAACGTCTCGCGCGCGCTCAGGAAGCCGCTCACCCCTTGCGCCTTGGGCGTGTTGACCGCCAGCAGCCCCTTGCCGTAATGCCAGAACAGCTCGTCGGTGACGCTGCGGATGGTCCGCTGCTCGCGGTCGATATGCCCGGAAAGCTCCATCGCCGCGGACGTGCCGCCCTTCTCGTCGATGTCGATCGCCACCTTGCCGACGAAGAACGCCAGCGGGTCCATCGCCTCGAGCGCCGCCGCCCGCAGCGTCTTGCCGGCCGGGATGTCCCCGGCGCGGAAACGGTCCAGGTTCTGCGGCTGGCTGACCGGCGCGCCTTTGAGCGCGTACAGGTCCGCGAGCTTCAGCTCCGCCTTCACCACCGTCTCGCCCTCGGCGATCATGCCCTGGCGGTAGGCCAGCGCCGCGCCGGGGAACTGGCCGAAGGTCACCGGCGTCTGCAGCGGGAACTTGCCGTGCGTCCGCTGCCACGTCGGACCGCTCAGCGCGAACCAGTACAGCCCGTCGGTGCCCTGCAGGCTGCCGTACGCCGCGCCCAGCAGCGGCATGTCCGCGCGGTAGCGGTTGGGCATCGGCCAGTTGATCTCGCTGACGATCGACGGCTTGCCGTTATAGACGATGTCCGTCAGCGGGTTGCCGAAGACGCGCTCCTCGCCCTGCGGCGGGTCGAAGCGCAGCGCGCAGCGGTCGGCGTAGCGCTGCCCCTTGCGCAGGCTGTACGACGCGGCCTCGCCCTCGTGCAGCGGGCCGAAGTAGCCGTGCCGGTCCATGAAGTCGCAGACGGTGTTGCTGTACTTGTCCAGCGGGCCGAGGATCCGGTCGCTGGCGGTCTTCCAGTTCGAGCCGTAGACGCTGCCCTTGAAGCCGAGGTCCTGTTTCAGGAAACCGTGCTGCGCGGCGAAGAACTTCGTCTGTTGCTGGGTCAGAAACTCGGCGGTGTCTTCCGCGCGCTTGCCCTTCTGGTTGAAGAGCGCCCAGAGGTTCATGAAGCCCGCGCGTCCGGCATCCGCGTCGTCGCCCTGGACCTTGCCGCCGCCCCACGCCGCGAAGGCTTTCGCCACCGCGCCGTATTTCTTCCCGAGCCAGTCGCCGAAGGCCTTCTCCAGCAGCGCCATCTGTTCGCCGGGGACGGTCTCGTACGGCTTGAAGGTCCAGAAGAAGTAGCTGTCCTCGTTGAGGATCTCCAGGAACGCCACCGCCGGGTCGTCCTTGAGCGCGAGGCCCGTGTGCGGGTTCTCCGGCGCGAGGATCCCGCGCCACCAGTCGCGGTAGACCTGCTGGAACTCGGGGTTGAAGAAGAGCAGGGCGAAGGGCTTCTGCCCGTCGTAGCCGGCGAAGCCGTGCTGCGCGTTCATGTCCAGCCAGAGCGGGAAGTAGATCGAGAGCGTGACGTAGATGCCCTCGCGCTTCATCGCCGCGACGAAGTAGTGGAGCTTTCCCAGCAGCTCCGTGTCGATGCGGCGGATGTCGCCTCCGGCGAAGACCTTGGAATGATAACGCACCATGTTGACGCCGTACTTGGCCAGTTGCCGCGCGAGGTAGTCCGCCGAACCCTCGTCCATGCGCACGACGTCCGCGCCGGCGTTGACGGCCCAGAAGCGAACCGGTTTTCTGCTTCTGCTATGGATGAACTCCTCGCCGTCGACGACGATGAAGCCGTTCTCGCCCGCCTCGGTTTCGTTCAGGTGCCGCAGGTCGATCGGCGATTCGTCGAACGGGTCCGGATCCGGCTCGAAGGGGAACCAGCCTTCCGGCGCGCGGGCGAGCTTGGCGCCGGGCTTCAACTTGCCGTTGGGGGTAAAGGGGGCGGTGGTGAGGAGGAAACAGTCGAACGCCGCCGCGCCTTTCTTCTCGGTCAGCTCCACCCGCAGCCGGTGCGCGCCCTCCTCGAGCTCGACCTTCCCCAGCGCCACCCAGTTGGCGCCGACGTGCTTGCGCAGTCCCACCGAGTCCAGCAGCGCGATCTCCTTGCCGCACTCGCGCCACTCGTCCTTGCCGAAGCGCCAGCGGAACGGGCCGTGCTTCCAGAACTTGCGCGCGAAGAAGCGGTAGGTGCCGTCCGCGGGCACCGCGACGTCGTATTCCAGAAACAGCATCTCCTGGCGCTCCTTGTCGACGCTGACCCACGTGCCGTTCGAGAGGACGTCGGCCTCCTGCGGATTCTGCGGCGCGAACCAGCTCGTCGGCGGGAAGTTGCTCCCGGCGTGGTCCTCGGCCTCCCACCAGACGTGCTCGCCCGCGCAGGCGGCGAGCGGCAGCAGCAGCAGCACGAGGCTGGTCGACGTGGCGCGCATGGTGCCAGCATAGCAGATGCCCGCGCCCCGCGGCAAGCCCAAACCACGCGCCGGTCGCGACTCCTGGGGCGATTCTCCTCAACGGCATGGACCTCAAGAACTACTCCCTCTCGGAACTGCGCGCGGCCTTCGGGGGTACGAAATGGAAACGGCCCGGATCTCTCCGGGCCGTTTCGCGTGGGGGGGGGATAGGGAGTTCAATCCAGCGGCGGCAACTCGTGCGCGCCGGTTCTGGCCAGGACGTCGCTCTGGGCGAGGGCGCTCTCGGTCTCGAAGCCGGGGATGTCGAAGACCCAGCGGCCCCGGCGCTTGCTCTTCTGCGCGGCGGCCTTCGCCTCGGCCTTCGCCTTCGTCGCGCGGGCGACTTCTTCGCGCGTCTCCTCGAAAGCCAGTTCGCCCCGGAGCACCCGGTTCATCACCTGCTTGATATACGGCGCTTCGGCCGTGGTCCGGCTGCCGCAGCCGCCGGCCAGCAGCAGCATCCCGGCGAGCAGCATCGTGGCGGTCGTCTTCATTCATTGTCTCCTGTCTGCGCGCGCGTGGCGCGGTACCGTTCGGAGGCGTTCCCCTCTGTCGGCTACTTTCCTCCTGGCGCGTTTTTCTTTCGCGAATTCGACGCGAAATCCCGCTTATCGGACGTGCGGTAGCGGCAGCCCCCGCAAGCCTTCCGCGTCACCACCGCCGGCGTCTGCGGGTGGCCGCACTCGTACGGCATCCGGCACGGCCCCGCGTGCGGCAGGTCCGGGCGCTGTCGCCCGAGGTATCCGCATGCCATTCTCCGCCGGCGTTGATCGAGAATCGCCTGCGCGCGCTTCGCCGCTGCCTCCATGCCGGGGGCGATGTATGTAAATCTCATGGGCAGTCGTCTCCCGGTGAGCTGGGCGCGCCGGGCGGACTGCATGGCCCCGAAGGCACGCCCGGTGCTATGACATGCGGGACGACAAGCGTATACGCGACATACAAGACGAATCCCGCCGGGTCATATGCGTATGGATACCACTTACCGAGGTCGGCATAGCGATAATCGGGCGGCTCGCCGACGTTATGATACCCGCCACAATCGCTCCACGTATCGATATTGCACACGCAGTAGTTCCATCCGCAACCGGTTACGGACCACCCGGTGCCCCCTAAACAGTCATACTGTGCCTCATGTATCCAGATGGCATAGTTGTTTGAGTCATCCGGCAGAACGCATGACGTGCATTCGTTAACGAGATGCCCGTCGGCGGAGTACGCCAGGTGATCGTTGGTGCCGCGTTTGAGGCGATAGGTCTCGCTCATGAGCAGCTCTCCGCGGCGTCGATCTCGGTGCGCGTCTCGTCCGAGATCTTGACCAGGCAGCCGTTGCTGTCGTAATGGAAGTCGGCGACGTACTGGTACAGCTTCTTGTCGCCGGTATGGTAGTACGCCACGCCCAGCGCCTGCCTCACCGTGACGCCGGCGGTATCGGCCGGCGGGTCGCGCCGGTCCCAGAGCACGTCCTCGCCGTCGACGCCGCTGGCGTAGTCGTCGCTGCGCGCGGCCTCGGCGTGCTCGCCGGCGTAGCCCAGGTCGTGCGGCTCCTGCAGCCGCCCCTCGACGTAGGCCGCCGCGAGGCTGACCTGGTCCGCCGATACGTGGCAGTGCAGCCCCGCGGCGTTCTCGAGCCCGCTCTTGAGCGCCTTGAGAAACGCCGCCCACTCGTTCAGTTCCGCCGCGCTCAACGCGCGCTGTCCGGCGAAACAGGGTTCGGTGCGTTCGATCATGTCCTAGTCCTCCAGCAGCGCGTCGAAGTCCGCGGTCTCGTACGGCGCGGGGGTGATGCTCTCGTAGTCGTCGTCGGCGGCGCTCCAGAGCTTGTTCCAGCCCCCGGCGCGGTACTTGAAGCGGTAGGCGATCTCGTAGGGCCGCTCGCCCGCCGCGGTGACCGTGCGGCGCGCGGAGGAGCCCATGAAAAGCACCGTCTGCGCCGGGTTGCCGCGGAAGCTGCCGCTGTTGACCTTGCCGACGCGGCCGGCGATTGCGCTCTCGTCCAGGGTCGCGGCGCGATGGCGGATATAGGTATACTCGCGCATCGGCCGCAGCACGGTCACCGACTTGTTCACCGGATCGCCCGTATTGGTGCCGCTGTCCCATTCGAACGTCCCCGCCGGCAGCGTATCCACCTCGGCGGCGAACTCGATGCGCTCGCTGGCGATCACCGTCTCCTCCGCGTCCGGGTCGCGCGCGGGCCGGGCGTAGGTGACCTGCAGGCGGCAGCGCTCGTACGCCGGTTCCGGGACGCCCAGGGAGTACGGCGCGATGGAACCGGCGCTCCGGTAGACGCCGCCGCCGCCGGCGCCGATCGGGCCGAACCCGGTCAGTTCCGCCTCCACCGCGGCCAGATCCGCCCGGCCGGGAAAGCGCACCGGCGCGCGCCACTGCCCGTCGTGATACCCGCCCAGCAGCAGCGCCAGCGCCTCGTAGCGCCGCTCCCACGGGCAGTCGAAGAGCCGCACCCCGCGCGTGGCGCCGTCGCGGACGTGCAGCGTGCAACTGCCGGGCAGCTCCGCCAGCGGGATGCCCTGGAGCTCCGCGCTCGCCTCGTCGCTGTTCATCTTATTCTCCCATGCTCAGGCACGTCCGCCCGCGCGTCGGCGGCGTGCGGTCCTCTCGTTTCGTCTCGGCGGCGATCTCGCGCAGCACCGCCAGTTGCTCGCGCAGGAGCGCCGCCACCGGGGCGTCGTCCGCGCGCGTTTCGCCCGCGGATCTTCGCGGCGCTGTCGCCGGCGTCTCGGGCGTCAAGGCCGCCAGCAGCCGTTCCATCCGCTCGAACTCCGCGGCGATCCGTTCCTCCGTATTCATCGTTTCTCCTCGGCAATTTCCGTGCGTCGCGGCGGCGGTTCGCGCCGGGCGCCGCTCTCCTTCCCGGACCGGGCGTGCCGCCTCCGTCCGTGATCTCGCCGCCGCGCCAGGCGGCGGGCGATCGCTTCCGGCGAGAGCACCTCCGGCGCGGGCTGCAGGTACGCCCGCAGTTGCGCCAGGGTCATCTCGCCCACCTGCGCCGGCGTGAAGCCGTAGCGCCGCGCCAGCGCGCGGAAGAGCGCGGCCCAGTCGACGCGGGCGGCGCGCGTTTCGTCGGGGACGATCCCGTCGGCCTCGCGGCAGAGGGGGATCCACGCCTCCGGCGGCCGGTCGAGGACGATGCGCGCGATCTGCGCCTCCGTCAGCGCCGGGTTGCCCCGCGCCAGGCGCGCGAAGAGCATCGCCTCGAACGCCGCGTGCGGGTGGTCTTCGTCGCGCCGGGCCAGGTCGTTCAGCGTGGCCGGCGCCAGGATCAGCCGCCGGCCGTCGTGAACGAACGCCGCGCCGCGGGCGGTCAGGCTCGCCAGCGTCGTCATGAGGCGCGCTCCGTTACCGCGCCGGTGCCCTGCCAGGCGAAGCGGTAGCGCACCAGCCCCTCGACCTCGCTGGCCAGCTCCAGCCGCGTGATCAGCACCGGCAGTTCGTAATACTTCGTCGCGTCGGTGTAGAGCTTCAGGGTCCCGGCGGCGCCTTCCTTGACGTTCGGCGTGGCGTCGGTCGGGGCCTGGTCGCCGTCGAAGTTCGCCTCCACCGTGCCGCGGTAGCGCTTCACGCCGGCGATGCTCTGCTCCACGCCGCCGGAGCCCGAGTGCGTCGTCTCCAGCGCGTCGACGCGGCGCTCGAAGGTCCAGCCGGTGACGTTCAGTTCGGCGTTGAAAAACGCCTTGCCGTTGCTGCCGCTCAAAAACGTGTTGGCCATCTCTCTTCTCCTTTAGCTCGTCGCGCCGACGACGATCAGCTCGTACGCCGCCTGCGCCGTGCCGGTGTTTCTCAGCGCCAGCGTGTCGGCGCTGCCGGCGGTGACCGGGTAGGCCGTGGCGTCCCCGGCGAAGATCCCCAGCGCCCCGCCCGCGCGCAGCTTGACTGCGGCGCTGCCGTCTCCGGCGCTCTCGTCGCACCAGCTGTCGAAGGCGCTCGCGCCCGAGCCGTCGGTGCCGCCGCCGAGACGGAGCACCGCCTCGGTGGCGCGGGTGTGGCCGTCCACCGCGTCGGTCGTGTCGGAGACGTTGCGCACCAGCAGCGCCTTGACGCGCGCCAGGCCGACGGTCTCGCCGAAGACGTCGCTGAGCGCGCCGGCCAGGTCCAGCGTCTCCATGCCGCCGCCGGCGACGGTGCCCGCGTCGTGGTAGACCTCGTCGGCCTCGTCCGCGCCGGTGCCGTCGCCGAGAGTGGCGCTCTCCTGCAGCACCAGCGCGCCGCCGACGGTGGTATCCAGCGCCGCGGACTTGCTCGCCGTGGCGGCGAGGCGGAAGAGCACTTGCGTGTTCAGGTTCATCGTTTCTCCTTCGTGAGAGTCGGCGTCTGCAGACGGAACTCCGCCAGCAGCACCGCGCGCCAGACGAGATGCCCGTCCTCGGCGCGGTAGGTTTCGGGTATCAGGTCGCTCGCGGCGAGGCGCGTATCCAGCACGCGCCCGACCGGCGGCTGCAGGCTCTCGGGCGCCAGCGCCGCCGCCAGCGTCGTCAGCGACGCCGCGGCCTCGTCGGCGCGGGTGTGGTAGGCGTGGAACGCCACCGGGCGCAGCACCACCGCGTCGCCGCCGGTCTGCCGCTTCGCCTCCTTCAGCGCCTGCGGCAGCACCACCACGTACGGGCGCTCCGCCTCCGCGGGCGCCTCCCCGAGGTAGACGCGCTCGCCATAGCCGCCGCGGGCGCTGACCTGGTTGATCAATGCGGCCAGAAAGTCTTTCATCGTTCCTCCTCCTATGGTGTGGGCAACGTCTGGCGCTCCGTCGCGGTCCACGGCGCGCGCCAGGATTGCCCGTTGTTCTTCACGCTCCCGGCCGTGGCGGCCGGCCGCCTCCCGGATCGTCCTCAGCGGCGCTCGTCGGCGTCGATGCGCCACAGGCGCCCGAGGCCGGCCTGGTCCACCACGCCGCGGACAATCATCTTCACGCCGCCGCGGTCGAGGCGGTCGCCCTCGGCGCAGCCGGGGTCCTCGTGGACGTAGACCGTATGCGTCACGCGCAGTCCGCGTCGCTCGTAGGCGCGCCGGATCGACGCGCTCGCCTCCTGCACGAACGCCGCGACGGTCGTGCGCGTCGACCAGCTCGCCGCGCTGCCGCCGATGTCGTCGCGGGTCACCGATGCGGCCTCGACCGCGATCGTCTCGCACCGGTTGCCGATCAGCCCCATTCCACTCCCGCCGGCCGTCGGGCTTGCCTTCGCCGGCACGCTCCACGGCCCGAGCCCGTCGGCGTTTTTATGGTACGCCTGAAAGGAATACGGCGTGCCGTTGGTCAGGCCGGTAACGGTGACGTCGCCCGCGCCGCTGCGCTTGAAGCTCGCGGACTCCGCGGACATCGGCCCGCCGGACGGGGCGTAGCGGACGTACATGTCGGCGGTCTCGCCGTCACCCGGAGCGAGCGTCAGCGTGACCTGCGTATCGCCCGCTTCGGTCGCCGCGATCGACGGCGCGTTCCCTGGCGCGCCGCCGGTAGAGATGGCGTAGCCCTCGCTCGCGCCGATTGCAGGCGGGTCGGCGCGCGCCTGGCCGTCGATGTCCACCGTCGGCGTTACGCCGGCGATGGTCGTACCCGCGCCGACCAGGGACGACGTGGATTCGATCCGCCCCTCGGCAAGCGGCCGGATCTCCGCGCGCGTGACGTTCGTCGCGCCGTCGACGTCGGCGTTCTCGAAGGCGCAATTGGTGAAAGTCGCGAGTGCGTCGTTGCCGAACTCCGCGCCGTCGCACTGCACGAGGCAGTTGACGAAACGCACCCGGCCGGAGAGGTAGAGCGGGTACTCGTGGCAGTCGATGAACGCGCAGTTCGCCACGGTCGGGTTGTCCCAGCCGACAGCGTTGTCGCCGTAGCAGGTTCCCTGCTGATAATTGCCGGCGATAACGCAGTTGCCGATCGTCACCGGCGCGGTGGCGTAATCCTTCTGCCGGGCATCCAGAGCGATTCCGCGCGCGCCAAAAAGGACGCAGCGCTCGAGCGTGAAGCGTCCGGTCGTATCGGCATGCTGGCTATACTGTAGCGGGTAATACGTGCTGTAGGTGGAGCAAATCAGCGTCAGGTTACGAACGTGAAGGTCTGCCGCGTGCGCCGATGACTGAACAATCGGGGTAGTCGACCTGATGATAACGATACCGCTAGCCATGCCGACGAAGGATACGCCGGCATTGCTCGTCGCCTCGTCCCACGCCCGCCGGTTCCGTTCCGCCGCGACGCCGGTGTTGAACCACAGCGCGACTATATCGCCCTCGACGGTATCGCCATCGGCAACCGCCGCTGCAATAGTGCTGAACTGCCGAATCTCGCTCTGCGCCAGCGGGGCGATGCGGTCGCCCGAGTCCCAGCCGGCGGCATCGGTGACGGTGAACGAGATCGAGCCGTCACCGTTTTTCGTCGGGCCGGCGGCAATCTGCTTCGACGTGCCCCTGGTCACGTTCGCGAGGTAATGACTGGTCGTGTATTCCTGCGCCTCGATCCAGTCGAGGTCGTATTCGTCATAGGTGACGGTATTACCGGCGAGCGTAATTTCCGGCGGATCGCCAACGATGAGTTCGGTCATACCTCACCGCCCTCCGCGTCGACGACCAGCGCCGGGTCGATCTCGCTCGCCGGGACCGTCAGCGGGCCGAAGCTCGCGGCGATCGGGATCTCCCGGTCGAAGTTCCGCGGTTCGGCGTCGACGGTGACGATCTCGAACCACGGCGCGGTGCGCTCGCGCTCCGTCCACGGGTGGCCCTGCGGACGCGCGACGACGAAGGCGCAGTCCTCGGTCTGGATCAGGCATTCGTAGGTCATGGATGGCTCCTTTGCAGTAGGCGGTCGAGCTTGTCGTTGACTCGCCGCAGTTCCTCCTTCAACTCCTCCGCGTTCTGCCGCGCCTCGCCGCGGGTCTGGAACGTCGTCGCCGCGTAGGCCCAGAGCGAGCCGTACAGGCCGAAGAGCGTCGCCACCGCGCCGATCAGGAGCGCCCGCGCCCACGGCGGGATGCCCCAGGCGCGCAGGCGCGCCAATTCGTCCTTCATTCCCTGCCGGTCCTGCCGGCAGTCCAAGGGGCACGTGCTCATCGGGGCGCCTCCCCTCGCGGGGCCGGCTTGCGCCCGCGGACGTAAGCCCCGGCCGGCAGCTCGCCCGTGCCGCCCTCGATCCATTCGCCATCCTCCAGCACCAGGATCCGCGCGGGCGTCGGCTCGGCCAGGCGGACCACCGCCTCCATGTCGATGAAGGTGTAGCGCTCCGTCTCCGCCGCGCGCAGGCAGCCGCTAAGGCAGATCGCGGAACAGATCGTCAAGCGCAGGATCGCTCTTCGCATCGCGGTACTCCTTTCCTCTTCGCCGTCGGCGGGCCAGGCCGCGCACGAGCGCCGCGAGCGCCAGCTCCAGCGCCCAGCGCAGCACCGCCCACGCCGCGGTCATTGCTTCTCCACCTTGACCTCGGTCCGGCTGCGGATGTAGCCGAGGTCGACCAGCGTCTTCTGCACGATCCCCGCCACGGCGATGACCGCCGCCAGCACCGGCGCTCCGGGACCGCTCTCGGGCAGCCAGCCCAGCACGTCCGGGCCGTAGCTCAGCAGGCTCGCCAGCGCCAGGCCCACGTAGGCCAGCCACGTGGCGCTCTTGGCGCGCGCGTACTCGGTCGTTTCGTTTCCGGGTTTGATCCAGCTCATCGTCTTCTCCTATGTCTGTAAAACGGTCTCGTTCAAATCAACACGCGGTACGGCGCCAGCAGCGCCTTCACGCTCGGCGTCAGCCCGTGGGTGCTCGCGTCGAAGCGGACGTAGCTGTAGTCGCCGATCCGCTCGGACTGCATTCCCGCGTCGTTGCTGTCGCTCGTGGCCCCGCGCATCGCCTGCACCGTCTGCACGCACGCCTCCTGGACGTCGGCGGGGATGGTCGAGAAGCCGCCGGTGTAGGTGACGCGCAGGTTCTGCACGCCCGCGGGAAAGCGGCTCAGGCCGGCGCCGATCTTCGGCACGATGCGCCCGATGCGCGTGTCGAGGCGGAAGCCGTCGCCGTCGTACTCGGTCTCGTCGGCGTCGACGACGGTCACCGTCTCCAGCGCGCCCAGCGGGAACGTGCGCACGAAGAGCTCCCGCGAGCCGTCGCCGTCGTAGGTCTCGGTCCGCTCGGATTCGGCGAACTCGCGGCCGCAGTACTTCTCGATGGCGGCGCTGGCGGCCTCGATCAGCGCGCTCAGGTAGTCGTTCTCCAGCCCGTTCAGCGCCGGGGCCTGGCGCGCGCGTTCGGTGGTCACTAGCATGGTCGTCTCCAAAAAAGGCGGAGGCGGCGGCGAACCGCCGCCCCCGCACGGGTCGCTAGACCTTGACCTCGGCCACCGTCGTCGCGTGGCTGCCCGGCGCCACGCCGGGACGCGCGCCCAGCAGCAGGATGCTCATGATCCCGCCGCCGGCGCCGCCGGTGGTCGCCTTGCCGCGCAGATAGCGGAAGCCGGTATCCGGCTCGTCGGCGCCGACCTCGACGACGATCTGTCTCTCGTCGTTGCCGGCCGCGTCGGCCGCGCGCTGCGTGGCGGCCTTGAGCGTCTTCTCGCCCGCGCCGGTGGAACTCGTCGACTGGGTCAGCTCGAAGTCCACCGTCTCGGCGGCCATGTCGCCGAGCGCGAGGATGCCCACCGCCCGGCGGCAGCCCCGCAGGTCGAAGTAGTTCGTCGTCGCCGCGGCCGCGCCGGTGCCGGCGGCGGTCGCCGGTCCGAAGGCGCCTCCGACGACCAGGCCCTCGGTGATGCGTTCGTTCTGCATTGCGTCTCCTTTCTCTTCCGGGCGCCGGTCAGCCGCGCGCCTCGAGAGTCACGAACGGCGAGAGCGTCGCCCCGCCGTTGCGGGGCGTCAGCGGCGCCTTCCACCACGAGCGCCCGTCGTTGCGCAGCGTGAAGCGGAAAGCGGTCTCGCCGTAGTCGAAGCGGACGTGGAGCGAGGTGGCCATGCGCACCAGCGGCCCGCTCCGATGCCCGACGAGATACTGGCTGAAGTCGTACAGCCCGATATCGCCCTTCTCGCCCAGCACCGGCACCTTCTCCGACTCGATGACCGGCCGGCCCATCAGCGTGGTGAACGGGGCCTCCGCGGCCATGTTGCCGGGCAGGTACACCGCCACGCCGCCGGTGGTGCCGACGCTCTGGCTCATCGCCATCAGTTGCGGCGCGGTGTCGGGCGAGGCCACCCAGACGGCGTTCTTCTTGCACGCCGGGTGCAGCCGCGCCCACATCGCCTTGACGTTGTTCCAGGTGATGGTGTCGGCGCTCTGCCCGCTCTCCTTGTCGACGGCGATCAGCGCGTCGGCGTTGAGCACGCCCTCGGGTTTGCCGACGCCGTCGCCGGCGAGGAAGTCCGCGTCCTCGGTGAAGGCGATGGCCGCGGCGAAGAGGCGGTGCAGCACCGGCTCCATGCTGATCGGCGAGTCCTCGATCAGCTCGTCGCTGACGTAGCAGAGCCCGGTGACCTTGCCGAGCTTCAGCGAGACGTTGCTCAGCTCCGGGTTGCTCGCGGCGACCTGCTCGCCCTCGCCGGCGCGGTAGACGGTGATGCCGCCGAAGAGGTTGCTGCCGTGGTCGGTGTCGCCGATCGCCGGCAGGTTGATGGCGTTGGTCGCCATCGGCACGGCGGTCGCGCGCGGGCGGACGATGGCGTTCTCGAGCGCCTGCGTCAGCAGTTGCGTCGCGAATTCCTCGGGCACGAGGTAGCCGCCCTCGGCGCCGCCGACCTCGCCCATGCCGCTGGGGGCCTTGCCCAGGTACTGCTGCAGCGTCTCGCTGGCGCCGCGGTGGTCCGGCCCGGCCTTGTAGACGTCGTGGCAGAAGTGCGAGAAGGACTGGAAGCCGCTGCGTTCGCGGCTCTCCCCGACGCGGACGCGCGGGGCGTCGCGGGCGATACGCTCGCCCACCTGCTTCACCGCCTCGTCGGCGACGTGGCGGGCGAACTGCCGCACATCCTCGGCGCTGGCGTCGGTGAAGGACTGGTCTTCGTGGATCTTCATCATTCGTTCTCCAAAAAAGTCGGCTGTTCGTCTCCGAACGGTTCGCGCGTATCGCTGACGCGTTGCCGCGCCTCCACGAGACGCGCTCCCCGCCGCGGCTGCCGCGTCGAACGCGGCGCCACCGCTACACCGCCCCGCACAGGGCGGCGATGCTCTCGTTCACGGCCGTCGCGACGTTCACCCGCTCGCCGAGCGCGGCCGGGCGCTCGCCGCGGGCGTAGGCCTTGGCCACGGCCTGGACCAGGGCGTCGGGGTTGCTCTGCACCGGCACCACCGCGTACTCGAGCGCCAGCCAGCGGGCGATGACGCGCGCGGCCTGCGCCAGTTCCGGTCGCTGCCGGATCTCCTCCGGCGTCGGCGGGCGCATCTGCAGCGGGATGAAGCCGATGGACTTTCCCGGCAGCTCCCCGCGGCGGACCATGTGCCAGACGCCGTCGGGCAGCCACGATCCGTCCCAGTTCTCCGGCCGGTCGGTGTAGCGCGTCTTGGCCAGCCAGCCGTCGTACAGCGCATCGGCCTTGCGCTTGACCCAGAGGCAGCGGCCCACCGGCAGCTCGCGGTAGTCGTGCGCGAAGGTGACCACCGGGTTCTTGCGGAACTGGCTCCAGTCGCCGCCCGCGGGGAGCACCACCTCGCGGTCGCGGTCCAGCGCGCCGGTGGTGACGAAGCTGATGTCGGCGCGCTCGCCCGGTTCGAAACGGATCTCCGCCGGCGCGCTCAGGCGCACAGGCCCGCCGCTCACGCGCTCGCGGCAGTCGGCATCGAGCCCGGCGAGGACGTCCTCCACCGCGCGGGCGATGGCGCTCTTCATGGGAAAGCCCAGCGGCCCCTCGCAGTCGCCGAAGGCCTTGACGCTGTCGTATCTCATCGTGCAGTCTCCAAACAGTTGTCGAAAACGGATTCCAGGCGGCGGGTGAAACGCGCCCCGTCCAGGAGCGCGCTGGCCCGCAGCCGCGCGCGCAGCGTCCGCCGCGTGCGTTCAAGAGTCTCGGGTTGCCGCGCCAGCAGCAGCGCCCGATCGACGAATCGACGCTCCGTCCGCGCGATCCAGCCCTGCAGACCGGCGCTGGCGAGCACGCTCGCGCCGAGCCGTCCGCGGCAGGCATCGCCCAGAAGCGTCACCACCGGCACGCCCATCCAGAGCGCCTCGCAGGTGGTGGTGCAGCCCGCGTACGGCGTCGTGTCGAGGGCGATGTCCACGCGGGCGTAGCGCGCCAGGTGGTCCGTCGCCTCCACCGTCTGCGGCAGCAGCGTCACGCGTTCGGCGCCGATGCCGCGCGTTTCGAGCCGCCGGCGCAGCGTCGCCGCGCAGGCCGCGTCGGCCATGGCCCGGTTCTTCAGCAGCAGCCGCGAACCGGGGCACGCGCGCAGCACCGACACCCAGAGATCCAGCGCCGAATCGGAATACTTCTGCAGCGCGCCGAAGCAGCCGAAGGTGACGTAGCCGTTGGCCAGCACCGGCGGCGGTGCGACGGGCGGCGCCGCCTCCGGCGGGGCGTAGCAGTGGCAGCCGCCGCCGAGGCGCAGCAGCGTCTCGGCGTGGCGCGATTCGCTGCCGGCCGGGTCGCAGACCGCGTCGGTGAGGCGGTAGTCCATCTGCGGCAGGCCGGTGGTGTCGGGATAGCCCAGCCAGGTGCACTGCACCGGCGCCGCGCGCCGGGCGAAGACGCCGAGGCGGTTGCCGGCGGTGTGGCCGGCGAGGTCGACCAGGACGTCGATGCCGTGGACCTTGACCACCGCCGCGGCCGCGTCGTCGTCGAAATCGTGCAGCGGCTGGTAGCGGTCGGCCAGCGCCCGCAGCGTCGCGGTCGTGCCGTCGCATTGGTCGAGCGTGTGGTAGAGCGTGACGCGATAGCCTTCGCGGTCGTAATGCCGCAGCACCGGCTCGAGGAAGTACGCCACCGAGTGGCGGCGGAAGTCGCCGGAGACGAAGCCGATGCGGGTCCGCCGCCGCTGGGTCCGGCCCCACGCCTCGTGCGCGGCGAAGAGGTCGGCCGCGGTGGCGGTGTCGTCGTAATGCAGCGCCAGCAACGCGTTGCTCGCGGCGACCGGGAAGTCCGCGGCCGCCCGGCGGTAGCACGCGAGCGCGCCGGCGATGTCGCCGCCGTCCATGCGGTAGAGGCCGGCGTTGTTCAGCAGGTGCGCATCGCCGGGCCTCGCCGCCGCCGCCGCCTCGAGTACCTCCCGCGCCTCGCCCGGCCGGTTGCGCCGGTTGAGCAGGCTCCCCAGCGCCAGCGCCGCGCGCTTGTGCGCCGGCTGCAGCGTCAACACCCGCGCGTACAGTGCCGCGGCCTCGTCGAGCCGTCCGGCCCGTTCGCGCGCGCGCGCGGTATCGACCGCGTGGTCCAGCACCGGATCCGGCAGCGCGCTCATGCCTCGCCTCCGGCGGTGGCCGATCCCAGCGGCACGCGCCCCGACGGCACCAGCGGCCGATCGCCGCCGGCGACCGGCGGCAGGCCCATCGCCGCGCGCTCCTCGTTGACGGTGGTGACCCCGGCGTCGAGGTTGAGACGGCGCACCTCCGCGGCCTGCCGGTCGTCCTCGGGGACGGGGTTGTCGAACTTGAGGAAGAGGCGCTTGTCGTACCGCGGGCAGAGGCTCTGGTTGAGCCGATCCTCGAGCCGTTTGCAACGCGGCAGGATCGCCCGCCGCGCGTGCTGCAGCAGCGCCGCCTCGAGCTCCGCGCGCGACTTGCTCAGCTCCAGCATCGCCTCGGGCACGCCGTAGGCGTTGGCGATCTCGGTCTTGCTCACCTTGTACTGCGCGAGCATCTCCAGATCCTTGGGCGGGATGGTCAGCGGCGTGACCTCCAGCGGGTGCGGAAAGACCGCCACGCCGCCGGCGCCCGCGCGCCGGAAGAGGCGGCGGAACATCTGCTGGAAACGCGCCACCTCGGCGGTGCCGAACTGGCTGTCGACGCCCTTGGGCCGGACCAGCGCGTCGGGGCGCGCGCGGTTGTCCAGCATCGCCCCGACGTGGGCCTTGTGCCGGCGCAGGATGTCGATCGACTCCCACACCGCCCGCGCGGGGCTCAGCCCGCCGCTGTAGGGATTGCGCGGATCGGGGAAGCGGAAGGCGATCATCTCCGCGGGATCGAGCCGCTCGCGCGCGGCCCCGGCGGCGTAGTCGTAGCCGACCACCCGCGCGCCGTCCTCGTCGTGGACGGGGGTGACGTACTGCGCCGGCAGCAGCCAGACCTTCGCCGGCCGCGCCAGCGCGTCGCGTTCGATGCGCCAGTAGGCTACGCCGAGCAGTTCCTGGCAGAGGTCGGTCAGCTCGAAGAGGTCGTACCGGCCGTGGACGTCGTTGACCGTTTCCAGCAGTGTCAGCAGCGGGTGGTCGGTGACCTCCTCGATACGGGCGTCGGCGGCGACGCCGCCCTGGCGCCGCAGCCACGCGCGCTTGGCCGCGCTCAGCGGGCGGGCGGGACACTTGGCGCGCGGTTCGCCCGCGGCGGTGGCGACGTAGAGCCGCAGCGGCACCGCCGCCAGCGCCGTGGCGTTGAGCATGGCGCAGGCGTAGACCGCGCCGCGGCACTCGCGCAGCAGCCCCGCCGGCGAGGGCGCGCGCGTGCGGCCGAAGGCGTCGACGGTGCCGGGGGTGATGATCTCCATCGGCGGCGCCTCCTTGCGCTGGAACGCGTCCCAGGCGCGGCCGAGTCGTGACAGCCAGCTCACTCGTCGTCTCCTTCGTCGCCGAACCAGAGGTCCGGATCGTCCATGTCGATCCGGGGCGCGCGCGGGGAGTCCGCCGGCGGCGGGTCGGCCGCTTTCGATCCTTCCGGGCGCAGGTGCGCCTTGTTGCCCCTCGCGCGCGGGGCGTGCTTGGGCCGGGGCAGTCGTTTGGCCATCTTCTCTCTCCTTCTCAATCGTCCGTCTCGAACATGCGCCGCGCCCGGGCCTCCATGACCAGGTAGCGCAGCGCGTCCATCGCGTGATCCAGCGGCGAGTCCGGGCGTTCGCTCCGCTCGTCCTTGCCGTAACAGTAGACCTCGGCCTCGCGCCGCAGGTGGTGGCAGCGCGCGGAGACGAAGAGCCGCTCCTGCGCCAGCAGGCCGTTGACCGCGTCGACGCCGGCGAGGATCTGCTTGCGGGCCTTGACCACGCGCAGCCCCTCGCGCTTCAAGGCGCGCATGGCCTCCGGGTCCTCCGGGTCGGCCGCCCAGACGCAGTCGCCCAGCGGCACCCGCCGGCGCATCGCCGCGGCGTGGGCGGCGATGGGCGTCTCGCGGGCGTAGCGTTCCCAGAAGACGTAGAGCACCCTCCGGTCGCGCTCGTCGGCGTAGACCGTGCCCAGCAGCGCGCAGAAGGGGTTGCGGAAGCCGAAGTCGACCCCGCCGACCAGGCGCCCCTCGGGCGGCGTTTCGTGCGGCACGAAGCAGTCGAGCAGCGTCGGAAAGACCAGCCCCTCGGCGCCGACCCACTCGCCCTCGACGAAGCGCGCGCGCGAGACCCCGGTGAAGGTCTCCAGGTCCCGCAGGTAGTCCGGCGGGAGGAAACGGTTCTCGCGCGGGAGGGCGCGGAAGGCGACGCAATTCTTCGCGCAGGCCGTATCGGGCGCGAGGCCGAAGCGCCTGGCCAGAAAGTGCGAAGGCGCACCCGGGTTCGTCGCCGCGTAGATCTGGTTGGGAAGCTGGGGCAGCTTCACCCGGATGCGCCCGCGCAGCATGATGTAGTCGTCCTCGTCGAGTTCCACCGCCTCGTCGATGGCCGCGCCGGTGAGCTGGAGCGAGCCGATCTTCGCCGGCGTGTCGAGGCCGCAGTAGACGATCTCGCCGCCGCCGCGCAGCGCCACGACCTGGTCGGTCTTGCGGTGGACGTAGCTCCCTTCCGGCAGCACCGGCGGGAGCTCCCCGTCGGGCCTGAGCAGGGTGTGCAGCGTCGTCCGCTTCAGCGCCACGTTGGTCTTGCGGCAGAGCAGTTCGCGCGCGCCCTTGATGCGGGCGCGGGCGACGAGCTTGACGCACAGGGCGCGCGTCTTGCCCGCGCCGAAGCCGCCGGAGAAGAGCGCCTCCCGCACCGGCGACTCGACGAAGGCGCGTTGCTTGGGCAACAGGTTGAATCGGATCGCGCGCATGATTACTCTCCGAACTAGGCCGCCGGCTCGGCGTCGCCGAGGGCGATGGCGAAGGTCTCCTCGCCGCCGGATTCGTCCGCGCCGGCCTGTTCGCCGACGCCGAGCAACCGCGCCAGCCGCTGCGCGGCCATCAGCCGGTCGTACAGGTCGAGGCTGCGGTACGGCACGCCGCGGCCGGATTCGCCCCGGACCACCACGCGCCTGACCAGCGAGGTGTCGACGCCGCGGGCCTTGAGCTCGGCCAGCGTGGCGCGGCCCTCGATGAAGTCCTCGAAGTCGGCCATGTCGGCGCCGAAGACGATGCGCTCGAGCGCCGCGCGCAGCCGCAGCAGCGCGGTCCGCTCCTCCTGCAACTCCGCGAGCGCCCGTTGCACGCCCGGCTGGCGCAGCAGCTCCCCGGCACGCCGGGCCGCGCGGGCGCCGGAGTAGCCGGCGGCGATGCAGGCGGCCACCGGGTCGCCCCCCTGGCGGTAGTGCTGGACAAAGGTCTGCTGCCGGGCCGTCAGTTTGGCGAAGGCCGGGCTGCGCCTGGGATCGTCGTGCATCGTTTCTCCTTTCTCTTCCGTTGCGCGACGCGCCGTGCGCCGCTGTCGGTATCAAAGCGGAAGAAAGAGGAAAATCAACAAGACGTGGTACAGAACTGTACTCTACAAGATTTCGGGAAAAGTTGAAAGGGAAGTTAAATGCTTTGCAGGAAAGCGAATAGGTAGACTTGAAAAAGGGTAGAAAAACTTATAAAATCGTGTGAATGGATTTTCTGAATCCTCCCGATACGGGTCCGTGACGGACTGGCAATCACGCTGAGGCGGCGGCGGGAGCGGGCGTTATCGGGTCGTGCCGCGGCGAAGACGAGGACAAGATACCGGGGCCGGGCACGGGGTCGGAGGCGACGCGGGCGAGACGGCGGCCGGGCTCAGCGCTTGAGCGGCTCGAGCCCCGCGGGCAGTTCGACGTACTTGTTGATGATCAGGTCGTACAGCTCCGGGCATTTGAAGAATAGCTGCTTGCCCGCGTCCATGGCGCTCTTCATGTAGATCTGGTAATGCCGGCGCCAGTTGGTCCGCTCGTTCTCCTCGGTGTAGATGCCCGCCTTCTGCCGCACCTCGCGGTCCTTCTTGCGCAGGTCCCAGCGCACCTGCGCGTACGCGGCCACGAGCGTGTCGGAGTTCATCAGGTCCACCCCGGCGCCGGCCTTGCTCGTGTCGTAGCGGTAGTCGGCGAGCACGTTCCAGAGCGTCGGCTCGCGCATGGCGGCGTTCTGGTGGTAGCCCGGCAGGGTGATGCGGCCGGTGTCGAGGCCTGCGCGCGGGGTGACGAGGAAGCCCATGATGCCCATCGCCGGGGCGATGACGAAGGAGGGGCAGTAGCGCACGAGCACGCGGTGCTTCTTGTTGTTCGTCGGCACCAGCGGCTCCTGGAAGAGCAGCGGGTCGCGCGCCTCGGCGTCGGCGACGGCCGCGAGCAGGGTCTTGCGGTCGTTGACGGCGTTCTGCGCGGGCTTGAAGTTGTCGCGCAGGCAAAAGGGGAGGAACGGCTCCTTCAGCTTGGCCACCAGCCGCGCGTTGCGGCGCATGCAGGCCACCTCGTGCGCGGCGAGGCAGGCGGCGGTGACCTTGACGCCGCTGCTTTGCAGGCTGTCCTCGGTGCTCTGTCCGTCCTCGTCGAGCTTGGGCAGCATCTCGTCGCGGACTTTCTGCGTCAGTCGCTCCTTGCGCCCGGCCTCGACCTTGTATTTCTGCACCTCCTGGCGCAGTTGCTTGATCTCGTTCATGCGCAGCTTGTTGCCGCCCAGCGCGTCGAGCTGGGCCGCGGCGTCGTTCTGGTGCTGCCGCGTCGCGGCGGCGTCGGCGGCGATTTCCCGGGCGATCTCGCGCAGCAGGCTCATGCGCCAGCGGATATTGATCAGCCGCCGCCAGGCGCGGTCGGCCCGCCACTCGGGGGAGTTGCGGCGGTTGAGTTCCAGGTCCTCGTTAGGCGAGGGCGACAGCGTCCCCTGCGCCACCAGCTCGATCAGTTCGTCGGCGTAGTAGACGTGGGTGGTGTGGCGCGACTCCTCGGGCTTGAAGCCGCCCCGCGCGCATTCGCAGAGCAGGTCCCTGGCCAGGGTGCGGCCGATAAAGCGCGGCTGGCATCCCAGCAACCCCCAGCGCAGGAACGCGCGCACGTACGGCGCGTCGGCGTCTTCGAGTCCGGCCACGAGCTGCTGCGCCGCGGCGGCGTAGACGGTCCAGAACTCGTCGACCATTCGCGGCTCGATGGCGCGCAACTCTCTGGCGAGGCTGCCGCTCATCAGTTTGGCGAACTGCTCCTCGTCGCGGGCGGCGTCGGCCTGGGCGGTTCCTTCCTCGTCCTGTTTCTTGAGCAGGTTGAAGATGCCCGACTTCCTGGTCGACTCTTCCAGTTCCTGGCGCTTCTTGCGCAAATCTTTCTGCCGGTCGTTCTGCACCGCCTGGAACGCCTCCAGAGCCAGCGCGTAGACGGCCCAGCCGAAGAGCAGGTCGCCGGCGATCCCGTACTTCCGGAAAATGCGGTAGAGCGGCTCGTCGACGCAGTAGGCCGCGCAGGTGCGCAGCAGTTCCGCGGTCGTCTGCTCGCGCTTGAGCAGGATCTGCTTCTGCTTGATCCCCAACTCGTACGCCGCGCGCAGCTCCGCTGTCAGCGGCGGCGGTCCCGCCGGCGCCTCCCCGTCCTCGGCCGCCTCCACCTCGGTCTCCGGCCGGGGCGCGGGCACGGGCGCGGCGAGGCGTTCCTTCAGCTTCTGCAGCGAAACCCGCAGTGCCTCGAGCTTGGGAAAGCGTTCGGCCTCGCGGCGCTGGCGGCCGTACTCGCTCTCGAGGCTCTCGGGGAGTTCTTCCTCGCGTTCCAGGCATTCCTTCTCCACGGCCGCGCGCTGCTGTTCGAGCTTGTCCAGCTCGATGTAGAGGTTCATGCGCGCGGAGGCGGCGTGGCGGACGGGGTCGGGAAACTGCGGCGACTTGAGGCTGTTGAGCATCTCGACGATGGCCGTGTCGTCGGTGGCGCCGCTCATCGCGCTCGGCGGCGGGGCGCTGGCGCGCGGCGGCGGCGGCGGCGGGGCCTCGGGTTCGGATTCGACCGCAACGGGCGGCGCGGCCTCGGCGGGTTCGGGCGCGACGGGCGTCTTCGCCGGCAGCGGCGTGGCGCCGGTCTCCATGTGCTCGGTGAGAACCTTGTTCAGCCGCTCGGCCAGGACCTCGGAGATGCGGATGGCCATCGCCGGCTTGTTGCGGAAGAAGTTCTCGACGTTGGCCTCGGGCACGCGGTAGGTGCGCACCTGGGTCTTGGCCCTGACGGTGGTGGGGCGGGGGACTTTCAGCAGCGTGCCGATCTCGCCGAGGAAGGTGCCCTTGGCGTCGTGCTCGTCGAGCAGCAGCCCGCCCTTGGACTCCTCGACCGTGCCGGTGAGGAGGATGTACAGGTCGTGGTGGGTGTCGTCGCCTTCGCGCAGGATCACCTCGCCCGGCGCGTAGGCGGACTCGAGGTTCTTGAGCGGCTGGGCGGTCTCGGCCTCGGCGGCCTTTTCGCGCTGGCGTGCGAGGATGGATTCGACCTGTTCGTCGGTGAGGTAGCTTTTCTGCACCAGCAGCTCGCCCAGGCGCGGCGCGGCCTTGCCGCGGTTCTCGTACTCGAGCTGGATGCTGACGCATTCCTGGATCTGCTCGAGCGTGACCAGACGCATCTCCAGCGCCAGGCGGCCGAAGAACGAAACGCGGATGTCGGGCATGCGGATATACCTTTGACGGTCGTCGCCGCGGTCGAACGTGACGGGATCGATGCCAATTTCCGCCGAGGCGCGACGAAACGGGCGTTTGCGTCATCCTACCGGCCGGGGAAAATTCCGCAAGTTCGTTTCGTGCAAGCGCAGCGGCGGGAAGAGCGGCTATTGCCGGTAGCGGATCGCCAGCCGGCGGTCGAGTTCCAGTCGCAACGCCTTCTCGTCCACCTCGGGGCCACGGTAGCGGAGTGTCATCTCCCACGCCTCGGGCTTTATCAGCGGGTCGATCGGGTCCGGCGTCGGCAGCGCGAAACGCGCTTCGCAGACGACGGCGCGCGTATCCGGGCCGAAGGTGGCCGTCCAGGCCGGGCCGAAGAGCGACGCGGCCTCCTCGGTGGCGCCGCGCCGGAGCTTGCCGCGGTAGGTCCTGCCGCCGGGGTCATGCAGCTCGACGCCGGCGATTTCCAGTTCGTCCGCGCGCGGGTGGAGCAGCCAGAGATAGGTCTTGCCGTCTTCGCGCCCGGCGTAGACGAGCGTGTGCAGCGTGCCATCGTTGGTGGCGATGGGCGTCGCCTCCGAGCCGCGCAGGGACCAGATCTCGTGCGGCATCGTGCTCGGCTCCAGCGGCGCGCAACCGAGGACGAAGATAAGCAGCAGCGGCAGGGCGCGGTGTCGCATCGTGGCGTATCCGTCGAAACAGGTTCCGTTCGCAGGGCACGAGTGTATCAGGCATTTCCGCCGGGGCAAGGGTAAACTCCGGGCGATAACGAGATTTTCGCGAAAAACGTTCCTCGGCCCCTGTCTTCTCGATCTTGCGGGAAAATGACTTGCCGAGTCTCGGGCCGGGCTTCTATACTAAAAGGCGTGTTTTCACGCATTGCTGGCGTTGGGCAGGAATCATGAGCAAGAACCCGGATCCCCAGAAGAGCGACGAGGTACCCCCGCCGTTGAGTCCGCGCGACAAGCTGCCGCAGAACAACGACTCCACGCAGGTCAACCAGCGCGAGTTGCTCGACGAGATCAAGCGGCTGATCGAGAAGAACTCCAAGGGCCAGACCAACGCCACGCTGCAGGATATTGCCGGGCGACTGCGCGAGCATTTCCACGAACCCGAGGATTCCGGAACGGGCGCGTCCGCTTCGTCCGTCGGCAAGGCGGGCGAGGAGACCGTGGCCATGCCTCACCGCGCGGTCAGTTGGGACCAGGCCCGGCGCGACCGGGCGGAGTTCGACGTCGCGGCGGACGAGGAGGCGGCGCGGCGGGAGCGCGAAGCCGACGGCGGCGACTCCGTCGAAGTCGTCGCCACGACCGGCGCCGCGGAGAAGGGCGAGATCGAGCAGAAAGAGATCACCTTCTTCGACGAGACCACCAACGCCGAGATCAAGCTCGAGAACCTCAGCTCCGAGGCCGAGTCCTTCCTCGAGAAGATGCTCGCCGAGGACGACGACATCGACTCCCCGAACGCCGCGGAACTGAAGCTGATGAGCCGCGCGCAGATCGAGCACTTCATCTACACCATCGCCCACGCGCTGCAGATTCTCAGCGCCTGCTCCCGCATGGAGATCCGCAAGAACACCATCAACGCCCACACCCAGGACGGCCTGGCGTACCTGCCCCTCGCCGCGCGGCATGCGCTGCGCTCGCAGCGCATGACCCAGTGGGGCCGCGACGGGGTGGAGAAGATCATCCGCGCCTGGGCGCGCAACAACGTTCACAAGGAGAAGATGCCCGAGATCCTCGAGCACATCCAGGCCATGGTCGACGAGGTGATGGACAAGATCCAGCGCGCGGTCTCGTTCGTCGAGAAGAAGCCCGGCGCCGAGAAGCTCGACCGCAGCGCCGCGGAGAAGGCCATCCAGCAGGCCACGCGCGGGGTGGCCTTCCACGGGCTCAAGCGCACGGCCCAGGCGCTGACGGAATTTCACCAGAAGCTCGACCAGGGGATGGAGCTCGCGCACCTTTCGCACGACGAATTCATGAACCTCTCGAACATGATCAGCCAGGCCTACCAGCCGCTGCAGGCGTATCTCGGGCCGGTCTACGGC
>CAYWFP010000033.1:0-35402 GCA_964457365.1 uncultured Planctomycetaceae bacterium
GCGAACCCGGCACCAACGGCCAGCACGCGTTCTACCAGCTCATCCACCAGGGCACCAAGGTGATCCCGTGCGACTTCATCGGCTGCGCGCAGAGCCAGAACCCGGTGGGCGATCATCACGAGAAACTGATGGCCAACTTTTTCGCCCAGACCGAGGCGCTGATGAAGGGAAAGACCCCGGCCGAGGTCAAGGCCGATCTGCAGGCGCAGGGCCTCTCGGCCGGAGAGATCAAGGCGCTCCTGCCGCACAAGGTCTTCGACGGCAACCGCCCGACCAACAGCATCCTTGTCAAGAAATTGACGCCCCGGACGCTCGGAACGCTGATCGCCATGTACGAGATGAAGATCTTCGTCCAGGGCATCATCTGGCGCGTCAACAGCTTCGACCAGTGGGGCGTGGAACTCGGCAAGGTCCTCGCCAAGACCATCCTCGCCGAGGAGAAGGCGCTGAATAAGAAGGGGAAGGCCGACCTCTCGCACCACGACGCCAGCACCGCCGGGTTGCTGAAGGCGTTCATGAAGATGAAGATGAAGTAGGCGGCGAGGTGCCGCGCGCGATAACGCCACGCGATTACGTATTGCCTCGGGAATTCACGCGTTTTAGCCGCGACCAACGGGAGCGCGGGAGAGATAGGGCGTCAGGTGATTGCGTCAGCAAGAATGGCACCCCGGCGCGGGGTTTTCGCTGGCAAGAGCGGCCGGTTTTTCGTATCCTGTTGGGCCAGTACGAATCCCGCTCAGGAGGCACGACATGCTCAAATGCGATAAAGACGACGAGAAGGAGAAGGACGACAAGGGCCTCGTCGGCGAACTGCTGAAGACCCGCTCGATCATCATCTCCGAGCCGATCAGCGACGAGTTGGCGAAGAAGCTCTACGCCCAGATGCTGGTACTTAACGAACGCTCGAAGAAAGAGCCGATCCGGCTCTACATCAATTCCCCCGGCGGGGACGCGGACTCGGGCTTCGGCATCTACGACTTTGTCTCGCTGATCGAGGCGCCGGTGCACACTATCGTCACCGGCCTCTGCGCCAGCGCGGCGGTGATCATCTTCCTCGGCGCCGAGAAGGGCAAGAGCTTCGCCACGCCCAACAGCCGCTTCCTGCTGCACCAGCCTTCCACCGGCATCCACGGCACCGCCTCGGATCTGGAGATCACCGCCGAGGAGATCCTCAAGACGCGCGAGCGCTACAACCAGATCGTCGCCGACGTCACCGGCAAGAGTGTCGAGCAGGTCACCAAGGACAGCGACCGCGATTTCTGGATGAGCCCGCAGCAGGGCGTCGAGTACGGTCTGGTCAGCAAGGTCATCGCGAAACTGGCCGAAGCCGAATAAACACAGTCCCGCCCGATACGAAAGCGCCCGGCCATGGCGGCCGGGCGCTTTTTATTCACCGGAATGCTTTTGTAGCTCAGAGATCCGCCCGCGCGGCCCGGACGCCGAAGGATTCGACGCGGGTCAGTTCCGGCAGCAGACTCGGCGGCATGTCCTCGTGCATCGCCTCCATCGTCTCGTCGGCAGTCGTTTTCCGCGGCTGCGGCAGGTCGCGGCCGATGGCCAGCGGTTCGCGCTCGGCGTCCAGTTCCGGCCCGTCGAGGATCATCCGCGGTTGCGGCGCGGGCTTCCCTTCCGGCACGGGCGCTTTCTTCGGGTTGGGCTTGCGTTCGACGAAATGAAGGTCGCTGTCGATCTCCGCCAGCGGGCTCGGCCGCGTTTCGATCATCGCCACGTCCTCGATGATGGACTGCTCCGACGGCGCGCTCGCCGGCGCTTGTTGGCTATCGCGCGGTGTGCCTCGCGGCGTTGCAAACAATACCTCCGCCGGCTTGGCCGGACGCTCGATACGCTTTTGCCTAGCGCGACGCCGGGGGCTGGCGGCCAGCACCTCGGAGCGACGGCCGCGCGCTTCGTCGGCGACGACGACCTTGGTGTGCGAATGCGGATACCAGCGCGCCGATGAGTACGCCCGCCTCTCGTTATCGGATCGCGGCCGGGCCATGGCCGTGGGCGTCTCGCCAAGCTTGGGGATGCGATGCCGCTCGGCAAGATAGCGCGGCGTGCGCGCGTAAGGGATCGCGGTGGCGCAAGAGAATCCGCTGACCGACGTGGCATGCGCTTGGGCACGCGCTACCGGTTTTGCATTGCTTTTCTGCGCCTTGTCTTTCTTGCCCCAGCATCCAGGACAAGCGAGCACGGCGATCAGAATCAACGCCAGCATCAAGTTGTGATTGGGCATACAGACTCCCCCAAGCGGAACAGACGTTTATAGTCACGATAAATAGTACCATGCTAGCGGACGCTGGCAAGGTTTTTTTTCTTAATCCCGATTTCTTTCCCCCTGTGCACGATAGTTGACATCTCCTTGCCTAACAAGAGGTTATCAAATTCGGCAGCGTCGTTATAACGCGTTTACCCACAAAGCATTGATAAAACGGGCATTTCGTAGAATCCGTCCATCGTCAACTATCCGCGTCCAACCGACACCGTATTTTTTTACAAAAGCAATTCCTGGCGGGCAAGTGCGCAAGTCGGCGCAGCCCCTGATAAGCGTAACGTCTAAGAGCTCCTAAACATACCAGCGCGCGGCCGCGACGCGAGAAAGTCGCCGGCAGACAAGGAGCGAGTGAACAGCGATGCGAGACATCGGCTACAGCGAGAGACGCCGGCTTCATACGCTCAAGGTTGATCCTCCTTTTGCCGATCCGTACCATGAGAAGAGCTTGGGGGGAAATCGATGCCGCATACGGCCCGGGAACCTTATACGCCGGTGACGCTGCAGCAGGCGTTGCGCCGGATCAGCAGCCGCGACGTCTTGCTGATGCTGACCGACAACACGCACAGCATGCTCACCGTCAAGCCCGAGGGCGAGACGGTCACCGTCCGCGCGCATCGGATGTTTCTCGATGCGCCGGAGGAGGTGATCCGCGCTATCGGCGACTGGATCGCCGGACGCCGGCGCCGGCGCGATACGGTGCAGGAATTCATCGACGCCAACCAGCACCGCATCCGTCCCGGGGAAGCCGGCGCGCGCCGCACGATTCTCCGACCGGTGGGCAAGGTATACGACCTGCGCGAGTTGGCGGCATCCCTGAACGAACGTCTGCTGGAGCACCGCTCCAACGCCGAAGTGACCTGGGGGCGCAAATTGACCCGTCGCGTGGTTCGGGCGGTGCAGCTTGGTTCGTACGACCCGATCCGCAACGTCATCACCATCAGCCGTCGTCTCGACCAGCGCGACGTGCCGCGCTGCATGGTCGAATTCGTACTCTATCACGAGATGCTGCACGAGGTCCTCGGCATCGGCGAGCGCCCAGACGGCCGGCGCGAGATCCACGGCTCGCTGTTCCGCCTGATGGAGCAGACCTTCCCCGACTACGAGAAGGCCCGCGCGTACGAGCGTACTCGTTGGGGGGGTTGACTTCGTCCGTGCGCGGGCGGATAATCGCGAGGATATGCGGAAGGAGTCTATCGTGGCAGATCATAACGCCGCCGCCCGCTATTTCGCCCTGGTGGTTTTCGTGCTGTTGGGCGTCTTCGTCTTTATCGGCTGGCGGGTCAAGGACCAGATGAATCCGAGCGGGGAGCAACCCCCGCTTTTGCAGGATCAGCATCGCGAGTTGCTGCAGGCCAATACCGACGAGCCCGCGCCGGTCGTACTCGAATTCGACGAAGAGCCGGCCGAGGACGCCACGCTTGGCGACCTTCCCGACCCGCTGAGCGATAACCCGCTCGTCGACCCGCCTGCCGACCTTCCCGATGCGTCCGCGATCGAAGCCGACGCGGATCCTCTCGACGACATCACACTCGAAGAAACGACCGAGTCCGAGCCTCTCGGCGTCGAGCAGCCCGTCGACGTCGCCGAGCCGGCCGAGGACGTCACCGCGGAAAGACCGCCACTGCTGGATGCGCCGATTGAATCTCTCAAGCCCCTGGAAGATCCGGTTCAAAAGCCGACAATGGTGGACGAGCCCCCCGCCGCCCCCGAACAGGCCGCTATCACCATCGACGAGGATCCTGCCGTAGAGACCATCGGCGGCAACGCGCCGACCGTTACGGTCAAGCGCGGCGACACCCTCTCTCGCATCGCCAGGCGCGAACTCGGCTCGGCCACGCGTTGGCGCGAGATATTCAAGGCCAACCGCGACATGCTCGAGGCTCCGGATAAACTCCGCGTCGGTATGGTTCTTCGCCTGCCCGTCGATGCGCGCGGCGCCTCTGTTCCCGCGCCGGACCCGACGCGGCGCGTCCACGTGGTCTCCACTCGGGACGAACGTTTGGCCAATATCGCCATTCGTTACTACGGCAGCCCCTCGCCCGCGCACCTCGACCGCATCCGCCAGGCCAACCCGCACCTGCGGGGCGACGCTTTGAGGCCGGGGATGGAACTGGTCGTCCCAGGCGACGCGGCCGCCACTCCCTCCCCGGCGTCGACAGACGCGAGAACTCATGTCGTCCAACGCGGCGACTCGCTTTCGCGTATCGCGCGCGAAAAACTCGGCAGCGTCTCCCGTTGGCGCGAGATCTATACCCTCAACCGCGATCAACTCGACTCCCCGCATGCGCTGCAGGTAGGCATGAAGTTGAAACTCCCCTCCCGCTGACGCCGCCGCATCGGAGCCTCCATGATCGAATTCACCAAGATGCACGGATCCGGCAACGACTTTATCCTCATCGACAACCGCGCGGGCGTCGTACATGACGCGTTCAAGGTCGACTTCGTCAAACGCGTCTGCCCGCGCGCAACCGCCGTCGGAGCCGACGGGGTTATCTTCGTCGAGGACGACCCCGACTGGGACTTCTGCTGGGACTTCTTCAATGCCGACGGCTCCGCCGCCGAGATGTGCGGCAACGGCGCGCGTTGCGCCGCGGTCTTCGCCAAGCGAATCGGCGCCGCCGAGGAGAGCATGACCTTCCGCACTCTCGCGGGACTGATCCGGGCAACGCTGGTACCTGGAGGCGCGCGCGTCCAACTCACCGACGCCACCGCGCCGCAGACCATACCCGACCTGCCACTGGCCGGCGGCCCGCGCGAAGTCTACTTCGTCAACACCGGCGTGCCGCACGTGGTCGTGCCGGTGGACGACCTGGAGGCAGTGGACCTGCGCGTCGCCGGTGCCAAGATCCGCTACCACGACCGTTTCCAGCCCGCGGGCGCCAACGCCAACTTCGTTGTCCGCGACGGCGAGCGGCGCGTGGCCATGCGCACCTACGAGCGCGGTGTCGAGGACGAGACCCTCGCCTGCGGCACCGGCGCGGTGGCCGTGGCCATTGCCGCGCACGAAGCTTACGGCATGCCTCCGCCGATCACCGTCCGCACCCGTAGCGGCGTGGAATTGATCGTCGACTACTGCGACCGCGAAGGTGCCCGGGAAGAGGTGTTCCTGGAAGGACCTGTCATTACCGTCTACGACGGCCGCCTCGCCAACGTGGAGTAATCGACACCAACGGCATGAGATGCGCAGAGAATCACATCATTTCCCGCGCTTGATCGTTTCGATGCGCTGCTCGATCTGTTCGAGTTCATCGCGCGCTTCCCGATGGGTCGCCTGCAGGTCGCTGCGCCAATCGGCGAGATCGCTACCGTCCATTCCAGCACTCGTCACGTCTTCGGTCGCGCCCTTGCCGAGGTAACGCGCGAAGAAAACGCCGCCGATAAAACCGCCCAGGTGCCCCTGCCAGGATACGCCGGCTTCGCCTAAGGGCAGAACACCCAGAACCATGCTGCCGAAGAAGACGAGCGTGATCAGGCCGAGGACCAGCGAAGGCACGAACCGCGCCCAACTTTTCTCGAAGACCGACCGCAACAGCAGAAAGCCGAGATAGCCGAAGACCACACCGCTGGCGCCCAGATGCGCAGTTCCCGCGCCGCCTAGGACCCAGATGAGCGTCCCGCTTGCAAGTGCCGACCAGATCGTGAGTTCGGCAAATTCCTTCACGCTTCGGAGGCTGATCAGGCCGCCCAGAAGCACCAGGAAAATAGCGTTGGCGATAAGATGGCCGAGATTCGCATGCACCAGCGGATGGAGCGGGACGCCGAGCAGGCCGAGCAGGCTCAACGGTCTGACGGCAAAAAGGTTATGCGGAATGCCGAAGAGCAGCCAGTCAGCGATGAATACCACCGCCATAAGGAGAACAAGTTCAACCGGGGCAAGCAATCGCTGGCCGACTTCATGATAAATCCCCTTACGTTTTTCCATCTCGACCTCCACGCCAACCGGCTTGGTTATGTTGTATAATATTTGCGTATCACCAGAATTCTCGCCCCCGAGTTGGTCTATTTCGCCAACAAATTGGTTTCTCCAACCAACCGCGATCATATCAGGCCAACTCCGCACGCCTTGCATCGCATTTGCGCAGGCTTGGCATATCTGGATGAAATTTGTGCAATCACCTTGCCAGACGCGGCAAATGGTTCGCGCAACCGCAAGTCGCGGTCAGGGATTCTGCTCGAGGGGGATGATCTGCGTCTCCTGTTTCGGCAGCTTTGGCGGGGGCAAGCGCCAGCGCGCGGCGTAATCGGTGCTGTGGCGGCGGTCGAAGAGGCTCATCCAGAAGCGCATCGGCGTGTACCATAGCCAGCGCCCGTGCCATGAGGTGAAGAGAAACAGCAGCAGCGCCCCGATGAGTACCGGCGAGTTGAAGCGTGAAAACGGCATCTCGACATCGTAGAGAATATAAACGAAGCCCAGGAAGAGCGTTCCGCCGATCAGAACGAGAAGGGAGTTGGCATAGTTATACTTCTCGATGAAGCGGAAGAGCGTATCGTTGAGACTGACCAGCACCGGCACGACAATCAATGTCAGCAGCGTAGCCAGAATCAAACCAAAGATGACCGCAACGGCCATCGGCCCCCACCATTGGCTGGATTGACTTGCCCATTGGATGCGCCAGGCGTGAAAATCATAACTCGTGCCGACGGCCATGGGGATCAAGCCCAGGATCGTGGTGATCGCCGTCAGCAACACCGGCCGCAACCGCGTAGCGCCGGCGGCGATAATAGCGTCGGTGAGCCCCAGACCGCGCGCGCGGAGTTGGGTTATGTAATCAACGAGAACGATCGCGTTGTTGACTACGACCCCCGCGAGGCTGATGACGCCGACACCGACCATGATAATGCCGAAGGGCATGTTGCAAAGCCCCAAGCCCAGGAAAACCCCGCCGATGGAGAGCAGCACCGCGCTCATTATAATGAATGGCGTGGCAAGCGAGTTGAACTGGGCGACGAGGATGAAGAGAATGAGGAAGATCGCGATAAGCATGGCCTCGGAAAGAAAATCGCGCGCCTCGCGTTCGTATTCGTTCTCGCCGGTGAATTCGTATCGATACCCCGACGGCGGCGCAAAGACGTCGACGGAGCGCTTCCGGATCAACCCCGGGAAGGCGGCGCCCAGCAGATCCTGGTTGAGGTTCTGCAACTCGTGCTGCGGAAGCTTGCGCGCGCCGTGGCGCAGCTTTCGCACCGTCGCTTCCGGTACGCCGGCCCCCTCGAAAATGTCGGCACGGTACAGGTCGGAGCGTTTGAGCATCGCGTTGAGCGCTTCAATGATTTTGATCTTCCCCTTGATCTCCATGGGGACGCCGGGGTTGTACTCACTCACCTGTTCGATAGCCGAAGAGCCGAGTTGGGCATAAATGCAATAGGCGGGGCTGGCGTCTTCGGGGACGCCGAAAAACGAGTGAAAGACCGAGCCCTCGCGCGCAGCGGCATTGCGCAGCGCCTGCATGAATCCCGGCCAATCTCGAATATCGTTTCGGCGCAACGCAGCAGAACCCTTCATCAGATCTTCGGCCTTGCCCCGGGCGACAGCGCCGGTGATTTTCGTTTCGTCAACATCGGCGGTAACGGTGACGACGCGACGAAAATTGATCCGCGTAATCGTGCCGAGTCCGCCGGCATAACGCACCTTGGCGACGCTGGAGAGCGGCACCTTGCCGTAAGCCGGGCTCTGGAGAAAAATGCGGCCGAGCGTATCGACACGGCGGCGATCGTTATCGAGGAAACGGACGACGATGTCGTAGTCCTCGTCGCCTTCGCGGTACAGCGAACACTTGATGCCGTTAAACGCCAGTCGCAGCGCGTAGCCGACATCGGCAGACTGCAATCCAAGCACCCCGGCGCGCTTTCGATCAACAACCACTTCGACAGTCGGCGTACCGGAGACGTAGTCGTCGCGAACGTTACGGACGAACTCGACTTGCTTGACGTATTCCTGCGCCTCGGCGGCAAGGCGCCCCAAGGTGGCGAAGTCCTCGCCGGAGATCTCGATATTGATCGGCGCGCCGGTAGGCGGGCCGTCTTTCACCCGGGTCACCAACACCTCCGCGCCGGGAATATCCCGTACCAGCGGCGGCATGAGGTCGTTGACGATCGCCTGGGTCGATTTGTCGCCTCGTTCCTCGAAATCGATAAAGTTGAGGGTGACGCGATTAGCAGACTGTCCGCCGAAAAAATCGCCGCCGGGAACGGTGGATGCGCGTTCGGAAACATATTTTACCAAGGGCAGAAAAGAAGGGCTGCGGCCTTCGTAGTCGACGATGGCGTCACGATAACCGACATCGCGTCGAGGTACGCCGCCGATACCGCTTGCGTGCTGATCGCAAAGACGTACGGCGACTTCCCGAACGATACGATCGCAGTATTCGAGACTAGCGCCCTCAGGCATCTTCAATTCAACGTCGGCGACATCAGGATCCGGAGTCGGGAAGAACTCCGTCGCCTTCTCCAGGCCAATGCGGAGCATCCAGAAATAAACCATGCAGACGCAGACGAAAACGGCAAAAGCGACAACAGCAAGACGAAAACGAAGCGCGCCGCGCAGCAGCCAGCGATAGGCGCTTAAAATCGGACCGCCTCCGGCCAGCATCGGATGCTCGCCACCTGACATGATCTCGTCAGCGGTGGCGCGTCGCCGGCGATTGTCCGCTTTCATCAGTACGGCCGCCAGTGCCGGGTTGATGATCAAGGCGACAAAGAGGCAGCATGCGAGCGTGATGATGACCGTCCGCGGGATAAAGCCCATGAAGCCCCCCATGACCCCGCCCCACCAGAGAAGCGGCACGAAGGCGCCGATGGTGGTCAGGGCGGACCCGATGATCGGGTAGGCCACCTCGCTGGTGGCACGCATGGCCGCCTCCAGACGCGGGACGCCCTGCTGCATGAAGCGGTAGATATTCTCGATGATGACGATGGCGTTGTCGACGAGCATCCCGAGCGCCAGCGTCAGGGAGAAGAGAACGACCATGTTGAGGGTGATGCCCATGAACCGCAAGACGATAAAGCTCATCAACATGGACAGCGGGATACTGAGGCTGACGAGGATGGCGTTGCGAAGTCCCATGGCGAAGAAAACGATAACGACCACCAGCAGCAGTCCGGTTAGGATATTGTTCTCAAGATCGGACACCATGTCGCGAATCTCGTTGGAGCGGTCCTGGATGCGGATAACCTCGACCCCAGGCGGCCAGGAAGGCCGGACCCGCTCGATCAAGGCGTCGCAATCGTCGACGATACGGATGACGTTTTCGCCGGAGCGCTTCTTCACGTCCACCAGCACCGCGTTGCGGCCGTTGATTCGACCGTGACTTTCGCGGTCCTCGATGCCGTCGACGATGCGGCCGAGGTCGCGTAGCCAAACTTCGCCGCCGCCGGGCGCGTCGATAACGATGTCGGCGAGGCCGCGCACGTCTTCGAACTCGCTCGGTACGCGCACCTGGTATCGTCCCGTCTCGGTGCGGACGAAGCCGCCGGAGGTATTCTGGTTCTCCCGCGGCACGATGCTCGGAACCCGTTCGAACCCGATGCCGTATTGAGTCAGGCGCTCGGGGTCGATCTCGACATGAATCTCGCGCTCGACCTTGCCACCGAGTTCGACCTCCAAAACGCCTGGGATGCCTTCGATATCGTCGCCAAGGTCTTCGGCGAGTTCGGTAAGGTCGCGCACGCTCATCTCGGCCGAAAGCGCCAGGGTTAGAATCGGCATCTCCGAGAAGTTGACCTCGAAGACCACCGGGTCGTCGTCGAGGTCGGTCGGCAATTCCGGCTTGGCCAGATCGACCTTGTCTTTGACGCGATTGAGGGCGTCCTCGATATCCACGTCGGTATCGAACTCGATGTTGATCTGGCTGACGCCCTGCCCTGATGAACTGGAGACCTTCTTGACGCCGCTGAGGCCCTTGAGCTTCTTCTCGATGGGGACGGTGACGAGCTTCTCCATATCCTCGGGAACAACGCCCTGATAGTAGGTGCTGATGAAGACATAAGGCACCTGCACGTCGGGCGCGGCCTCGCGCGGAAGGTGGTGATAGCAATAGAGCCCCGCGACGATGATCAGCACGGTGAGGAAGAAGACGGTGACTCGATTCTTTACGGCGGTATCGGAGACGATCATTCAGCGGACTCCGCGACGTCGCCGACCAACCGGACATCGACACCATCGTCGAGTTGACGCTGGCCGGTCACCACCAGACGTTCGCCAGCGGAAAGACCGGAGACGATCTCGACCGTTTTCTCCTGGATCAGCCCAACGCGCACCTGGCGTCGCCTCGCCACAGCGACACGATCGGAAGCGACGCCCTCGGGCGGAGTGGCGTCGGTATGAACATTCTCGACGACGAAGACACTATGGATGGTCTCGCCGCCTTCCTCTTCGGCCAGGAGCGCGAACAGCGGAATAACGATCGCCCCGGGCGTGCGACGGCGGACAACCTCGGCTTCGAGGAACATACCCGGCGCGAAACGCCCCTCGGCGTTGTCGATTTTGAGCCGCAAGCGATAGACTCGCGTACCCGATAACATCGCGGGGCTGAGGTAGGCCACCTTGCCGGTCACGCGTGGAGGATCGTCATAAGAAGTGACGTAAACCTCGCAGGCCTTCAACCCGCGGATCGCTGCGTAGTCTTTCTCCGGAATGTTGATTTCCGCCTTGAGCACTTTGTTCTCGAGCACCGTCGCCACCGGGTCGCCCGCGCCGAGGTACTCGCCGATCTCGGGGACGACCTCGTGAACGGCGCCTTCGATGGGACTGACGATAGTGCAACGCGCCAAAGCCAGAGCGGCCGTGTCGTACGCCGCTTGCGCTTGGTCGAAAGTGGCCTGCGCGGCGTCGAGTTCCGATTGCGGGGTAACGTTTTTCGCGCGCAATCCCCGCGCGCGTTTGAGTTGCGTCCGCGCCAGTTCCAGCGCGGCCTTGGCGTTGCTGAGGCCAATCCGGTAATCGCGTGCGTCGATGTGCAACAAGGGTTGGCCCTGCTCGACTCGTTCGCCATCGTCGACGGGCGTATTCTCGGTGGCGATAACGGTGCCGCCGACCTCGGCGGGAATGCTGACACTGCGCCACGCCTTGAGCATGCCCGGCAGGCGAATGCCGTCAACCAGTTCCGTCGGGACAATCGCCTGTGTCTCGACGTTGATGTATTCCTTTGGCTTCTGCTGCTGCTCGATCTCTTTCTGCTGCGCGAGAAACGCTTTCTTGGTATCGACCTGACGGGAAAGACCCGCGAGCAATCCGCCACCCACCATGATAACCAATACCAATCCCAGCATCTCCCAGAGAAACGCTTTCCACGCAGTCATCTCCTGGCGCGGGAGTTGGGCGTCGGCTTTCAGCGTCGGTTGAGACCGGGTCGGCGGTTGGGGACAATCCGCTATAGCAGAGTCTTCGTTTTGCGCAGGTTGTCCCGAATTATCCTGCGGATCGTCGGGGAGGGGCGGCATAAGGGAAAGATCCTACACTTAAACACAAAAAGATGCAAAACGTCGGGGGAGTGAAACCTCTCACGTCGATCTGAGCATACAACTTTATCCAGAAAAGCCATAGTGGTCAAGCGGGAAAAGGGCTGTCGCAACCGCATCATATATATAAGGATTACGCGATTATCCGCGCCATGGCTCATGCCGCCATCGAAGCAGAAGCGCAAAAAGCGCGCCTCCAAGTGTCAACGCGAACACCACTGGCATCAGCGCCATTCGGGCCAATTCCGGATAGCTGGTGCTGAAATGGATCAACGTAGCATACCGCACGGCAAAGAGCGGCAAACCCGGCGGTGCGACAACAACGGTACCGCCTACATCGGCGAGTGCGAGTACGTAAGCGACCAGCCACGCCGCGACAAGAGCGCGTATCGAGAGCGGCAGCGCCACCCGAAAGAGAATACTCGTCTGACCGGCACCGTCTAGGCGGGCGGAATCGATATAACGCCCGGGCAACCGCGAGAAAGCGCCGTAGAGGATCAGTATGGCGACCGGCAGGAAACGCACACAATAGTACAGCGGCAACATTATCGCCGAATCGCGAATGAAAGATAACCCGCCGGGAAGGTTCCAGAAGCCGATCAGCGCCATGCCGGTCAACGGCCCGGGTAACGCGAGCAAATATATTGTCATGCCCCAGAGCAGCCAGCGCAATGCATGTCCGCCGCGATTCATCATCCATGCCAACGGCGCGGCGACAGAGACGGCCAGCAGCGCTCCGGCACCAGCGAGGATCGCAGAGGTTCCGCTTAACCCCAGCCGCTGCCAGATCGTCGCCGCCGGCAATTCGGCAGATCGGTCCGATCCAAACGACTCCGGCGCAACGGGCCGGCTGTTCTGTTGCATCTGGGGCGTATTCGTGGCGTACACGGGCTGCACGCCTTTATACAACAAATGCGCCAAGGGATATATATACATGAGCCCCTGGATTATCAGGAGTAGTCCTGCCAAAACATGCAACGACGGGCTCGGCAACAACACCCGCCGGTTCTCGATAGACTTGCGGCCTAACGGCAATTTCAGCAGGCGCGCGAAAAACGGCCGTAACAGTAGCACTCCAAGGAGTATCAGCCCCGCGAGCGGCCAGGCCGTCACCGTCGCGTGCCCGACGTCCCAGGTGCGCTGGAACGCAACGAAGATCTCCTCGGCATAGGTCCGCGTCCACAAGGCGTCCGTGACGGTGATCTCGGTGCAGGCGAGAACGAAGACCAGCAGTCCCGCGCCGAGAACGCTCCAGGCACACTGCGGCAGCGTCACCCCTAGCAGCACCTTCCATGCCGGTCCTTCCAAGCGGGCGGCCTCCTCCAGTTCCGCCGGCACTGCCCGCACTCCGGCCGCCACAACCAGCGTCGCCAGTGGTGCGTAGGCCAGGCCCATGATCAGTCCAGCGGCGAGAATCTGCCGTATCGGCGTGGCGATAAGCCAGGCTTGCGTGAAAAGATCGACCCAGGCGGTAGTAGTGGCGTAAAGCGGCAGGCACGCCAGCGCCAGCAGCGCGAACCAGATCACCGATCGGAGAGGCAATTCGAGACGCGTCAGCAGAATCGCCAATGGCACCGAGAGCACCAGCGCACCGAACGTGCCGACACCGGCGACGACAAGAGTGTTGCCGGCGAGATCGCCCCAGTCGGCCAACGGAGAGAAGGCATGGTCGCGCCCCGACGCCTGCAGCAAGGCCCAGATGCCTCGCGGCAGCAGCAGCAGAGGCGGCAGTAGCGCCGCCGCGGCGAGCAAGAGATATCCGCCCTGGCCGAGACCAAGGACGAAATCTTCCCAGATAAAGGTTTCGGACTTGGGCTTGGCGTCTCGCATCTTCGCGAGTATAATGGAATCGTCGGTTTCATGGCAGGGAATCTCCATGGCACGAATCGTTATTTTGCTTCTGGGACTTCTTCCGCTATTCAGCGGAACCGTCTATGCCGGAGACGAACCCGAGCTGCGGACGGTCTACGTCGTCACTCTGGACGGCCGCCTCATCGAAGCCGAGTACGAAGGTTTTCGCGACGGATTCTTCCTGTTGCGTTTGCCCGATCACAAGCTCGAGATCAGCCCCAACCACGTCCGCGGCATCTTTCGCGAACACCGCGACGCGGAAATCGCGCTCAATAACAAACAGGGCGATTTCACCAAACCGAGCGAAAAAGAGGAGGCGTATTTCCACCGCCCCCCGCCAGACGGGCCAGAAGAACATGGGGCCGACTTCGGCGAATCCTGCGCGATGGCCAGGCGCATCGCCGCAGAATATGTCCGCGAAGAGACGGATATCTTCCACCTGCAACGACTTATGGGACACGCGCGATTTGCCGACAAACTGCCGCTGGGGTGGCCGCTCGAACCACAACTTTACAGACCGCTGATCCTGGTCATCGCTATCCGCAGCGAAATGGGCGCCAAGCATGAGATGCGCCAGAAGCTGTGGGGATACGTAGACATGCTGAAACATTCCGATATGCCGGAGCCGAAAAAAGTAGAAATCATGAAGCTCGTCCTGCAGTTGTCCAACGAACTCGACCTGAGCCGGAAGAACACGTCCGAGCGCTGAAGAACGACGAAAAAGTAAACCCAGGCCATCCGGAAGACGTTGACTTCCCTCCTGCAAATCATACACTATACCGTATCGCACACACCCGACATCGTACCGATGTCACGGCGGCAGGAGGGGGATCATGCGCATTCGATACTGCGTTTGGCTGGTGGCGCTACTGGCCCCGTCGACCGTCGCCCAAGGTGGCGAGACGCAACCGGGAACGGGAGTGTTGAAGGTCTGTAGCGCGCCGTTTCACTGCGCCGTCTTTTTTCGCGACAAACGCTATGTTAAAGACCGGGCGGTGATGACGTTCGAACGCGTTCCCGTCGGCACCCACCAGGTCCGATTCGAACACGAAGGCAAGGTATTGGCTCGCACCGCCGAGATACGCTCGGGCGAGACGACCATCCTCTTCGGCGCGCTCAAGGATGCCGAAGCACCGGGCGTATACAATCCGCGCGGCGAGATCATGGAGCCGCCGCCGGTACCGACGGTAGTCCGTCATGCCCCCGATTCGGCTATGGCCGACGAACTGTACCGTTATGCCGAGTTGCTGCGTAATTCGTTCAACCCGTTTCTGCGCAAGAAACGGTATCGGCACGCGGAACGGATCTACCGCATGATCGTACGCCATTGGCCCGATACGCGTATCGCCGGGTTGAGTCACTATCGCCTGGGACAGATCTACGAATCGTCGTATTACCAGCGTTACGCCCCAGCCGCGGAGGAATACCAGGCCGCATTGGCGCATCCGCTGCCGGAGAATCCGCAGATTTACTTGCAGATCGCCGAAGTGTACGAGCGCGGGGTACGCGACTACGCCCGCGCTCGCCAGTGGTACGAGAAGGCCGCCGAAAAGGCCGTCGACGAGACCACTCGCCGCAACGCCGCCGGACGCGCTGCGAGCCTGCAGCAACGCGGCTTCTGACGAGGGCGAGCCGGTGGTCGAGAAGGAGGACAGCAGCTTCTGTGGCCGGCCTTATATCGGCATCTACTTCGAGTGCTGTGATGTTTACGCACGGATCTACCGGAACAAGGACGGCAAGCACTACGCCGGCTGGTGCCCGCGCTGCGGTCGGCGGGTCAAACTCCATGTCGGCGAAGGCGGCACCGACAGCCGCTTCTTCAGCGCCGGTTGATTGACAAGGAGAGCGAATACCGTGATGACCACTTGGGAGGTATCCAAGCATCGCCGCGTCTGCAGCGCCAGCCGGCGCCCGCTTGCCGTGGGAGAAGAACACTATTCGGCATTGCGCGAAGGAGGCGAGACCTTCGTACGCGAAGACTATGCGCTCGAGGCGTGGGAGGACGTGGACAAGTCCGCTTTCTTCAGCTACTGGCGCACGCGCGTGCCCGACGAAGAGGAGAAGCGCAAACGGCTGATCATCGACATCGAGGCGTTTTACGCCTTCTTCCTCTCGCTGCATGAAGCGCAAGAGGCTCACCGGCAGATCTTCCGCTACCTCGCGGCGTTGATTCTTGTTCGCAAACGCGTCCTGCGCCTCGACGATATCGAAAAGCACGAAGAAGGCGAAACGCTCCGGCTTTTCGACCACCGCGCCAAGGCGCCCGTGACCGTCTTCGCGCCACCGGCGACAGTGGAAGAACTAGCCGAAGCGCAAGAAGCACTGAATCAGATCTTCGACTGTCAGACCGGGGAGTTGATGGTCTGATGCCCGATGAGGAGGTATTTTACGACGGCAGGTTGCCGATAAAAGCTTTTCTGGGCCAGCACGGATTGCTGTATCTGATGCTGGTGGGGTGGAATGTCGGCCTTCTGATTGCTTGGCTTCGCTCGCTGGGCTTCCGCATCATGATTACCTCGCAGCGATTGGTCGTCATCCACGGACTGATCGGCCGCAACGAGGAGGACATCCCGCTTTATCGCGCCACCGACTGCAGCTTCCGCCAGAGCATTTCCGGGCGATTACTCGGCATCGGCACGATCACCGTCATCGCCGACGACGCCTCCAGCCCACGCACCGAATTCCCCATGGTCGAACCGCAGAGGTACAAGGAAATTCTACGCTCGGGCATGCTCGCCGAGCGCCGCCGCATGCGCGCCATCAGCATGGACTGACGAGCGTATGGGACGACGCGCCCGCGTCTCCGCCGGGTGGAACATCGACATGTGTCTCAGTTCGAGGAGAAGTGTATGAGCACACCCCGGACCGTCGCGATTCTGATGGGCAGCGATTCGGATCTGCCCAAACTGGAAGGTTGCTTCAAGACCCTCGACAACTTCGGCATCCCCTACGTCGCACGCGTGCTGAGCGCACACCGCACGCCCGACGAGGCCGCCGCCTTCGCCCGAACGGCCGAGGAGAACGGTTTCGGCGTTATCATTGCCGCCGCCGGGATGGCCGCGCACCTGGCGGGCGTGGTGGCCGGCCATACCGTCCTGCCTGTCATCGGCATACCGGTGCCGGGACCGACGCTGGCCGGACTCGACAGCCTGCTCTCGATGGTACAGATGCCTTCGGGCGTGCCGGTGGCCACCGTGGCTGTCGGTGGCGGCGGCCCGACCAACGCGGCGCTCCTGGCGGTGCAGATCCTGGCGCTGTCGGATCCGGGGTTGACGGAAAAGCTCCACGCGCATAAGCGCGAGATGAAAACGAACGTCACGGCAAAGAACGAAGCATTGCAGCAGAAGTTGCAAGGAGGTTTCTCGTGAGCAAGAAGCGCAACGTCACCGTACCGACGCTGGCATGGAAGAACGGCACCGTCCGGCTTATCGAGCAGACTCTGCTGCCGGAGCAGTACAAAGTCGTCACCATCCGCACGCCCAAAGCGATGCGTGACGCGATCAAGCGGCTGGCGGTGCGCGGCGCCCCGGCGATCGGCTGCGCCGCCGCGTACGGGGTGGTGCTGGGCGTCTGGAAGGATACGAGCAAGACCGGCAAAACGATGGCCAGGAAGGCATGCAAGACCGCCGACTACCTCGCCACCTCGCGGCCGACGGCTGTGAACCTCTTCTGGGCCACCGCGCGAATGAAGCGCGTCGCCGAGGAGAACGCGAAATTGACGCCCGGCGATCTGAAGCAGCGCCTGCTACAGGAAGCGCACGCGATCCTCGAAGATGACAAGGCGATGTGCCGCGCCATCGGACGACACGGTGCGAAACTGGTGAAATCCCGCAGAAGCGAACCGTTCGGCATCCTCACCCATTGCAACGCCGGCGGCCTGGCGACCAGCGACTACGGCACCGCGCTGGCGGTGATGTTCGCCGCGGCTGAAGCCGGCAAGAACACTCACGTCTACGCCGACGAGACGAGGCCGCTCCTGCAGGGCTCGCGCCTGACCGCGTGGGAACTGATGCGCGCGAAGATCCCGGTGACGCTGATCTGCGACAACATGGCGTCACAGGTGATGAAGGAGGGGCGCATCGACATGGTCGTCGTCGGCGCCGACCGCATCGCCGCCAACGGCGACGCCGCGAACAAGATCGGGACCTCCGGCGTGGCGATCCTGGCCAAACACTACGGCGTGCCGTTCTACGTCGCTGCTCCGAGCAGCACCTTCGACCTCTCGCTCAAAACCGGCGCGGAGATCCCTATCGAAGAACGACATCCCGACGAGATCCGCAGAGGCTTCGGTACCTGGACCGCGCCGCGGACGGTGCCGGTTTATAACCCGGCCTTCGACGTGACCCCGGCGAAATTGATCGCCGGCATCATCACCGAACGCGGGTTGATCGAGAAGCCGACGGCGTCGAAAGTAAAGAGACACTTACAATAGGGAGCGCCATGCCCCGGATCGTCGAGGCGCAAGGGGATTACCGCGACGGCTTGATCCGCCTGCACCAGCCGCTGCCTGAACTGGAGGGGCAGACGCTGACGCTGAGGCTGACGCTGCCGGAGACACCGCAGGAAACCGTGATGGCGGAGGCCGCGCCGGTCTACCCGGGGCTACTGATTCGCGCCGGGAAAGAGTTGGCCTATCTGATCCAGGGCAAACCGCCGGCGATGACCCCGCGTATCCGCGATTTCCGCAAGCGCATCCTGGACGCCACCGGCTTCACGCTGCCGCCTGTGCGGCTGGAATCCGGGCCGAACCTACCGCCGGAGGAGTACGCCATCTACCTGCGCGGCCGCGAACTCGCGCGCGGCGTCGTGCACCCTCAGAAGGTGCTGGTGATGGTGCCGGAGGCGTCGATGTCGAGCCAACTGAAGGTCTTCGACGCGCCGGTGATCGCCGAGCCGATCTTCGGCCTGCCGGCGGTATGGTTGCGCGAGGGCTCTACTTTTCGCGCCGAACGCATGGGGCTGACACCGATCAAGCCCGCCGGAATCGTCACCGGTCACCTGCAGGAGGTGGCGGTGGCGCACATGCCCGACCTGCTGACTATGGAGAGTGTCTCCAAACGGCTAGCCGAGGCCAGCGGCGAGGGGCGCGCGTTAATCGACGAGACCGTGCCGCGAGAACTGAGCGAACAGGAGTTGTTGACGCTGCTGCAGGGATTGTTGAAGCTCCGCAAGCACATCGGCAAGCTTTCGCCGATCCTGGAAGGCGCACGCGAGTTCGGCGCCGGGGACATCGCCGACATGATCGTTCACGTGGCGCGGAAACTGCCGGAGTTCGACCGGATATAGTAGTGAAAGGATTACGATGAACAACAACGGCGTCGAATGGTTCCGCAAGGCGAAGTTCGGCATGTTCATTCATTACGGCCTCTACAGCCTGCTCGGCCGCGGCGAGTGGGTGCAGTATCACGAGAAGATCCCTGTCGGCGAGTACGCGAAGCAGTTGAACGATTTCACCGCCGAGAAGCTGGACTTCGACGAGATCACGGATCTCGCGTGTGCGGCGGGAATGAAGTACGTCAACCTTACCACCCAGCATCACGACGGGTTCTGTCTCTTCGAGACGAAACAGACCGACTTCAACACGGTCAACGCGCCGTGCCGGCGGGATTTCGTCGCGGAGCTGTCGGAGCAGTGCGCGAAGAAAGACCTCGGCCTCTGCCTCTACTACTCGCACGGTCGCCACTGGCGCCACCCGCACGCGATGACACCGGAGAAATACGACAAGACCGCACGCCCGGCCTACGAAGAACCGGAACCCGCGTACGCCTCTCCGGAGGAACACGACATCAACAAATTCGTCGACTACTGCCATAAACAGGTTTCGGAGCTGCTGCGGCAATACGGACTGGCGAGGAACATCTGGTTCGACGGCTGGGGCACGCCCATGGCCGGACCGTGGGAAGAAGAGCTGAAGATTCCAGAACTGTACGCGCGCATCAAGGAACTGCAGCCCGAATGCGTCATTACCTACAAGCTCGGTCTCACCGGCACCGAGGACGCGTACGCCCCGGAGTTCCACTGGCCCGAGAATTTCCCGGAGAAGATGCAGGCGGCTCTCGAGAGCGGCAAGCCGGTGGAAGTCTGCCACCACATCGCCGGCTGGGGCTATACAGCAGCCAACGACGGCAAACATCGCGGCGCCGACTCGGTCATGGCCGACATCGAGAAGGTTTGGGATATGGGCGCAACCATGCTGCTCAATATCGCCCCGCGCCCCGACGGCTCCCTGGACCCGCAGGACGTAGCGACCCTGAAGGAGGTGGGAAAGCGGGTGGGGAAGTGAGGTGAATCAAGAACCATAATCGATACGGAGGCGGGCATGAACAAGCGAGCACGTCGTTGGATCGTACCGATCTTTCTGCTGGGCATGCTGTGCGGGTGCGGGAAGGTCTATCCCCTGGCGCAGGCGAAAGAAGTTCCCGAACATCCCGACATAGTAGTCATCAGCAAACTATGGCATCCGTTCTATTATTACGGCACGGACGGCAGTTATCACTATTATCTGCGTGAACGCGACTCGGGAGAGACCGTTTACAAGATCCCGTCGGAGAAACATATCGTCGATTACCCGATTCGGTATAACGGAAAGCGGCGCGTGCTTCTGAATCCGTATTGATTACTCGCTACGGTCAGAGTCCGGGCTGTTGCTTGCGTCCTCTTCCTTCTCCAGCAGCGCCAGCGGAACCGGCGCGGGCTTTTCAGACAAAACGCGCGCCTCCATCTCGCGCAGGACGCGCTCGAGTTCGGCGTTGATGCGGTCCTGTTCGGCGCGGCGTTCGCGGCCGCCTTCCACGGGGCGCGGATAGATCGGCTCGCCGATATATACCTCCAACGGGTGTCTCTTCAATTTCCGGCTTTTGGGCCAGCTCTGATAGCTGCCCCAGATATAGACCGGCAGCACCGGCGCCTTGTGACGCACCGCAAGCATGCCCGCACCGGGCTTGATCGCGGCGATGCGGCCGGTGACCGTACGTGTGCCCTCGGGGAAGAGGACCACCGCCCTCCCCTCGTCGAGACGCTTTCCGAAGGTGCGCAACGCCTCGCGGCTGTCTCCTTCGCGTTCCAGCGGAAACGCGTAGAGATTGCGGATGATGGTGCCGAAGAGACGGTTGTCGAACAAGCTTCGCCGCGCCATAAACCCCAAGGGACGCCAGCACGCCGGACCGAGAATGGTCGGATCGAGATAACTCGCGTGGTTGCTCGCGACGATCAGCGGTCCCTCGTGCGGGATGCGTTCGTAGCCGAAGACCTTGAAACCAAAAAAGCTTTTGAAGGTTACCCAGAGCAGGTCGCGGCAGAGGCAGTAGAACCAGAGCATCAGTCCTTCTCCCGCTCCGCGCGAATGACCGCGACGATCTCGTCGATCACGGCCGCGGGCGTCATGTCCGAAGTGTCGACGAGGTGGATAAGCCCTTTCTCTGCCTGGTGCAGAGCCGCGGCCATGGGGCCGACCTTGAAGTCCGAATCGTCGCGTTCGTGGATTTCCGTCAGCACCTTGTCGAAATCAGTCTCGTGTCCCTGTGCCTCGAAGTCCGCAACGCGGCGCCGAGCGCGGACTTCGGGGCTGGCGGTAACGAAAAACTTCCAGCGCGCATGCGGCAGGACCACGGTGGCGATGTCGCGGCCTTCCATGACCACTGCGCGTCGGCGGGCGATCTGCTGCTGCTGGCGCACCAGGTGTGCGCGCACGCCCGGGGCACGCGCGGCGAAACGCGTGATCTCGGTGATCTCGGGACTGCGGATCGAACCGCTGACGTCCTCGTTGTTCAGAAAGACGCGTGCGCCGGTTTCGTCGAAGTCGATGCGGCACGTCTGCGCGACGTGCTCCATCACCTCCGGGTCCACCAACACGACCCCCGCGCGTCTGGCTTGCAATGCCACCGCGCGGTACATCGCGCCGGTATCGACATAAAGAAAACCAAGTGCCTCGGCGACGGCACGGGCGATTGTGCTCTTTCCGGCTCCGGCCGGGCCGTCGATGGCGACCGCTTCGATCAGTCCCCCGCACTCTTCGATAAGGCGAATGCGCCGGGAATGACGCTGCTCGCCGGAGAACTCGGTCTCGATCCACGCGGCGGTGATGGCTTCGAGCGAATCGAGCGTGGCGTGGCGGCCGGGCATGACGAGGATGTTGGCGTCGTTGTGAAGCCGCGCCATCTTGGCCACGTCGGCGCTCCAGCAGACCGCCGCGCGAATGCCGGAAACCTTGTTGGCCGTATAACTCATCCCCAGCCCGGTGCCACAGAGGAGAATGCCGTAGACGAATTCCTCGCGCGCGACGGCCTCGGCCAGGGGACGGGCGATCTCGGGGTAGTCGACGCTCTCCTCGTTGTAGGTGCCGAAGTCGGTGACGTCACGGTTCTGCTTAAGAAGAAACGCCTTGACCCGCTCCTTGGCATTGAACCCCGCGTGGTCGGCGCCGATGGCGATACGAGGGAGATTTTCGGCCGTATCGGTCACGTCGTTCCTTTCTCCACGCAGGCGCGCAGGCGCGCTTCCTCGATCGCTCCGGCGCGCAGAATCGTCAACTCGTCTCCGTCCACGGCGACGACGCTGGAGGCCACGCCGAGACGCACCAGACCGCCATCGAGCAGCACGTCGACGTCGTCGGCAAACGTCGCGGCGACTTCGCCGGCCGTTGTCGGCGGCGGCGCACCGGCGCGGTTGGCGCTGGTCGCCACCAGTGGCGCACCGGCACAGCGAATCAAGGCGCGCACATCGTCATGATCCGGCACGCGCAATCCCACCGTACCACCCTCCCCGAGCGGTAGCACCAGCGTCAGCGGCCCCGGCCAGAACGACTGCATCAAGCGCATAACCGTATCATCCGTTTTTATGGAAAACACCTCCGCCTGGCAAGCATCGTGAAGAAGAATCTGGAACGGCTTCGACGCGTCGCGGCCTTTCAACGCGCGAAGACGCGCCAGCGCATCGTCCTCGCCGTTTAATACGCCGACGCCGTAGACCGTCTCGGTGGGAAAGACGATAACACCGCCTTCGCGCAGCGAAGCGGCGGCGGCATGCAACGCGTGATCGCGGTCGGTTAGGAGGGAGATGTGATGCATGGATTCACCCCAGCCGCGTCAATGCTTTCATGCCGATATCGCTGCGATATTGACATCCATCGAAGCTGATCCTCGCGGCAGCGGCGTATGCTTTCGCGATAGCCGCGGGGATATCCTTGCCGAGCGCGGTGACGCCCAGCACGCGGCCACCGGCGGTGACGATGTTCTCCTTCTCGCGTTTCGTGCCAGCGTGAAAGACGACGACGCCGGACATGGGCTCCACCTCGTCGAGTCCGGAGATGACCTTGCCCTTCTCGTATTTGCCCGGATAGCCACCGCTGGCGAGCACGACGCAGACGGCCGGATCGGGCTTCCACGCCAGGTCGATCTCGGCGAGTTTGCCGTTGGCGGTCGCTTCCAGCAGATCCACGAGGTCGGTCTCGAGCCGCATCAGGATCGGCTGGCACTCCGGATCGCCGAAGCGAACGTTGTACTCCAGCACCCGCGGACCGCCGGGCGTGACCATCAGGCCCGCGTACAAGACGCCGCGGAAGCGCCGGTTCTCGGCGTTCATCGCGTGCACGGTCGGGACGAGGATATCCTCGACCACCTTGTCCAGCAACTCCTCGGTCAGGATCGGCGCCGGGCTGTAGGCGCCCATGCCGCCGGTATTGGGGCCTTCGTCGCCGTCGAAGACGGCTTTGTGATCCTGCGCGGAAGCCAGCGGAGCGATGGTCTTGCCGTCGGTCAGAGCCAGAACCGAGACCTCCTCGCCGCGGAGCATCTCTTCGATCACGACGCGCGCGCCGGCATCGCCGAAGGCCCGGTCCTCCATGCAGAGTTTCACGGCCTTCAGAGCCTCGTCGATATTCCTGCAGACGATGGCGCCCTTACCGGCCGCGAGTCCGTCGGCTTTCACGACAAGCGGGCCGTCCTCGCGCTCCTGCAGGTAGCGCCTCGCAGCGCCGTATTGCTCGAAGACGCGAAAGTCCGCCGTGGGGATGCCGTGATGGCGCATCAGGTTCTTGGCGAAAACCTTGCTGCCCTCCAACTCGGCCGCGCGCCTGCCGGGACCGAACGCGGGGATGCCGGCCTCGCGGCACGCGTCGACGATACCCGCGCAGAGAAACGCCTCCGGTCCCGGAACGACGAGCCCGATCCCGCGGTCGCGGCACCAGCGGACGACCGTCTTGTGGTTGGCCAGGTCCAGGTCGACGCACTCGCCGACCCGAGCGCAACCGGGATTTCCGGGAGCGATATAAACCTTGTCGGCACGCGACGACCGAGAGAGCTTCCAGGCCAGCGCGTGCTCGCGCCCGCCCGAGCCGATGACGAGGATGTTCATTGCCTTCCTCCGGTAGAGGTAGCGGATCGCGGGGGGAGGTCAAGCCCCGTGCCGGGGCGGGCAATCTGGGATGCTCCTGCGGTCGGATTCAGAATTTTACGACACCCTTTCCCTTGACGATCTCGCCGAGACGATGCGCTGGCTGATTGCTGCGCTTGAGACGCTTGACGATCATCTCGGCGCTGTTCTCGGAGACAATCAGTACCATGCCGATCCCCATGTTGAAGACGCGCCACATCTCGTCCTCGTCGATGTTGCCCGTCTTGCGGATCAATTCGAAGATCGGCGGACGCGCCCAGGCCTTGTCGTCGATGCGCGCGTTGCACTCTTGCGGAAGGATGCGCGGAACGTTCTCGATCAGACCGCCGCCGGTGATATGCACGATGCCGTGGACCGGTTTCTTGCGGCGGTAAGCGCGAAGGATGTCCAGCACCGGGCGGACGTAGATGCGGGTCGGCTCGATCAACTCCTCGCCGAGCGTGCGGCCGAGCACGTCGACAGGCTTGTGCAGCTTGAAACCACCGACTTCCAGCAAGGCTTTCCGCGCCAGGGAATACCCGTTGCTATGAAGCCCCGAGGACGGCAGGCCGAGGATGACGTCGCCGGGCTTGACCGAAGCGCCGGTGATGAGGCGGCGGCGCTCGACAATGCCGACGGCGAAACCGGCGAGGTCGTACTCCCCGTCGTTGTAGAAGCCAGGAAGCTCGGCGGTCTCGCCCCCCAGGAGCGCGCAGCCGGCCTGGCGGCAGCCCTCGGCCACGCCCTTGACCAGGTCGAGCATGATGCGCTTGTCGCAGCGGCCGGCGCCGACATAGTCGAGGAAGAAGAGCGGCTCCGCTCCTTGCACGAGAATGTCGTTGACGCTCATGGCGACAAGGTCGATGCCGACGGTGTCGTGCTTGTCCAGGAGGAAAGCGATCTTGAGCTTGGTACCCACCCCGTCGGCGCCGCTTACGAGGACCGGATCGGCCAGGGCGCGGGCGAAAAGCCCCTGCACCCCGCGCAGGCGGTACAGGCCGCCGAAACCGCCGTCGTTCTGGAGCACCTGCGGCCCGAAAGTGGACTGCATGAGCGAGAGATACGAGTGCGCCAATTCGTTGCCGGTATCGATGTCGACGCCGGCGTCCTTGTAGGAGAGTCCGTCGGTCATACGTTGGCTTTGTGCTCGTTCCGGGCCCGTGCGCGTCCACTGGCGCGGGTGTCGAGGATGCTCGTCCCCACATCGCCGCCGGCGTTCTTGTCCATGCTGTACTTGTCGTCCATTCCGTCCTCGGGGATCACGGAGTAGCGCCCGCTGAAGCAGGCGGTGCAATAATGATCGCTCGGCAGCTTCACCACCGAGAGCATCCCCGCCAGAGAGAGGTACCGTAGCGAATCCACACCGATCATCCGCTCCATCTCGTCGATGGTGTGGTTGGCCGCGATCAATTCGCGGCGCGTGGGGAAGTCAATGCCGTAGTAGCAGGGGTTCAGGTTCGGCGGGCAGGAGATGCGCAGGTGAATCTCGCGTGCGCCAGCCTCGCGCAATACGTGCACCAGCTCGGTCACCGTGGTGCCGCGGATCAACGAGTCGTCGACAAGGACGATGCGTTTGCCCTCGACGACGTCCCGGACGACGTTGTGCTTCATGGTCACGCCTCGGACGCGTTCGGACTGCACCGGCGCGAGGAAGGTGCGCCCGACGTAGTGATTGCGGATCAGGCCGCGATCGAGCGGCAGCCCCGACGCCTGGCAGTACCCCAGCGCCGCGGAGTACCCGCTGTCGGGGATGGCGACAACGATTTCGGCATCGATGGCGGTCTCTTGGGCCAGCACCCGGCCGAGGTTGTGGCGAACCTGGTGAACGTTCTCACCGAAGACGACGCTGTCGGGGCGGGCGAAGTAGATCTGCTCGAAGATGCAGTGCGCCGGCTTGATGCGATCCGTTGGCGCGAAGATCTCGCTGTGAATCCCGTCGGCGTCAATCGTGATCATTTCCCCCGGCGCGATTTCGCGAACGAACTCGGCGCCGACGATGTCGAAGGCGACCGTTTCGGAAGCGACGATATAGCCCTCGTCGAGCCGTCCGAGGCAGAGCGGGCGAAACCCCTGCGGGTCGCGCGCGGCAATGACCCGGTCGGGGCGCATGAAGACGAAGCAGTAGGCGCCCTTGACGTGGTTGAGGCAGTGGCCGATGTTGTTAGCCTTGGCCACGTGCGAGGGCTTGGCCATGATGTGAACGATAACCTCGCTGTCGGTACTGGTCTGGAAGATCGAGCCATAGGCCTCGTACTCGTCGCGGAGCATGCGGGCGTTGACGAGGTTGCCGTTATGGGCGATGGCGATAAGGCCCTCGGAGTAGTCGACCACCAGCGGTTGAATATTCTGAGGCTTGGAGGCGCCGGTGGTGGAGTAGCGCACGTGTCCGATAGCCATGTGCCCGGGAAGTTGCTCCAGATCCTCCGCCGGCAGCGCCTGCGAGAGCAGTCCCATGCCCTTGCGACTGCGCACGGTGGTGCCGTCGGCGACAGCTATGCCGGCCGACTCCTGGCCGCGATGCTGTAGCGCGTGCAGCCCCAGGTAGGTGACCACCGCGGCGTCGGGTACGCCATATGCGCCGACGAGACCGCAATGATGACGACATTCGGGATCCACAGGGGCTCCTTCGCACAGGGGCCGGACTTGCCTGAAGAGTCAATCTTATCCGGAAATGCCGCCCTGTCCAGAGGTTTTTACATGGCCGGCAAAGCCGCTCAGTTCTCCTCGGCCGCGCCGGTGGGCGTACTCTCGTCTTCACCGAGAAGGTCGTCTTCGGGGTCGGGCTTGGGCAGTTCGCGCATCGGCACGACGCGGACGGAGTCCTTCTTCGCGTCCTCGAGAACGGTGATGGGGCCGCGGTGGGCCTGGGGGATATAGGCCTGGAGCGAGGGGAAGCGAACCATGACGCCGGTGTAGAGGCGCTTGACCACGTTGATCTGCGGAATCGCCTGATCGGGCCGGATCATGTGGCAGCGCAGGCGTTCGCTGAACATCTTCTTCAACGACTCGCGGAACCCCTTCAGGCGAACGAGAACGTCCTCCATGGCGAGGCGCTCGTCCTTGGAGAGCTGGAAGAGCTTGCGGCGGTCCTCCAGCACCGGCGCCAGGTCCTCCGCGATTTTGTCGATCTTGCGCTCGGTCTCGTTGATACGGTCGTTGAGCCCCTGGATGCGTTTCTCGGTATGGGAATTGATGCCGGCGGCGACATTGACCGGCGTACCGAGAGGATTGCCGATGACGCCGGCCTGGATTCCGCGCAGAGCCACGATCTTGCCCGAGACGATGGTGCCCTCGGGGACGCGCAACGTCCCGCTGCAACGGACCGTGCTGTTGAGAATCTCCTTACGAATCTCGATATCCCCGCGAACGTCGACGATAGTCTCGTTGACGTACTTGGCGTAGAGGTTGCCACCACAGACGATGCGCCCGTCACCGCGGCCGTTCATCCCGCCCTCGACGGCGACGTCGCCGTCGGATTCGATCTCGCAACTGCCCGCGACGCCGCGGATGCGCACGCCCTTGCGGCCGTAGACCTTGAACTCGTCCTGGACGCCGCCGTGAATCACGACCGAGCCGAAGAATCGAATATTGCCGGTGTGGAAATCCACGTCGCCGTTCACTTCGTAGACGTCGGTGATCTCGACGCGATCTTCGTCGTGTACGAGCCGACCGTCCATCGTCGCCACGAGACTGCGCTCGTCCTCGCCGGCCTCGAGCCCCTTTCCGATGCGTACGGCAAGCGGTTTTCCGGACTCGGTCGGCAACGTCTCGCCGAGAACGTTCATGCCGATTTCGCCTTCGGTTGGTTCGTGAATCAAGGCGACGACCTGTCCTTTGCAAACGTTTTGAAACAGATTCAACTCGCGGTGATCGACATTGCCCTGCTCGTCGGTATCAAGCTCGGCCTGCTCTCCGCTGGGGCGCACAAAATACTCCAGGTGCCCGTTGCGGCCGGGACGTGCCGGAGTGCCTTGCGCCACCTCGAATAGCCCCAACTTCTCCGCGCCACGATTCAGTTCCTCGACGAAAAACTGGATACACTCGATGTCGCGCCCATGGATGATGCCGGCGGTTTCGAGCGTATTCAGAATTTCCTGGCGCGTAACGGTTACATCCGGCTGCAACCGCTCGAGTTCGATAAAGGCGTGCATCTCCAACGGGTCGGTGTATACGCCGCAGCGGATGTGATCGTCCTGAGCACTGTAATATTCATGCAGCAGTACGGATTTGCCCTTGGGACCGGGTTTGTTTACCGGCCGCGACGAAGGACGCTTGTTGGCGGCAGACGCGGGCGCCATGAGTCACGCTCCAGCATTGCGGCCGGCTAACGGGGCTACGAGGCGCCGAGAGCCTCGCGCTGGGCGTCGATCCGGTCGTCCTCGATCTTCTGGAACAGCACCTTCGGCTCGTCGATGAGATGGCCGGCATCGAGCACGGGGGCGGTGTTCCAATCGCCCGGCTCCAAAGCGGGCAGAGCAAGCATCGCGCGCAATTTCGCAGCGGCGAACGGCAGGAACGGAGCCATGAAGACCGAGAGGGCCTCGATCACGCGCAGACCTACGTGGATCGTGCCGCCGCAAGCTTCCAAATCGGACTTGCGTATCTTCCATGGCTCCTCTTCACTGAAAAACTCGTTGCCGCGTCGGGAGAAGAGCATCAGCCGCTCGAGCGCGGCCTTGAAGCGGAAATCCTCCAGCAGGTCGGCGATCTCCGCGCGCGCGTTCTCGATCTCATGGAGCATCTCGCGGCCGCGCTCGCTCACGTGCGTCTCCGGCGGCACTTTGCCTTCAAAGTACTTGCGGCAGAACGACAGGTTGCGCTGGATGAAATTGCCGAGATTGTCCGCGAGCTCGCCGTTGTTTCGCGCTTGATAATCCTTCCACGAAAAATCGGAATCACTGGTTTCGGGGGCGATGGCCGTGAGGTAATAACGCAGCGGATCGGGCTCGAATCCATTCAAGTATTCGTCCACCCAGACGGCATAATTGCGGCTGGTGGAGATCTTGTCGCCCTCGAGGTTCAGGAACTCGTTAACGACGACGTTGTCGGGCATGCGATACTCGCCGTGCGCCATCATCATCCCAGGGAAGAGGATGGTGTGAAACACGGTATTGTCTTTGCCGATGAAGTGGACCAAGCCGTTTTCGTCGTCCATCCAGAACTCGCGCCACATATCCGGCGCGCCTTCACTCTCGAAAAACTGTTGCGAGAACGTGATGTACCCGATCGGCGCGTCGAACCAGACATAGAGCACCTTGCCTTGGGCACCTTCGAGCGGCACCGGCACGCCCCAACTCATATCGCGGGTGATGGCCCGATCACGAAGCCCTTCGTTCAGCAGGCCGTAAGAGAAATTCTTGGTCTGGTCGCGCCATTCGGGATGGCTCTCGATAAAGGCGCGCAGTTCTTCCTGGAACGCGTCGAGCCGGAGATACCAGTGGTCGGTATCGCGGATCTCAATAGAGCCGTCGCCCTGCCCGCGCATACGGCAGATGCTGCAGGTCGGATCGATCAATTTCTCCGCTTCGATAGTCCGCCCGCATTTTTCGCACTGATCACCCCGGGCGCCCGGGATCTTGCAGTCGTCGAAATAACAGGTTCCCTCGATGTAGCGATCAGGGAGGAACATCTCGCAGACGCTGCAGTACGGACGGCGTTCGGAATTCTTAACGACGTGTCCCAACTCGTGCAGGCGAAGGAAGAATTGCTGCGTCACTACGACATGCTTTTCGCAACTTGTGCGCCCGTAAATCGAAAAGTCGATCCCCAGATCGCGGAAAGCGCTTATATAGACGGCGTGGTAACGGTCGATGATGGCTTTGGGCTCCACCCCTTCCTTGAGCGCGCTGACGGTAATGGGAGTGCCGTATTCGTCGGATCCGCAGATGTAATACGCCTCGCGCCCCGCGAGCTTGAGGTAGCGGACGTAGATATCCGCGGGCAGATAACAGCCGGCGATATGCCCCACGTGTGGTCGCCCGTTGGCATACGGCAGCGCGGCGGTGACGAGAATGCGGTTTTTGGCAACAGTCACGGGAACTCCCGGCAGGTCGACATAGCCCAGAAAAATCATAACGCATTGAACAAACAATCATTATCGATAGACCGCCCCGACCTTGTCAATGAAAAACGCCTCTCCGGCAGGCAAACCGCGGCCGACGAAAGCCGTTGACTTGTGAAACCGCATCCATAGCATCGATTCTCGGTCAACTAACATGGACAAGGGAACCCGATGAGCGAGATATTTCCCTATCCCCATTCGGTGCAGCGCCTGATCGAGCAGTTCGGTAAGCTTCCCGGCATCGGCAACCGCACGGCCGAACGACTGGCTTACCACATCCTCGCCGGCTCGCGCGAGGAGGCGATGGCACTGGCCAAGGCCATTCACGAGATCAAGACCAGCATCCGCGCCTGCAGCCGTTGCTTCAACGTCGCCGAAGGAGACCTCTGCGCCGTCTGCAGCAGTCCCGGACGCGACCGCGGGTCGATCCTGACGGTAGAACTGCCGCGCGATATCATCTCCATCGAGAAGACCAGCAGCTACCGCGGTGTCTACCACGCGCTGCAAGGGCACCTCTCCCCCTCAGAAGGCATCGGGCCGGAGGACCTCCGTATCGCGGAACTCAAGCAGCGCATCCGCGATCAGGCCGAGACCGAGACGCCGGTGCGTGAGGTGATTCTGGCGCTGAATCCGACCGCCGAGGGCGACGTGACCGCGCAGTATCTTGCCGATGAATTGACGCAGGAAGGCGTTCATGTGACGCGACTGGCACGGGGGCTGGCTTCGGGAACCTTTCTCGAATCCACCGCGCCGAGCTCGCTTCAACTCGCCATACAGGACCGCCAGGCATTTCGTCGAGAGTCGGATTGACCGTTCTCGACCTCCACGTTACAATCCCAACCGGTAATGCAACAAGAGGTAACGGAACAGGCATATCGCTTCTGCCGACAACGGGATAGCCGGCACGGGTTTGCCAAACGAACGAAACCGCTACGCAGCTCGTGCGGGAATTTTTGTTGGGAAATTGTTTTGACCCTGATCCTTGGAATCGAATCCTCCTGCGACGAGACCGCGTTAGCGTTACTCAAGAACGAGCGCGAGGTAGTCGGGTCATTCGTGGCCAGCCAGGTCGATCTGCACCGGAAATACGGCGGGGTTGTGCCGGAAGTGGCCTGCCGGGCGCACATGGAGTGCCTGCTCCCCGGACTGGAGAACCTGCTCGCGGAAACGGGCGTAACGCCGGCGAAGATAGACGCCATCGCGGTGACTCGCCGCCCCGGCCTGATCGGCGCCTTGCTGGTAGGCGTTGCGGCCGCGAAAGGATTGGCGCTGGCGTGGGAGAAGCCACTGATCGGAGTCAACCACATCGAGGCGCATATCGCCGCGGCACAACTGGCCGAACCGGAACTTAATCCACCTTTCGTGGCGCTGGTGGTCTCCGGAGGGCACACGAACCTCTACCTCGTCCCCAAGACGGGCGTCTACCAGCGCTTGGGACAAACGCTCGACGATGCGGCCGGCGAGGCGTTCGATAAGGCGGCGAAGCTGTTGGACCTGGGCTTTCCCGGCGGGCCGGCGATCGAGGAGGCCGCCAAAGCCGGCAATCCAAAGGCCTATCCGTGGAAAAACGCATGCCTGCCCAAGGGCGGCGAACATTTCAGCTTCAGCGGCATCAAGACCGCGGTACTGTATACCGCCCGTGGCCAGAAAGGCGGGCGTAGAGGACCGCTCCTGCTGAACGCGCAAGGCGTAGCCGATGCGGCGGCGAGCTTTCAGGGGGCGGTGGTGCATGCGCTGGTGACACGGACGCTGGCGACTGCGAAGGCCGTGAACTTCGAGTGGATCGCCCTCGGCGGCGGTGTAGCGGCAAATACTTGTCTGCGCGAGACTTTTATGAAAATGACCGAAACCGCCGGCATCCGCCTGGCTTTGCCGCCGATGAAATATTGCACTGACAATGCGGTCATGATCGCCGCGCGCGGGCGGGAGCTTCTGCTGGCGGGAAAAACGGACGATCTGGGACTGGAGGCGGCCGCTCGTGGCGCATGAGACAGACGAGAACGATCTCCGCGCTCTTTTTGAGCAGGTGGCGCAGGGGCAACTGCCTCCCGAAACAGCGCTGGCGCGGCTCAAAGGCATTGACGATATGGGCTTTGCGCAAGTCGACTGCGACCGCCAGCGACGCTGCGGCTTTGCCGAGGTGATTTTCGCGCAGAGCAAAACCCCGCAACAGGTTGTAGACATAGCAGGAAAAATCCTGCAACATGGGCCGGTGGCGTTGATTACCCGCGCGCCCCCCGAAACGGCCGAGGCGGTGCTTGGCAAATGGCCCGAAGCGGTCTATAATGCGCCGGCCCGGACGCTGGTGGTCGGTACGCCGCCGGCGCCGGCAGCGGACGCGGAGACGCTGCTCGTCGTCTCGGCCGGCACCAGTGATCTGCCGGTGGCGCAGGAAAGCGCCGAATGCGCGCGAGCGATGGGCTGTCACGTCGCGGCGGTCGACGACGTGGCCGTGGCCGGTCTGCACCGCTTGCTGGCACACCGCCGGTGCCTGGAAGAGGCGGGCGCGATCATAGTCGTCGCCGGCATGGAAGGGGCGCTGCCGAGCGTGGTCGGCGGATTGGTGCGCGCACCGGTAATCGGCGTGCCGACCAGCGTCGGTTATGGCGCTTCACTGGGCGGTATCGCGGCGCTGCTGGGCATGCTGAATTCGTGCGCCGCGGGCGTTGCGGTGGTCAATATCGACAACGGCTTCGGCGCGGCGGCGCTGGCGGCGAGGATTCTTCGCCGAGGACATGCAGAGAAGGAGACGAACGAATGAGCGACCTGCCCGAACTTCCTGCCCGCCAGCGGCAGACCCACAAAGGCGATTACGGCCGCGTGCTGGTGATCGCCGGCTCGACCGGAATGACCGGCGCGGGCGCATTGGCTTCGCGGGCGGCGCTCCGGAGTGGCGCAGGACTGGTGACCTGGGCGCTGCCGAAGAGCCTGAACATCGTCGCCGAGGTGGCCTCGCCGGAGGTGATGTCGCTGCCGGTGCCGGAGACCGATGGTCTCTCGCTGAGCGTCGACGCGCGCGAACATCTCCTGGAAGCGACGCACGAAGTCAGCGCGGTCGTGCTGGGCCCGGGCTTGCCGGTGGCTGGCGAGACGGGCGAGCTGCTGCGCCTGATCATCCCCGAGATTCACGCGCCGCTCGTCGTCGACGCGGGCGCGTTGCGCGCGGCCGGTCGCGAGGTGAAGTTATTCCAGAAACGCAAGAGCGCGACGATCCTGACGCCGCACCCCGGAGAGATGGCCACCTTGATCGGCAAATCCACCGAAGAGATTCTGGAAAAGCGCGAGGAGATGGCCACGGCCTTCGCCCAATCGGCCAAATCAGTAGTTGTTCTGAAAGGCGCAAATACCGTCGTCTCAGACGGCGAACATACCCGCGTCAACGACACCGGGAATCCGGGAATGGCGACCGGCGGCACCGGCGACGTGCTGGCGGGTGTCCTCGCCGGTCTGCTTGCTCAGGGCATGGAACCATACGATGCGGCCGTTCTCGGCGTTTATATCCACGGTCTTGCCGGAGATGCCGCCGCGACGAAGATCGGCCAGCACAGCCTCATCGCCAGTGACATCATCGACGCGCTGCCCGAGATCTTCCTGCGCCTGGACGGGAGCGTCCGGGCATGATCCGCGAAATCGTCTTTCCGATGATGGCCACGCGCATGCGTGCGGCCACGCTGGCGACGTGGTTGGTGGACGAAGGCGAGCCACTCGCCGTGGGCCAACCGCTGTTGGACGTGACCACCGACAAGGTCACCCTTGAGGTGGAGAGCCGCATCGAAGGCATTCTGCGGCGCAAACTCGCCAAGGAAGGCGACCTGCTGCCGGTCGAGAGCGTCATCGGTCTGGCGACGACCGCCGGCGAGGAGATTTCCGAGGAAACGGTTGCAAAGTACCCGCCGTTCGCACCCGCCCCGCCGTTGACGGTGAGTTGCGAGATCACTCCCGAACTCGGCGACGAGATGGTGCCCCTGGATGCGATGCGCACGGTCATCGCCCAGCGCATGAGCATTGCGCGCAACACGATGCCGCACTTCTATCTCACCACCGTCATCGACATGACCGCCGCCATCGAGATGCGCCAACGGCTCAAGCGCGAAAAGAAAATACGCATCTCCTACAACGACATGCTGCTGAAGGCCAGCGGACTGGCGCTGTCGAGGTATCCGCAGGTGGCGTCCCTGTTCACCAGCTTCGGCTACGTCATCCGTCATCGCATGCACGTGGGCTTCGCCGTCAGCATCGAGCCCGACGGACTGGTCGTGCCGGTGATCCGCGACGCGGACAAGCGTCCTCTGCAGGAAATCAGCCACGACGCCAAGGAATTGATGCGCAGGGCGCACAGCAAGAAGTTGACGCCCGACGACTACGGCTTCGGAGTCTTCACCGTCAGCAATCTCGGCTCTTACGAGGTCGACCAGTTCACCGCCATCATCAACCCGGTCAACGCCGCTATTCTCGCGGTCGGAAAAATCACCGAAACGCCGGTTGCCGTCGACGGCAAGGTCGAGATCAGGCCACTGATGAAGATTACCCTCTCGAGCGACCACCGCGTCATCGACGGCGTCCTGGCTGCGAAGTTCAACGGCCATCTCAAGACGCTGTTGGAGGATCCGGAGCAGCTCTTCGACGGCGAGTAACGGGAGAGGCGCATGCGCATCGCCGTACTGGTCGGCCGCCACCGTCAGTGGAGCGAGTCGTTCATCGCGCGAGAATGCGCGTCACTCGAGGCACACGGGCATGCGATAGCGCGTTTCGCCTGCGAATCCGGCGAGGACCGGCGGTGGTTCGACAGTGGTGGGCGGGCGATGCCCGCCTATTCCCCTGTCGGGCCGCTTTTTCCTTTCCGTATCGTCTCTGCTCTCCTGCGCTGCGGTATTCTGCAATTACGACGAAGCGGAACAGCACGCCGCGCGCTGCTGTGCCTTCCCTGGATGCCGGATCTGATCTGGGCGCAATTCTGCGGGCTGCCGGGCGTGATCGGCGCCGCGCTCGCGAGGGGTCTGGGCGTGCCGCTTGCCGTCACAGGCCATGCGCGCGATATTTGGGTGCCGTGGCGCCCCGGGCTGCGCGCGACACGTCTGGCCAAGCATGTCGTCGTCTGCAACGACGCGGCGCGGACGGAACTGATCCGCCGGCTTCCCGAGATCGCGCTACGCTGCACGCTGGTGCGGCATCCTCTTTTTCCCCAGTATCCGCAGGAACAGGCGACCAACAATGAGCAGGTCCATCCGGCGTTTACGCCCGCCGCCCCTCCTTCCCGTGGTTCTCAAGTTCCTACGGAAGCGAAGTACGAGCACTGTCTGCCAGCGGCGGAGATTCCGTCATTCAAACAACTCCTCTTCTCAGACCCCATGCCCGCCTACGCACCGGACATGGATCGGTTGCAACTTGTCG
>CAYWFP010000034.1:0-35388 GCA_964457365.1 uncultured Planctomycetaceae bacterium
TGCTGAACAAGCGCATCGTCGTGCTGGATCTGGCGATGATGGTCGCCGGCACCAAGTACCGCGGCCAGTTCGAGGAGCGCATCAAGGCGGTGATGAACGAGGTGCGCCGGGCGCAGAACGTCATCCTCTTCATCGACGAAATCCACACCCTCGTGGGTGCCGGCGGCGCGGAGGGCTCCATCGACGCATCCAACGTGCTCAAGCCCGCACTGGCGCGCGGCGAGGTCCAGTGCGTGGGCGCGACCACGCTCGACGAGTATCGCAAGTACATCGAGAAGGACTCGGCTCTCGAGCGACGCTTCCAGACCATCATCGTCGATCCGCCGAACAAGGAGGAGGCCGTGGCCATCCTCCACGGGCTGCGGGATCGCTACGAGGCGCACCACCGCGTTCGTATCACCGATGAGGCTATCGACGAAGCGGTGAAGCTCAGCGACCGCTACATCTCCGGCCGCTTCCTCCCGGACAAGGCCATTGACGTCATCGACGAGGCCGGCAGCCGCGTGCGGTTGGAGAACCTGACCCGCCCGTCGGACATCAAGGAACTTGAGAAGGAGATCGCCGACATGGAGCGCGAGAAGAACGAGGCCGTCGCCGGCCAGGAGTTCGAGCGCGCCGCGGAGCTGCGCGACCGGGCGGAGAAGCTCAAGGACAAGATGCGCAACATCCAGACCGAGTGGCGCGAGCGCAGCACCGAGGCCGCCGGCATCGTCGACGAGGAGGTGGTCGCCAGCGTTATCGCGGGCATGACCGGTATCCCGCTTTCGCGGCTGGAAGCCAAGGAGACCGAACGCCTGCTGCAGATGGAGGATAATCTCCACAAGCGCGTGGTCAGCCAGGATCAGGCCATCTCCGCCATCGCGCGAGCCGTGCGCCGCAGCCGCGCAGGGATGAAGGATCCGCGCCGGCCGATGGGGTCGTTCCTCTTCCTCGGTCCCACCGGCGTGGGCAAGACCCTGCTGGCGCGCGCGCTGGCGGAGTTCATGTTCGGCGAGGAGGACGCGCTGATCCAGATCGACATGTCCGAGTACATGGAGAAGCACGCGGTCAGCCGCCTCGTCGGCGCCCCGCCCGGTTACGTCGGCTTCGAGGAGGGCGGTCAGCTCACCGAGAAGGTCCGCCGCCGGCCGTACTCGGTGGTGCTGATCGACGAGTTGGAGAAGGCGCACCACGACATCTTCAACATCCTCCTGCAGATCATGGAGGAGGGCGCGCTGACCGACAGCTACGGCCGCAAGGTCGACTTCCGCAATGTCATCCTGATCATGACCTCGAATGTCGGTGCGGACCTGATCAAGAACCAGGGCAATCTCGGCTTCGGCCGCCGTAGCGAAGGCTCGGTCCAGGAGCGCCTGGAGAAGCAGCTCAAGGAGGCGGTGGAGAAGGAGTTCCGTCCCGAATTCGTAAACCGGCTCGACGAGATCGTCATCTTCCGCTACCTCAACCGCGAGGACCTGAAGGAGATCGTCGATATCGAGGCGGCCGGTGTGGCCAAGCGGATGAAGGAACAGCGGATGGAACTCGAACTGACGCCCGAGGCCAAGGCGTTCCTCATCGACCAGGGCTACGACATGGATTTCGGCGCGCGTCCGCTGCGGCGCTCGATCGAGCGTTTCGTCGAGGACCCCATCGCCGAGGAGATTCTCCGCGGTCGCTTCAAACCCAACTCGCGGATCATCGTCAAGGCGGGCGAAGAGCACCTCGAGTTCACCGACGAGCCGCTGGAACGCAAGGGCGCGGAAGGTGATTCGGAGGAGCCTGTCGCCACCGGAACAAGCGAGGGCGAGGAAGGCGGCGACTAGCCCGGGGGTGTATGCGAATCGAAACGGGGGCTCGGATATCGCCCCCGTTTTCTTCAGGTGCCGTTCGCGACCGAACGTCGTTTCGTTTCAGCCCGGTCCGTATCCGGCCGATAAGAAACCGGAATCCTGCGAATATGGTGCGAAACCTGTCCTTTCGACAGAAGATCGCCGCTACGGATTGTCGTTATGCTGCACATACTCGCAACGCTGGGCGGCTTCTTCATTGCCGTACTGCAGGACACGGGGCAAGTGGCCCTGCTGCTGGTTGACGTGGTGCGCTGGGCGATGCGCCGCTGGGTCAACTGGCGCGTGCTGGTCAAACAGAGCTACTTCATCGGCGTCGAGAGCCTGCCGGTGGTGCTGACGACCGGGGCGTTTACCGGTATGGTGCTCGCCTACGAGAGCTACTTTCAGCTCACGCGCTTCGGCGCTACGAGCTGGGTGGGCCCGCTGGTCAGCAACTCTCTGGTATTACAGCTCGGGCCGGTGCTCGCGGGCGTCATGCTCGCCGGACGCGTCGGCGGGGCCATGGCCGCGGAACTCGGCACGATGGCCGTCACCGAGCAGATCGACGCGTTGCGCACCATGGGTACCGATCCGGTGCACTACCTGGTGCTGCCCCGCGTGGGCGCGGCGACACTGCTGGCGCCGATCCTGACGACCTTCGCCATCGTTATCGGCATCGCCGCGGCCTTCGCGCTCTGCATTCACGGCATGGGTATCAACGGGCATTACATGTGGATCCAGACACAGAAGTTTCTACAGCCGTACGATTTCTTTGTCGGATTGACCAAGGCGGCGGTCTTCGGCGGCACCATGGCGCTGATCTGTTGCCACAAGGGGATCACCACCCGCGGCGGGGCCGAGGGCGTGGGCAAAGCCACCACCGAGGCCAACGTCGCCAGTTGCATCGCCATCCTGCTGTTGAACCTGTTCCTGACGATGGTGCTCTATCTTTTCGATCCGAACAAGTAGGCCGCCGCATGATCGCCGAAGAGAAGCAGGACGACATCATCATCGGGCTCGAGGACATCTACATCTCCTTCGGCACGCTCGATGTCTTGAAGGGTGTCACCATCCGCGTCGAGCGCGGCGAGACGCTGGTCATCATCGGCCAGTCCGGGGTGGGCAAGAGCGTGGCCCTGCGGCTGATGATCGGATTGCTCTATCCGGACAAGGGCCTCTGCATGTACGAGGGCCGCGACATCGCCAAGATGGACGAGTACGAATTGGCCGAGATGCGCAAGCACTTCGCCATGCTGTTCCAGAGCGGCGCGCTCTTCGACAGCATGACCGTGGCCGAGAATATCGTCTTCGAGCGGCGTGCGCGTGGCGAGAGCGACGAGACGCTGCTGCGGGAAATGGTCGCCGACAAGCTCCGTTCGGTCGGTTTGGGCAGCTCTGCTTTCCCGGGTGTCCCTGAAAAACTTCCCTCCCAGCTCTCGGGCGGGCAGAAGAAGCGCGTGGCGCTCGCGCGTGCCATCGCCATCGATCCGGAGATCGTCCTTTACGACGAGCCGACGACGGGATTGGATCCGATCATGAGCGATGCCATCGCCGATCTGATTCTCGACACGCGTGCGGCGCTGCAGGAGAAGAACGTCACCAGTATCATCGTGACCCACGACATGCACGTGGCCTTGAAGACGGCCGACCGCATCATCATGTTCCACGGCGGTCATATCGTGGGCGAGGGGCCTCCGGAGTACTTCGCCGGGATCCGCGACCGCGAGGATCTCGAACAGATGAAGGACCAGGAGCGCATGATCCGGCAGTTCGTGCGCGGCGAGGCCGAAGGACCGATCAAGGCGGTGCTCTGAGCCGGGGCCGCCGGAGCGGAAGAGGAGGTGTTCCGTGGGCAACAGAGATTATCGCAAGCTCGAGATCTACATCGGTGCATTCATCATCACCGGGATCATCCTGATCATGGGCATGATCCTCACCACCAGCGAGGGCGTGCTCCTCCAGGAGACGTATAAGATCATCGTCCGCATCGATCACGTCAGCGATCTCCGTCCAGGCGCCCCGGTGAAGCTCGGCGGGGTGAACATCGGCCAGGTGGCCGACATCCGCCTCGATGTCAAGAAGGTAATCGTCGAGTTGGAAGTCGACAAGAAACGCGACATCCCCAAGGGCAGCTACGCCCAGATCGGCACCAGCGGCCTCGTGGGCGACAGCTTCATGGAGATCGTCCGCGGCGAGGGCAAGGAGATACTCCCGAAGAACGACCCGGAACGCCCGCCGGTGATTCAGGGCAAGGCCCAGCCCGGAACCGCGGAACTGCTGCAGCAGGTCAACGCCATCGGAGCGGAGGTCGAGACGCTGGTGCAGAACCTCAATCGCATCGTCGGCGACGAACAGAGCCAGAAGAATATCCGCGAGAGTTTCGCCAACGTCAACGCCTCCACCGTCGAGGCGAAGAAATTGCTGGCTTCGCTCAATCACAGCGCGGGGCGTATCGACGACGCCATCGCCAACGTCGTCGATACGACCAAGCGGGTGAAGGGCATCTCCGGCACGGTGGAGGGCTTCGTCAACGAGACCATCGGCGACGAGGAGCAGGTCGCGGCCATCAACAAGACCATCGCCAACGTCCACAAGATCACAGGCACGCTCGGCGACAAGAGCGACGAGATCGGCGGCATGGTCGGCGACCTGAAGGCCACCACCGCCACGGTGGCGCAGATCGTCGCCCAGATCGAACCCGACCAGGGATTGCCGAAACTCTTGACCGATCCGCAACTCGAGGCCGATATCCGCCGCATGCTCGAGGACTTGCGCAAGCTCGCCGACGGTCTGACTCACGTCGGCGCGGTGGATCTGCTGGCCGATCAGAAGATGGCCGACGTGATCGCCAAGCGTTTCCTGCACGAGTGCGAACGCAAGGGCATCGAATCCGCCGAGGAGATCGCCAAGGAGTGGTCGCTTCTCCGCGTGCGTCTTGGGCAGATCAAGAGCTCTCTCTCCGGGGCGCTCTCCGAGCAACCGCCGAAGCGATAGGAGAAACATGGCCGGCGCCGTGTCCCCGTCGAATCAGCAGCGCCTCGTCACCGGCGTGATCGTCCTCCTGGGCTTGGTCGCGCTCGGCGCGTATATGACCTACCAGGCGTACGGTCGCCGCGCCCTCGCCGACCGCGTCGAAGTCGTCGTCGTCATGCACGAAGTCGGCGAACTCGCCGCCGGGGCACCCATCTCGCAGGGCGGGGTGACCATCGGCACTGTCGAGGCCATCGGTTTCGAGGGTACGATGATCCAGGTCCGCGGCCGGATCCGGCGACAGGTCCTCGCCGTGATCCCCGCCGACAGCACCGCCCGCCCCGACACCATCGGTCTTGTCGGGGACACGTTCCTCGACATCGTCCCGGGCTGTTCCCGGGAGGTGCTGGCGTCGCGACCGGGCCCGCCGTATCGCATCAAGGCGGAGCCGCCGGCCTCGCTGGACACCCTCTACGAGCATGTCGAGTCCATCGGCGAGAAGGCCGAAAGCATCCTCAAAGGTGTCGACGCCATCTCCGGCTCTCGACAGATGAAGCAGGACCAGCGGGAGGTGGAGAACAACCTCGACCGGATCAAGCAGCAGAGCGTCCGTCTCGTCGATACCGTCCGGGCGCTCTCGGAGTATTTCGGCGAGGAGGGGCCGCTCTTCGCTGAGACCGGCGAGTCCATCGCCCGCGTGCGCGATGAGGTGAAAGGTTTCTCCGGGAGGACGCTGGGCGACCCGGAAAACAAGGTCAGGATCGAGGAGATCCAGGAGAATATCGACCGCCTGACCACACGGGTCGGCGCGGCCGCCGATGGCTTCAAGCAGATCTCGGCCGATCTGGACGCGGCGGGGAAACGCTTCGGCGAGATCGCCGGAGCGTTCGATGACGACAAGGGTCTGGTGCCGCTCCTGTTCGAGAAGAGCGATCCCGCGAGCCTGGGCTATGCCATCGAGAGCGCCAAGCAGGCCATGGCCATTCTCCAGCATGAGGCGGGACTCTCGGACCTCATGGTGATCAACAAGTTCGCCGACCGGGCTGTCATCCCCTTCCTGCGCAAGCATCGCCGCCAAGACGCCATGGCCTTCGCCAGGGCCTGGATGCGCCATGCCGCGAGTGAGAAAGCCGCCCACGGCGGTCACCTTCCGGATCCGAAAGGCAAGGATATCCGCGATCTCATCGATATCGCTCCTGCGCAAAAAAAGTGAAACCCGCGAAAGCACTTCTCCTTGCCATTTGCGGAAAAACGGGTAGACTCGACGGGCGCTGCGATATCTGCATACGCTATTTATCCATACGGCAGCGTATATTCGATACCCATACGTAATGGGTCGCGGTTCGTCCCGTCGGCCGGGAGGTAATTTCTTCATATGATTCTCAAAATCCTGCTCCGCGTTCTCTTCGTCGCCTTCACCGTTACCTTCGCTGTTTATACCTATGTCTACTCCGCGGGCGATACCGTCGATTACACGGTGGCGGTACTCTACGGTCTGACGGCTCTTCTCATCTCCATCCTGCTGGTGCTCTGGGAGTGGCGGTTTCAGCGTGGGCTGGTGCGCGAGTTCGTGGCCGTCATCTTCGGCGTTGCCGGGGGACTCATCGTCACGCTGATGCTCATCATCATCGCTTTGCTGTTTTCCCTCTCGGGCAAGGTGGTCAATTCTCCCTCCATCGACGTCGGCACCGCTTTCGTCGATGCACTCTGGAATATCCAGCCGTATATTCCGCTGATGCTCGCGGCCTGTCTCTATCTGGGCATCACCGTGGTGGTGCAGACGCGCGGCGATTTCCGTTTTCTCCTGCCGTATATCGATTTTTCCCAGCGCGGAACCCAGGAGGGGGGCATCATTCTTGACACCTCGGCCATTATCGACGGCCGGATCCTGGATATCTGTTCGGCCCGTATTATTACCTCCCCCATCATCATTCCCGATTACGTTGTCCGGGAGCTGCAGTTCATCGCCGACAGTCGTGACCGGCTCAAGCGGGATCGCGGTCGGCGGGGGCTGGACATGCTGGCGAAGCTGCAGAAGCTCGAGGATGTTCGCGTGGTGCTGCGCGAGACTGACTCCACCCCCGGTGCGCCGGTGGACGAGGAGCTCGTTCGTTCCGCCAAGGAATTGCACGCCCGTATCCTGACCACCGACTTCAATCTCAACAAGGTCAGTCAACTCGAGGGCATCATCGTCGTCAACGTCAACGATCTAGCCAACGCGGTCAAGCCGGTGGTCTTGCCGGGAGAGACACTGACGATTAAGATCATTCGCGAAGGGCAGCAGACCGATCAGGGAGTCGGTTACCTCGACGACGGCACCATGGTCGTGGTGGAGAACGGGCTCAAGCGCATCGGCCAGGACGTGGAGATCGTCATCACCGGTTCCACCCAAACTTCGGCCGGGCGCATGATCTTCGGCCGGCCCAGCGACGAACCCGCGCCTGAGGGCACCACCCATATCCGCCGCCGTCAGTCCGCCGGCGTCCGTCGCGGCGATACCGATACGTACAAACGCAACGACGGCGGTACGCGCGACGAGACAGACTCGTGACGGTTTTCTTCGACATTGCCTCCGACCGATGAGACGAGCTCCATGCTCAGCGATCCGCTTGCCGACGAGAACGAAGCCGTCCCGGTCAGCGCGATTCTCGTCGCTGCCGGCGAGTCTACGCGGATGGGGGGCGTTAAGCGTAAACCGTTTCTGATCGTGGGCGGGACGAGTATTCTCGCGCGCACGCTGGCGCTCTTCGACGCTCTGCCGGAGGTGGAGGAGGTCATCCTCGTGGTGCATCCGGACGATCTGGAGGAGGTTCGGGAGAGATCCTGGACGGTGTTCGCGGCGGCGGGAGCGACGCTGGCCGTCGCCGGGGGGAGCAACCGTGCCGAGAGTGTCTGGAACGGCATCCGCGTGAGCGACCCGGCCAATCCGTTACTGGCCGTGCATGACGCGGTCCGCCCCTTCGCCGGGGCGGATCTCTGCCGCGGGCTCTTTCGCATGGCTCTCAAACGCGGTGCAGCGGTGCCGGTGGTGCCTGTCGGCGATACGGTGAAACGCGTGGAGGGCGATCGGATCGTGGAGACGCCGCCGCGCCTGGGGTTGATGCGGGTGCAGACGCCGCAGATCTTTCGACGCGAGGTACTAATCGAGGCCAACGAGTACGCGCTGCGCACCGGCGGACTGAGCGAGCGTATCACCGACGATGCGGCGCTGGTCGAAGCGATGGGAGGTGAGGTGGCGGTACTGCTGGGTAATCCGTACAACTTGAAGATCACCACGCCCGAAGACGTGAAGCTGGCCGAAGCGTTGTTGGCGGCGAAGCTGGTCTGAGGCCGAAAGGGACGCTCCGGATGTCGATTTACTGTGCGAAATGTTCGTTCCGCATGAGCAAGCTTCACGCCATAATCACTCTGACCCCGGATCTGATCGCAGAGATGGTTCCCGGTATCGGCGAGGATTTTCCGGTTCAGGATCTGACCGATGCGGCCTTCGCGGGGCTGGCGACCTCGCTGCAGATGCGTTGTCCCGACTGCGGGGCCAGCGAATGGTCCGAGGTCAGCACCCGCCGGTAGCGGTCATTTCCGATAGATCGTCGGCTGCATGTAGCGCAGTTCGTGTCGCACGCCGGTCAGGCCTTCGGAATGGCCGATGAAAAGGTATCCTCCGGGTTTGAGGTGCTGGGTGAAACGGTCGACGAGCATCTGCTGGGTCGGGCGGTCGAAATAGATCATCACGTTGCGGCAGAAGATGAAGTCGAACTGTCCGCGGAACGGCCACGGGGTGATCAGGTTCAGATACTTGAAGGAAACGAGGCGGCGGATCTCGGAATTGAGCCGATACAGCGTCCGGTTTTTCGTCCCGCGCTGGAAATATTGCCCCAGCATGGTCTTGGGTACCGTCGCCAGACGCTTTTCCTCGTAGATGCCGGCGATGCCGTGTTCGATCACGGTGGTGTCGATGTCGGTGGCCAGGAGCTTGGCGTCCCAGCGCGGAAATTCCGACAGATACTCGCGCAGCGTCAGGGCGATGGTGTATACCTCTTCGCCGGTGCTGCATCCGGCCGACCACCCCCGCAGGCGGTAGGTGCCGGTGGCGGCTGCGCGGCGGGCGACTTCCGGCAGGAGCATCTCGCGCAGAAAATCGAAGTGCTTCGACTCGCGGAAAAACGAAGTCAGGTTCGTCGAGACGGCGTTGAGCACTTCCTTGGTGGCTTCGCCGGTCTCGTCGTTGACCATGTACTCGTAGTATTCGCGGTATCCCGAAAGCCCTTTCTGCCGGATCACCTTGCCCAGGCGTGCGCGCACCAGTTCGCGCTTGTTCTCGGTCAGGTTGATACCGGCGTGCTCGTAGACATAGCGTGCGATCTTCTTGAAGATCGCGTCGGTCAAGTCCTCGCGCCCGGGCGCATCCGCGCTCACGAGCGGCCTCCTTCGGCGTTGTTCTCGGCAAGAGGCGATGATGCCGGCAGGATGAGACGGAACTCGGCGCCGCCGAGGTCGCTCTTACGGATTTCGATATCACCGCCGTGGTCTGTGGCGACGATGCCGTAAGCCACCGAGAGCCCCAGTCCCGCGCCCTCGTTGACTTCGCGCGTGGTGAAGAACGGTTCGAAGATCCGCTCGCGCAGCTTCTCGGGAACGCCGGAACCGGAGTCTTCCACGCGGACCTGCCCGCCCCAATTCGGAACCGCCTCGACCGTGACCCGGATGCGCGGACGGTTCTGCCCGGCGACGGCCTGTCTGGCGTTGAGGAGCAGGCAGAGCAGCGCTTGGGTTATCGCGCGACGGCAGATGGTCAGGACAGCTTCCTTTTCTTCGAAACGGCGTTCGATCATGAACGGATCCTCATCATCCGGCACTCCCAGCAGCGAAAGCGCGTCCTCCGTCACAGCCCGTAGCGCAGTCGGTCGTGCCGGTTCGAAGAGTTGCGAATCGCTGAAGTTGACCAGGCCGGCGGTGATGGTGTTGATGCGCTCGGTGCCGCGTCGGATTCCGGCGGTCAGTTCCGGGATCTCGCTCAGCAGTTTTCCCAGCCGGCTCTCGGGGGCCAGCGCGGCGATCTCGTTGCTGCATTTCTCGAGCATGATCTGGATCATCTGCGCGTTACCGCGGATGAAGGTCAGGGGGTTGTTCACCTGGTGAGCCACGCCGCCGGCCAATTGACCCACCGCGGCCATGCGCGAAGCATAGATGGCCTTGCGGTGTTCTTCCTGGAGTTGCCGTTCGAGTTCGCGCATCCGCGTGATGTGCTCGAGGCGGTTTTGCAGATCGTGCAGTTCCAACGGCTTCAGCATGTAGTCGTGAGCGCCGAGTTGGACCGCTTCGATCGCGGTCTTTAAGTCCGCGTATCCGGTCATCAGGATTACCGGTGGCGAGTCCGGTAATGTTTTGATCGCCTTGAGCATGGTGATGCCGTCCATGCCCGGCATCATGATGTCGGAGAACACGACGTCGGGGCTTTCGCGCTTGACCGTTTCCAGACCGCTTTCCCCGTCGGCCGCTTCAAGCGGTTCGTGCCCGCGATCAAGTAAAAAGTCCCGCAGAAACAGCCGGAGCATGTCTTCGTCGTCGACAATCAGGATGCGCATCGGCCGAAGCTCCAGGATGGTCAATGTACGATAATCGAATACCCGGGTTCCAATGCATACAGTATGCCAGCTAATCCTGTCGGAGCAAGTGTCTGCAGGGGCAATCGCATCTTCTTGTCTAAATAAGAGTTGCGCCTCGCGAATAAAAAAGCGCCCGCCAGCGATCTGGCGGGCGCGGGAATAGAATTGTCTCGATTTCATTCAACCGTCTGCAATTTTTTGCTCCAGTGGAGCTGCTCGCAAGCCATGGCCAGTTTCTGCTCCACTGCCGGATCCGGATGCGCGGTCAGGTATTCGTTGTAGGCATTCCGGGCCTCGCGGTATTTTTTTGCGGCTTCCTTGTACAACTTGTTGTTTTGCTTGCGGCTGCCTTTGCCGCCTCCGGAGGCTTTGGCGAACAACTCGTCCGCTTCCGCCATCAGTTTGTCGGGTTTGCTGAGCGCGACACGGTCGGCGCTGCCCCGTTCGATGCCGCTGGGAGGCTCTGCGGGAACTTCCGGTTCCTCTTCCTTGAGCAGGCTGATCGCGGCGTCGCTGTGTTTTTCACGCCTGCGTTTGGCGGTGGCGGCTTTCTGCTTGCGTTGTTTGTCGGCCATGGCCAGGAGTTCGCGTTTGCGCTGTCGTTGGCGACGCTGTTCCTCGAGTTCGCGCTTGATCGCCGCGTCGGCTTCGGCCAGCAGTTGCTGCGCTTGTCGGGCCGCCTGGCTCTCGGGATACTTTTTCGCCAGTTCCTCGAACTGGCGCTGCGATTTGTTGCGCATGCCGCGGCTCTTGCTCCAGATCGCCCGGGCGAAGAGGCTGTGGGCGCGTTCCTCGTAGACGCTTCGTGCGATGTCCTTGTCCAGCGAAGCGGACTTGAGCAGGTATTTATGCGCGCGGTCGGAGAAGTTGCACTCCAGCGCGTAGATCGCGAGATGGTAGTAGTCGAGTCCGGTCTCGCACTCGGTTTTCCGTTGAATGATCTCGTCGAGCATCTGCTGGTCTCGCTTCTTCTGCGAGACCGGGTCCATGGCCAGGATTTCCTTGCGCGGCAGGTTGGCGGTAATGCCGCCGTCCTTTTTGATCATCAGCTCGGAGGTGTTCTCCGTCAGCACCTTGGCGGTGAACTGGCCGCCGTTCTTCAGCGAGAAGACGAAGAGATTCTCAGCGGTGGATTCGACGTCGGGTTTGATCTCGTCGACGGTCTGGGCGAAGAGGCGGGCGGTGGCGAGGTGCTGACTGAATTTTTCCTGCTCCTGCTCCGGCGGGTTGAGCTTCAGCGCCTCATCCAACAGGTCGCCCGCTTCGCCGAAATGTCCTTCCTTGAAGAGCGGCAGTGCCGCGTCGATCTTGCTCTGGAACATCGGGCCGGGAGTCGCCGCGTTGGGTGGCAGGGCGGCGATACGATTCGAGGTGGTATTGGTATCGCGCGGCGAGGGTGCCGGGACTGCGGGCGTTTTCTTGTCCTGGTTTTCCAGTTCTGCCAGTTTGCGCTCGCGTTCGGCTTGGTAGATGTCGTAATCGCTCGGCTGGCCGTCCTGATGCTGCAGGTAGAAATAGTACCCGCCACCGCCGAGTCCGATCAGCAGCAGGAAGATGACGGCGAAGCTGAGAAGGCCGCCGCCCGGTGCGGTGGCACGCCGGTTGTACCGGCCGCTGCCTTTCCCGTTGCCGTTGGTGCGGGGGGCGTCGTTTATGCTGCTGCTTCTGCTGCGTTGCCGCGCCATACTGGTCTCCTGAACCGGTTGTGCCGAACCGGCGCTTACTCAATAAACGAATACGAAGCCGCCATGGTTCGTTTGTTATTGAAACGAATTCCGGCCGCGGACGGGTCTAAAAAACAGATTCACCGCGCGCCGAAAACCAGTATACTATGTGGCTGCATGTTTGCAACGTGTTTTCATTATGAGTCTTAGAGCATTTTCATGGATTTTCCACGCTTCTTCTACTTCTCCGCATTACGGCGACGGTTGGCGCTTTGTGGCTACCTGATCGGTATCGCGTTGTTGCTCATGGGGTTGTTGTGGCCTGCCCGGCCGCCGATCCGGCGGGAGTTGCTGCTGTTGCAGGATCTCTCGCGCAGTATCACCGCCAGTGGCGCCCGGGTGGATCGTGCGCGCTTGACGTCTCTGCTCGAGAGTGCCGACTCCGTCCGCTGGATCGCCTTTGCCGGCAACGTGGAGGTGCGCGAAACGCCTGGCGAAGCCAAACCGTATCTCGAGCCATGGCAAAGCGATATCGCTGCGGCCGTGCGTCTGGCCTCGGGTTTGCCGGCACAGGGGCTCTACCGCCGGCGGGCGGTGCTGTTGAGCGATGCGCGGCAGACGCGGGGCGATGCCGAAGAAGTCGCGCGGGCAGCGGCGGCACGGATGCTGCTCGAGGCGATTCCGGTCGGCTCGCGTCCGCGGCCGGATGTGCGCGCGCTGCGCCTGGAAGCGTCGCCCTTGACGCGGCCGGCAGAAGCGTTCGACGTATACCTTTATGCCGACAGCGCGGTGGCGGAGCCGGCCGAAGCGATCCTGGAGACCGGCGAGGGCGTGCCGCTGGCTCGTAAGCAACTGGACCTGATGCCGGCCGGCGGACGTTTCCGCTTCTCCGTCCGCCTGCAACGCTCCGGCCTGCATCGCGTGCAAGCGCGTCTGGCGGCTCGGGACGACCGTGTGCCGGAGAATAATATCGCCGCCGCGGCAGTGTTGGTCACCGGAGGGGAGCGAGTGCTCTGGCTGGGCGAATCGCCACCGCGTTTTCTGGATAACTCGACGATCACTATGCTTACGCCGGCAGAGCTGCAATCCCATCACCTCCGCGGCGTCTCCTGCATCGTTCTCGACGATGTCGCCGCGGACGCGCTGCCGCCGCGCAGTATCGGCTGGTTCGAGAGGGCGGTCAGAAGCGGCATGGGCATGCTGGTCCTCGGCGGTGAGGCGAGCCTTGGTTTCGGCGGCTACGACGAGGCGCAGCCCGGGCACCGCGCGCCGCTGGGCGAGTTGCTCCCGGTCGAAATTCTGCCGCGCGAGCGCCTGGCGCTGGTGCTGGCGCTGGATGTCTCCGGAAGCATGAAGGACGAGGTGCCTGGCGCTCCGGCGGGGACGACCAAGCTGTGGCAGGCGGGCGAGGCGGTGCTCGCGGCGTGCTGGCGGCTGCAGCCGGACGACCGGGTGTCGGTGGTGGCGTTCGCGCGCGAAGCGCGGACGCTGCTGCCGTTGACGGTGGTGGACGAGACGACCGCGTGGGGCGGGCTGCGCGAACGACTGCAGACACTCGGCGCGCACGGCGGCACGAGCGTCTTCGCCGGGCTGGCACGGGCGCTGGATTTGCTGCGCGAAGGCGGCGCGGACGCGCAGCGACGGCACGTCATTCTTCTCACCGACGGCGACACCGCCGAGGAGGGCGAAACGCTGGACAAGGCCCTGGCCGCGGCGCTGGAAAATCTTCGCCAGACGCGCGCGGGCTTGTCGGCCATCGCCGTCGGCGAGCCCAATGCAGCACTGCTGCAGGCGCTGGCTGGCGATAATTATGTCCGCGCGCAAGGCGACCTGCTGCGGCTGCCGGCGATACTGCGGCGCGAGGTGGAGAAGCAGCGTCGCCTGCTGCGGCGGGAGATCCGCGTCGCCGGTACCGGCGCGCATCCGGCGGTCTCCTCGCTTCGGGCGCACGCACTGCCGCCGCTGGCGCGGCAGGTCGCCGTCGGTCCGTTGCGCGACAACCTGCCCGGCGCGACCACGCTGCTGCGCGACGAGGAGAACAACGTACTGGCCGCGGCGGGGCGGGTCGGACTCGGCCGTGTGGCGGTGCTGACCGGTGCGCCGTGGCGGGAGTGGAACTGGCCGGCCGAACGGGCCGCGGACCTGACGCGGCCGCTTCTACGCTGGTGCCTGGAAGGAAACCCTCGCGGCACGGTGCGCGCCCGGCCCGGCGCGCGGAGCCTGCACGTCAGTTTCGTGCCGGCCGCGGATGCCGACGATACGCCGCCGGCTTTGCGCGCGCGTGTCGGCGAGCGGGAAATCCCGCTCTACCCGGCCGCGCCGGATTTATGGGAAGGCAGCGGCGAACTGCCCCCGCCCGGGTTGTACCGCGTCGGCGTCGGCGGGTACGCGCTTCCCGTGTTCCGCCCGGCCTCGACCGACGCCGGCGGCGGTCCGGACGACGCGGGCGAGCCTCTGGCCGAGTGTCCGCTCCTGATCGATCCGCGCGCGGAGGTTTTGCGCTTCGGCGTCGACGGCGCGGCGCTGGCGCGCATCGCGCAGGCCGGCGGGGGTGACGTGATTCTGAACGAGAACGGTTTCGCGCCGTGGGATGCGGTGCCGCTGAGCGGGTACGCCAGGGAGAGCACGGTGCATTACTGGCTCATCGGCGCGGGCGTGGCGCTCTTCCTGCTGGGGCTCTTCTTCAGCGCCTGGCGGCGGTGAGGTATCTTACCCGAACCGCAAATCGGCGTGCGGCAAGAACCAGTCGCTGTCGCGGATCTTCTCGACCTTCAGCACCACCGTCTCGTTGGTTCCGGTATGGTAGACGATCTTGCGCCCCAGGCGCCCGCCGACGTCCTCGCTGACGACGGGGATGCCGTAGCGTTTCAGCAGCTTGCGGGCGATGGCCACGTTCTGCTTGCCCAGCGCCTTGTCGTCCACCTCGTCGCTGCACGCGCCGCCGACGATCTGCGCTTCCAGCGCGTCCTTCTCGGCCCCGAGGTCGAAGACCATGCGGCACAAGGCGGGGATGGCGATGTTGCCGAACTGCGGCGTGGCGCGGCGCCGGTCGCGCGTGGAGGGCAGGACGAAGTGGTTCATCCCGCCGAAACGCCGCTTGCGGTCGAAGAGGGCGACCGCGACGCAGTTGCCCAGGACCGCGCGCACTACCGAGTCCTGGCTGTTGGCGACGATATAGCCGGGCTTGAGGAAATACTCGAAGACCTCGACTTCCTGATTCTGTTGCATGCCGTTGACTCCGAACAACTTCGGCGACCACAGAGATGGAATTATTCGGAATCGCGGCAGTGATTTCAACTTTTTTAGGAAAGCCGCGGCCGGGTTAATCGCCCAGTTGCGCGCGGATGAGCACGTCGTCGCCGACAGTCTCGCACGCAAGCGGCGCGCAGGCGAGCGCCTGCGCCAGTGATTCCAGGCCGCTGCCGGGCATGACGCCCAGAAGGCCTACCGGCGGCCGGCCGTCGCCGCCGATCAACTTCGGCGCCACGAAGGCGGCGATCTCGTCGACCAGCCCCGCGCGCAACAGACCAGCCGCCAGCGTACCGCCGCATTCGACCAGGACCTCGTGGATGCCCTGCTCGCAAAGGTATGCCATCACCGCGTGCAGGTCCACCCCGCCCTCGACGTTGAGGGGCAGGCGGACGACCGTGGCGCCGGCTTCGCGCAGTACGGCATCGGCTTGCGGCGAAGCGTCCGTACCGGCGAAGATCCACGTCTGCCCCGGTTCCCGCAGCATCCGCGCCGTCGGCGGCAGGCGCAGCGTCGAGTCGAGCACGGCGCGCTTGGGTTGCGGCACGTCCGGATCGGCGTCGCTCTCGGCGTCGCGGACGGTCAGGCGCGGGTCGTCGTCGAGCACGGTGCCGATGCCCGTCAGCACCGTGTCGGCGCGTTCGCGCATGAGTTGCACCCGTGCGCGGCTCTCCTTGCCGCTGATCCACCGCGATTCGCCGCCGGCGGTGGCGATCTTGCCGTCGAGCGACATCGCGTACTTCAGCGTCACGAAGGGCAGCTTGCGCGCCAGTGCTTTCAAATAGCCGCGCATCACCTCCCGCGCCGCCTCCGCCAGTAATCCCACTTCGACCTTGACGCCGGCGGCTTCGAGCATTGCGCGGCCGTCGCGGCTGGCCGGGTGCGGATCGTCCACGGCCACGACCACGCGCGCGATCCCTGCGGCGATCAGCGCCTCGGTGCAGGGCGGGGTCTTGCCGTGGTGGGCGCAGGGCATGAGGGTAACGTAAGCGGTCGCGCCCTCGGCATGGTCGCCCGCGGCCTCGAGGGCGTGGACCTCCGCGTGCGGTCCGCCGTACTGCTGGTGAAAGCCTTCACCGACGACGACCTCGTTGCGAGCGACGATACAGCCGACGGATGGATTCGGCGCCACTCGCCCGAGCCCGAGTCGCGCGAGTTCCACCGCTTGCTGCATGCAGTACTTGTCGAATTGTGCGCCTTGTCGATGTGGCACGCGCGCCCCTTCATATCAACGCGCTCCATAATAAAGCAAAAGAGTCAGGGAGAAAAGGGCTTACTTCGCGGGCGCGCAGGTGGTGTGGTATCGCAGAATACGGGCGACAATTTCTTCACCAGTGGCGATGCCCGCGGCGCGGCATTGAGCGCGTAAAAACGTTTCATGCCCCGTATTGTCGAATTGCCGCAGAAATATCGCGTCGGCGGGAAACGGAGCGCCCGCCTCGTCGGTCGCGCGGAAGTGCAGTGCCGCGGCTATGGTGCGACAGACATGTTCGGGGTCGACTCCGGTTCGGAGGGCCAAAGCCAGCGCGCCGAAACAGCGGTCGTCGGGGGCGAGCTTGCGCGGCAAGTCTCGTCCGACGCGGAAAACGGTGTCGCCGAGAGCGGGGTTGTCGAAGCGCCGCAGGAGTTCGTCGCGGTGCGCCCGCAGTTCTTCAAGAGTGAACGCTTCGGCGTACGCGCGTATGAGCGCCAGCACCGATTCGTCCATTGCGCCGCTCGCTTCGGCGCGGACCGCCGGGTCGGCCAGACACTCGGGGATGGTCCCGAAGCCGCGGAGGAAGCCGTGGTAGGCCGCTGCCGCATGGCCGAGGTTGTGCACGAAGAGCTTGCAGTCGACATGCGCGGCGAAATCCTTCTTCAGAACCAATTCCGGTACCGCTGGCGGCTCGTCGACAAAGCCGTTGCGGTCGGCGACGATGCGATTGTAGCGTTCGCTCCATACCTCGAGCGGATCGCGTTCCCGGATGCGCGCGGGCATGATCGGCACCATCTTGCCGATGCTTGTCTCGACGAAGCCGACGCGCGGAGTGCTCGTGCGTTCCGTCTTTGCCAGCACCGCGGCTGCGACGCGGGCGGATTGCCGCAGGTTCTCGCAGAGCAGCACCGAGACCGGTCGCGTCCGCGCGTGCAGTCCCGGGGCCATGGCGCCGATCACCTTCGGCAGTGTCGCGCCTCCGACGGCTGTGCTCAGAAGGTCGGCCTCGCGTACGGCCGCAGTAATCGCTTCGGTTTCGCTCGCGTGAAGGCCGTCGAAATTGCCGACGGGTATCGTTTCATCGGCGTCGGGATCGGTGTGTTCGCGGATACGGACGAGATAGCCGCTGCGGTTTTTCAACGCCGCTACGATAGTCTCGTCGGCGTCGACGAAGACGATGCGCCAACCCGCCGTGTGGAAGAGCGTGCCCACGAGCGAGCGGCCGATGCAGCCGGCGCCGAATTGTACAATCGTCTTCATCTTCGTCTCCGGAAGGCATGATAACCGAAAGCACAAGAGGGGGGAAGGGGAGCTTCGCTCGGCGGCGGAAGCGTGCGAGCGTGAAGGCGTCGTCGATGCGGCAGCTCGGTTGACTGCACGACACGGCCACGGGTCCTTACTGCTGGATCTCGTAATCGTCGTCGGCGGCGCTCTCCACCTCGCGGCGGGGATCGAGCGCTGGCCGCTTGATCGCGGCGGCGGGGACTTCGGGGATGGTCAGCGCGCCGTAGGTGACGACGATGAAGAGCGTCTGGAAACAGAGACTCGCCAGCGAGGCCAGCCCGCCGCAGGCGGCCCAGATGGTCGCCGTGCTACCCGGCGGAAAGGGCGGGGCGTAGCGGGTGATCAGGCCGTAGTCGAGCAATCCCCGCAACACCAGCCCCGCCGCCAGCAGCCATCCGGGCAGGCGGACCGAGCGGATAGCGACCAGGCCCGAGAAATAGACCAGGTACACCCCGACGGCGGCCAGTTGCACCCCCGTGGCCAGCAGCCAGTGCCAGGCCGTGCTCTCGCCGTTGAGCAGGTGCGGGCCGATCTGCCAGATATAGAGTACGTCGTAGCCGCCGTGGACCAGCGCCTCGGCATGGATCGGCTGGCAGAGACTGAAGAGGTTGGCCAGGACGACGGCGCCGGCCATGATCATCAACGCCGGCTTGCGGCGCGGGTTGATCGCGGCTGGTGGGGCGAGTTGCCGTGGCAAACGATATCCTCTTGCTGAAACCGGCGCACGCGCGCGGCAGCGGCTGCAATACACATATTAACGTAACATAGTAGTCCGGGGTTGTCGCTTTTTGAAAATGATTTTCTCGCGTGAAATGTGCCGGGCCGGTCATGCGTCACGAGCGCGGCGGTCCGGCGGCAACCCGCGGATTTACAAGAGGTTGCGGGTCCGGCTCGGCGCTTCGCCCATGGCCTGCGCGAACGTGCGGGAAAAATAGGCCGGATCCTCGAAGCCGCAGGCGCGGGCGACCTCGGTGACGGTCAGCTCGCTGTGGCGCAACAGGTAGAGCGCATGCCGCAGTCGCAGGCGCTTCAGATACGCCGACGGCGGCAGGCCCAGTTCCTCCCGGCAGAGCCGCGAGAGGCGCGAGCGGTGGACCTGCAGTGCGCGCGCGAGTGCGTCGACGTTGAGCAGGGGATCGGCGAAGCGCTGTTCCATCAATTCCCGGCAGCGCGCGACCAGCGGCGTAGCGAGCTTCTCTTTCTGCCGCCCGCGAACCGCCTGGAGGACGATCTCGTAGAGCGTGGCGCTGGCGCGGAATTCGCTCGCCGGGCGGATTTCGCCGACCTCGGCCTCCAGTTGTTCGAAAAGCGGTTGCGGGCACGGCGCCGTCTGGTAGACGCGGAACGGTGCGATCTGCAGCCGGTTGAACAGGGGTTCTGCCACCGGGCCGTCGAGCGTGCACCAGCGATACGCGCCGCTCGTTCTCATCGGGACGCCCTCGATCCGCGTGCCCGGCGGATGCATCTGGAACGATCCGGCGACGATGCGCACGGGTTTGCCGTCGGCGCGGAAGGTCACTTCGCCGCTGGCGCCCCAGTAGAGGTTGAACCAGCGGATGGTGCCGGGGTCGTGCTCCCACGGTGGGCTGACCTTGGCGCTGCCGACCGAACGCGCACCCAGAGGCACTCGCGGCGAAGGCGTCTTGCGCGGGCGCCAGACACCGCGCCACATCGAGGGTTGATTGGTCACAAAAGTCCAATCATGATCACGAAAAACGCGATATAAAACTGTAATATGCGATATATTATTAAATCTGTTGTCGCACGGATGTCAAAGAGAAAAGGGGCGCAGATGAACATGACGACGCAGGCGGAAGCGATCTCCCCGGCCTTGCAGCCGTATCTGGAGAATCTGGAATCCCGGATCGATCCGGCCGAGGAGGAGCGGCTCGAGGCGGAATGGCAGGCCTTTCTCGCCGGCGGCTTCGGCGACGAACTCTTCTCGCCCGCGCGTGCGCGGCCGGCGCCGGCGCGGATCGACTGGCCTTCCATACATATTAATGACGCGATCGACGACTACGAATCCATGGCCTTGTCGCAACTTGCCGGCGTTTCGGGATTGCTCGAGCGGGGTGGCGGCGCGCCGCTCTCGGTGCGCTGCAATTACGGCACCGGCATCCTGCCCTCGCTGTTTAACGCGGAGCTCTTCACCATGCCGGGCGATACGAATACGCTCCCGACCACGCGCCCGTTGACCGGCGGGCACGACGCGATCCGCACACTTCTCGACAAAGGCGTGCCGCCGTTTCATGCGGGCCTCGGCGAGAAGGTTTTCGCCATGGCCGGGCGTTTCCAGGCGATCCGCGCGGCCTATCCGAAGATCGGGCGTTACGTTCACCTGTATCATCCGGACATGCAGGGCGCGATCGACGGTTGCGAACTGCTCTGGGGGAGCGACCTGTTCCTGGACCTGTACGAGGAGCCCGAACTGGTCCACGCCTGCCTCGAGTTGATCTCCGATACCTATATCGCCTTCATGCGGAAATGGTTCGCCCTCGTGCCGGCGGAGGCGGAAGTGAATGTCCACTGGCAGCTCTGGCACAAGGGCCGGATCATGCTGCGGCTGGATTCGGGGATGAACCTCTCGCCGGCGATGTTCGACGAGTTCATCGCGCCCTATGAGCAGCGCCTGTTCGACGCGTTCGGCGGCGGCGCGGTGCATTTCTGCGGCCGCGGCGATCATTACATCGAACAGCTTTGCAGCCTGCGCGGCATGAACGCCGTCAACCTCAGCCAGCCGCACCTCAACGACATGGAGACGATCTACCGCCATACCGTAGACCGCGGTATTCCGCTGCTGAGCCTCCATCACGGAACGGCCGAGGCCGCACTGGCTGCGGGGCGCGATTTGAAAGGGTTGGTACACGCGGGGTAGGGGGGCGGGGCGGGGTTGCCCGCCGCGGCTCGGGCTACCGCCGGCTCAGTTCCTCGTATGCTTCATTGTAATAGAGCGCGTTCTCGACAGGCGTGTTCGACGGGATATGGTTGCCGACGGCCATGAAGAAGCCGGGGCATTCCTTGCCGATGGCCATGCAGCGCTCCACCTCGGCGCGGATCCTCTCCCGCGGGCCCGAGAGCAGGATGCGCGTGTCGGCGTTGCCGACGAAGGCGTGGGTCTTGCCGTACTTCTCGGCGATATGCTGCATGTCGGTCATAGGCTCCATGACGAAGGCGTGGACGCCGCAGTCGACGATGTCGTCGATGAATTGGGTGTAGTTGGCGTCGGAGGTGTAGACGATCTTCTTCCCCGCGTCCAGGAGCGGCCGGAGGTACTTCCTGTAATTGGGGAAGACGTGGGCGCGGTACCAGTCGGGATGGATGAAGGCGCCCTCGCTCCAGACGATGTCGTCGTGGACCATCACCACCGGCACGTCCGCGTCGGCGAGCGCGTCGAAGTAGCGCTGCATCCACTCGGCGTACCGGTCGGCGAGCTTGCCGAAAGCGACCGGGTCGATCCCCGCGGCCATCAGCAGCGTTTCCCAGCCCAGCAGGTCGATCAACCCCGAGACCAGTGTGACGTAGACGCCGGTCATACGCACGCCGGTCGGGCCGCCCTCGGTTTGCGCGCGGTAATGGTCTTCGAAGCGCTTGACCAGTGTGGCGTGGTCGTGGTGCGGCAGTGCCGCCACCGGGTCGAACGCGAGCGCGTCCTCGGGATCCTCGAAGAGTTGGTGGATGTCGTCGTTGTAATCTACGCCTCCGGCGGCGTAGACGGCGTGCCCCATCGTGGTGCGCAGGTCGCCGAACTCGCCGGCGCCGATCAGCACCGACCAGAAGAAGTCGTAATTCCATCCTTCGGGGCCAGTGAAGGCGGCGCGCGCCTGTTGTTTTCGTTCCTGCGGGCTGTTTTCGTCGACGTCGATGCCGGTGACGGTGTTGAGGAGCGCCCAATGGCTCTCGGCGGAATACTCCGTCCGCGGCACGCGCGAAGGCATCTGCAGGTTGAGTGCGGCCCAGCCGTCTTCATAGGACATGGCATGCTCCTGGTGATATCGGATTGCGGTATCTTATGGCGCGCGTAGCTCGTCGGCCATGGCTTTGCTTGTGGTTTTCATGAACGATCTACAGGGATGGATCAGGCTTCCACCGCCTCGGCCGGCTTGCTCGCGGGTTTGCTGCCTTTGGCGGTCGAGCGCAACGCGCCGAGCTTCTGCGACATCTCCTCGTCCATCGCCTTCTGGCGCCGCTGTTTCTCCTCCTGCGCCCGCGCCATCTCCTCCTTGAAGCGCAGCCGCCGCCGGATCCGCTCCTTGGCTTCCTCGTCGTTGAGAACGATGCGAATGAGGTAGATCATCCAGCCGTAGGCCATGGCGACCATGAGCAGAAAGACGCAGAGCCAGACGGCTACGGTGATGGTGAGCATTCTTCTTCCAGCAACCAGATCCGTTCCGGAGCGGCGATCAATACCGGATGTCGCTCCGCCCCGCCGCTAACGCCTAGTTCTCGCGGCGCGCGTTCGCCGGTGGGAAAACGCCAGCGTGCCGCCGGCGGTCCCGCGTGCGCCAAATCGAAGGCGATGACGCCCGCGGTCGTTTCGCCGCCGGCTTCATGCGGAACGAGCAGCAGCCCCCGGTTGCGCGCCAGCGGGCCACTAACCGGGCCGGGGGCCCTCATGTTCTGCCGGATATCCTCTTTTTCTTCCAAGCGTACACGCACGATACGCCCGCTGCGGAAACCGGCGAACAGCGTTCGCCCGTCGACGAGCAACGGCGCACCGAGTGTATCATCGGCAAATTCCGATAATTGCCGGAGCTTTTTTGCTTCCGGTCGGTCTTGCCAGGAGACGCCGTAAAGACACAGCCCTTTACCCGGCGCGAACCAGGCCACGACGACGCCGTCGCGTCGGTCGGGGAGGACGACGGCCTCAGGCGGAAGCGATTCGACGCCCGGCAGCCGGATCCGCGCGCTGAGCGCGCCGTTGACGAAAAGCAGTTGCATCGAGCCGTCGGTGCAGGGCAGGACAAGGTTCCAGCCGTCGTGGTACGGCTTCGTCACCGGGGCGGGGATCGATTCGCGCAAGAGTTGCCGCGCGCTCGGGCTCTCCGGCCAGAGCGTTTCGCCGGTGCCGCCGTCGAGCGCCATGACCGGGATCTCGCGACCGGAGACGATGCAGTCGAGTCCGTCCGGGCGTGCGGCGTTCAGCCCCAGCGGGCTCAGCAGCACGCCCGCGACCTTCGCGGCCGGAGGCAACTTGCGTCGCCAGCGTTCGCGACCGGTGGCGAGTTCGTAAGCGATGATGTGGCCGGTCGAGTCCGGGCAGACCAGCATGGACCGGCCGATCACGGCGTGCCGCGCCTCAGGCGGAATCTCGGGTGCGTGTCGCCACAGCAGCCTGCCGCTCTCGCAGTCGAAGCAGCGTACCTCGCGGTCCAGTACCACGGCATATCGTCCGTCGATGGAGAGCAGGGCGCGCAGCAGGGGTGGCCTTTGCACGGTTGTTCTCCAACGCGCGGCTCGTTCGAGGTCGAGTACATACGAGGCTTGCAGGACACGCCCGGGCGCTTCCAGTTGTCGCGGAGCATATCCTTCGAGACGAAGTCGTACCGGCTTCTCGTTGGCGCAGGGCAGTTCGGCCACGCAGGGTGTCGGCCTCGGCCATGCGGTTTCGCCGAGAAGGACACGTGCGGGAAGCGGCATGCCCGTGTTGCTCCGCGCTTCGATGCGGACCGGTACCGTCAGGTTTTTCTCCTTGAAGACACCCGGATAGGCGCGCAGAAGACGCGAGTAGGCGTGGTGCCGTTCGGCGGCGGCAAGGCGCCTGTCCCGCAGGCGCGCCAGCAAGCCCGCGCGTTCCTGTTTGCGTCTTGCCATGGTTTCCTCGTAGACGGCCAGAAGCGTTCGTGCTTCCAGCGCGGGCGTACCGTTGTCGCCCGGCGTGGTCGCGGCCTCGCGCAGGGACATCAACAACGCCTCGTCGTTCCGTCGAGTCTCCGGCGCTGCGCTCTTCCAGCGCTCGATCACGCTGCGTTGCCAGTCGCGGAAACGACTCAGTTCGGTCGCCGTGCGCTCGTACGCTTCCTGTACCTCCGCATGGCCCCGGTCCCAACGTGGATGCCGCAGCAGCGAGAAGCGCGGGCGGGCCTGCGCCAGGAGCGCCATCGCTTTCTGCAGGCGCGCGGCGCGTTGCGGCGGGCTCTCGTTCGCAGTGCTTCGGCGGTATGGTCGCGTCGCCGTCAATGCCCGGTCGATACGTTGCTGAACCAGGTATTCGTATCCGGCCAGCAGCAGCAAGAGAACGACCGCCAGGATCCCAAGTATGTGCAGGCGCGAAACGCGGCGCTCCGGGAAGGAAGAGGAGCGCATTTCGCCAGCGGCTTCGCGTTCCTGTTGCAGTCGGTCGTGGATGCTGTGCAGTCCGTCGTGATCAGGCAGGCTTTGCAGGCCGGCGGCGAGGGTTTCCAGCGCCAGGGAGCGCTGCCCGGCGGCCAGGTGACGTTCGACAGCGTCGAGCCATAGCGCCGCGGCTTCGTCGATTTCGCCGCATCGGCGGAGGATTTGAGCGGAAGCGGCCAGAAGCGAGATGTCCGGCAGTCTGAGTGCCAGGACCTGCCGCGTGATTTGTACCGCTTCGGTCGGCCGGTTCTCGCGCAGCAGCATCTCGACCAAGCGGCGTAGAATACCCGCCGCTTCGTCGGGACAGTTAGCGAGGATCAAAGCTTCGGCAAGGTCTTTGCGTGCGGTCAAGTCGCGCGGATCGAGCGCGAGGATACGTCGGTAGAGCGCCAACGCGTCGTCGATGCGTCCGGCTCCAAGCAGTTTCGCGGCGCTTTCTCGCATCTGGCGCGGCGTGGCTTCGCGCGCTCGGCCCGTCCGGAAGAGTTCGGCTGCCGCGCGCCGGCAACGGTCGAGTTCGAAGTCGATCTCCTTCGCCAGCGCACGCAGGTCGCGCATCCCGTCGATCTGCTCGAGCAAACGCTCGGCATCGGCGCTCAGGTCCATGGCGAACAAGGCCGGTTGCTGAACGGACGGCACCGTCGGCACGGTCGTGGGCAATGGCAGGGATGGCGGTGCATCGGGGTGATCGCGCATGTGTGCTGGTTGTCCGTCGCTCGGGCGTTCGGGCAAAGACGGCGGCTTTGCCCTTGGCGGCGCCGTGGGATTCCGTATCATAGTATATCTGTATGACGAGCGATGCGCTATCGTTGACGAATGAATTCTTGTTCCGTGCGGGGCGCGCGCATTCTGGGCGTTGACGCGCGGAGTGCGAGAGCGAATGCGCCTGGAGAAAAGTTTTATTCGCGGTTGAGCTGAACAGGATGTTGACGAAAGCGATACGCGCGAGACCGGTGCCCCCTGGAAAGGATGACAGTGATGAGTGACGACGATGCGGTCGGTGAGCCGCCGAGCGATGCCGCGCCCAGGCAGGCGAGCTTTGTCCAGTTCCTGTCGGGCATGGCCGCGCAGACGCTTGTGCACCTGGGGGCGATGGAAAACCCGCTCACCGGCCAAGTCGGGGTCGATCTGCCCAACGCGCGGTATTCCATCGATATTCTGGCCATTTTCAAAGACAAAACGCAAGGGAACTTGAACGAGGAAGAGGCGAAGTACCTCGATGCGGTGCTGCGCGATTTGCGGGTGCGCTATGTCCAGATCGCCGGCGAGAGCGAAGGCGAAGAAGGACGCGAGGAAATATGAACCGCCGGTGATGAATGCGGGTGCGTGATGTCGCTTCGCGCTTCGTGGTTGTGCCGTCTTGCGCTATCGTCTCCGACTGCGATGGAAAACGCGATGACTGCGGCGCGGAAAAACCCTGCCGACGGCGAAAAATCGATTGACACTGTAAACCCAAGATGCATATACTTCGATCAAACGTTTATGGGAAACACTTTCGTTCCTTGGACATTAAAAGCGAATGCGTGTCGAGTGAACGACGCGCGTTCGTGAAGAAGACTGCGAAACAGCAAAGGAGCATTTATGGCCAAGTCGAAGAAATTCGTGTATTTCTTCGGTGGCGGTAAGGCGGAAGGCAAAGCGGCGATGAAAGAGTTGCTTGGCGGCAAAGGCGCCAACCTCGCCGAGATGTCCTCCATCGACTTGCCCGTCCCCCCCGGTTTCACCATCACCACGGAAGTCTGCGATCTCTTCTATCAACTCGGCCGCAAGTATCCCCAGGGGCTAGATAAGCAGATAGACGACAATATCGCCAAACTTGAGAAGATCACCGGCAAGACCTTCGGTCATGGTGATAACCCGCTGTTGGTCTCCGTCCGCTCCGGTGCCGCCGTCAGTATGCCCGGCATGATGGACACGGTGCTCAACCTCGGCCTCAACGATCAGACGTTGCCGGCCCTGGTCAAGCTGACCGGCAACCCGCGCTTCGGCTGGGACGCCTACCGCCGCTTCATGCAGATGTTCGGCGACGTGGTGCTCGGCATCCCGCACCACGACTTCGAGGAAGCGTTGGACAAGGTCAAGAACAAGCGCAAGGCCAAGGACGATACCGACCTCTGCGTCGATGGCCTCGAGGAGGTCTGCAAGGCCTTCCTGGCGGTCTACAAGAAGCACAAGCAGGAGTTCCCGCAGAACGCGCGCGAGCAGCTCCAGTGCGCCATCGACGCGGTCTTCGGCTCGTGGAACAACCCGCGAGCGATCAAGTACCGCCAGATCAACGAGATCCGCGGGCTGCTGGGCACCGCCGTCAACGTCCAGACCATGGTCTTCGGCAACATGGGCGACGACTCGGGCACCGGCGTCTGCTTCACGCGCAACCCCTCGACGGGCGAGAACAAGTTTTACGGCGAATATCTGATGAACGCCCAGGGCGAGGACGTCGTCGCCGGCATCCGCACGCCCAAGGACATCAAGGAACTGGCCAAGGGCGACAAGAAGAGCTACGACAAACTCGTTGCCGCGCGCAGCAAACTCGAGAAGCACTACCGCGACATGCAGGACATCGAATTCACTATCGAGAAGGGCGAGCTCTTCCTCCTGCAGACGCGTAACGGCAAACGGACCGCGCATGCGGCGGTGCAGATCGCTATCGACATGGTCAAGGAGAAGCTGCTCACCGAGAAGGACGCGGTGCTGCGCGTGGCGCCGAAGGACCTGGACCAGCTCCTGCACCCGGTCTTCGCCCCGGCCGCGGAGAAGAAAGCCGCCTCCATCGCCAAGGGCCTGCCGGCTTCCCCCGGCGCCGCCGCCGGCCAGCTCGTCTTCTCCGCCGACGACGCCGAGGCCTGGGCCGCCAAGGGCAAGACCATCATCCTCTGTCGCATCGAGACCAGCCCCGAGGACATCGGCGGGATGCACGTCGCCAAGGGCATCCTCACCTCCCGCGGCGGCATGACCAGCCACGCGGCCGTTGTCGCCCGCGGCATGGGCACCTGCTGCATCGCCGGTTGCGGCGAGTTGCAGATCGACTACAAAAAGAAACAGCTCAAGGTCGACAACCTCACGCTGAAGGAAGGCGACTGGATCAGCCTTAACGGCTCGACCGGGGTGATCTACGAAGGGAACGTCGCCACCGAGGAGCCCAAACTCTCCGGACCCTTCGGCAAGCTTATGACCTGGGCCGACAAATACCGTACCATGGGTGTTCGCACCAACGCCGACACCCCGCACGACACCGAGGTTGCCGTCAAGTTCGGCGCCGAGGGCATCGGCCTCTGCCGCACCGAGCACATGTTCTTCGAGGGAGAGCGGATCGTCAGCTTCCGCCGCCTCATTCTGGTGGCCGAGGAGGTGCGCACTCTGCGCAAGCAATTGGCGCAGGCCAAGGGCGACAAGGAAGCCAAGGCCGTCGAGAAGAAGCTCGAGAAGCCGCTGGCGCAGTACAACCGTGCGCTCAAGGAGCTTCTGCCGCTGCAGCGCAGCGACTTCGAGGGTATTTTCAAGGCGCTCAAGGGCATGCCCTGCACCGTCCGTCTGCTGGATCCACCGCTGCACGAGTTCCTGCCGCACGACAGCAATGGCCAGGCCGAGATGGCCAAGAACATGGGCGTTACCGCCAAGCGCATCAAACAGGCGGTCGACTCGCTGGACGAGGTCAACCCCATGCTCGGTCATCGCGGCTGCCGTCTGGGTATCACCTACCCCGAGGTGACCGCGATGCAGACGCGCGCAATCATCGAGGCGGCGATCAAGGTCAAGGGCAGCAAGCCCGAGATCATGGTTCCGCTGGTGGGCAACGTCAAGGAGCTGCAGAACCAGAAGAAGGTGATCGAGGAGACCATCGAGGCGGTCAAGCGGGAGAAGAAGCTCAAAAAGCTGCCGTGCAATGTCATGATCGGCACTATGATCGAGGTGCCGCGCGCGGCGATGACCGCGGACAAGATCGCCGAGGAGGCCGAGTTCTTCTCCTTCGGCACCAACGATCTGACTCAGATGGGCTGTGGCTTCTCGCGCGACGACGCGGGCAAGTTCCTCGGCGACTACGTCGAGGAGGGCATCTTCGATTACGATCCGTTCCAGGTCCTGGATCAGGACGGCGTGGGGCGCTTGGTCGAGACGTCGGTCAAACTCGGCCGTGGGGCGCGCAAGGGCATCAAACTCGGCATCTGCGGCGAGCATGGGGGCGAGCCACGGTCGGTCGAGTTCTGCCACCGCGTCGGATTGAATTACGTCAGTTGTTCGCCGTTCCGGGTTCCGATTGCGCGCTTGGCCGCGGCGCAGGCGGCGCTCAAGAATGCGGCGAAGGGGAAAGCGAAAAAGTAGCGTTTGGATTTGCGGCGGGTTGGGGGACGACCCGTCGCGCTTGGAAGCCGGCTCGTTTTGAGTATGGCGTTTCCTGAAAGGGGGGTTTGTCGATGGTAGTGAAGAAGAAGACGGCCAAGAAGACGGCCAAGAAGAAGACTGCGAAGAAGAAGACTGCGAAGAAGAAGACTGCGAAGAAGACCACCAAGAAGAAGACGGCCAAGAAGAAGACTGCGAAGAAGAAGACTGCGAAGAAGACCACCAAGAAGAAGACGGCCAAGAAGAAGACTGCGAAGAAGACCACCAAGAAGAAAACTGCGAAGAAGGCCACCAAGAAGAAGACCGCCAAGAAGAAGACTGCGAAGAAGAAGACGGCCAAGAAGAAGACCGCCAGGAAGAAGACCGCCACGGCGCGCTGAACCGCGGCATCTCTCAGGCTATGCAAGCAACCGCCCCGTAGGTCCCCACGGGGCGGTTCTTTTTATGGATCGGGTGTGCGCCATATCCGGCGGCGGCTTCGCCGTTACGAACCGAGTACGGCAACGACGGCACCGGCGATGCCGGCCGGCGCGATGAGCAGAACCGGCAGGGCGAACAGCACGCAGAAAACCGTTGCTACCGCCTCCCACTCGCCGATGCGCCGCCAGCGATAGATTCCCACCCCGCCGCCCAGAGGAAAACACAGCGTCGCGGCCAGAGCCTGCGCGCACGCAACGAGAACGCCGGCGTCGAAAGCTTCGTTCCCGGCCGCGGCCGCGGCCATCAGGCTCCACCCCGCGACGAACCCGACGCATCCCGCCGCCAGATAGACCGCCGGCGATTGCAGCAGGCGTAAGCCCGGCTCGTCGCTGCGGCGCAGGAGCAGGCAGCGCAGTCCCGCGGAGTACCGGGCATAGCTCGGCAAACGCGGATCGGACTTGCAGGCAATCATCAGATTACCTCGAAGACGGTCTTCACGCCGATCGGTTCCTGGCTGACAAACGCTTCGCCGTAGGGCTGGCGGATCAGAGCACCGAAGTTGCGCATGTGGACGGTGATCAGATCCTTGACGAAGTTGCTCGGCTTGTGCCAGACGAACTGGCTCTCGTAGGCCATGATCGCGTCCATCTTCGCGGTAAATTCCTCCTCTCCGGCGGGGACGACGAAGCTCGGATCGTAGACCTGCCGCAGGTGCGAGCAGACGAAGTGGAACATGCGTCCCGGCCGCCACGGCTCGTGCGGCAGGTCGGTCTTGTGGATGCGGCTGAGGAGGACCGCGCCGCGCGCGATCTGGAAGGTGGCGACGTGGTCGGGGTGGACGTCGAGTTCCATGTGCGTCAGGATCAGCTCCGGCCGCGTCCTCCGCATCTCCACCGCCAGCTTGCGCCGCGCCTCGACCGTGTCCATCAACACGCGGTTGGGAAGCTTCAGGCAGACACGTTCCTCGATGCCGAGAATCGCGTTGGCCCTGGCGGTCTCTTTGGCGCGAATCTCGCGGTTGCCGTGCGGCGTCTCCTCGCCGTCGGTCATGTCGACGACGACGACGCGGTGCCCCGCGCGCACCGTCTGCAGGATGGTCACGCCCGCGCCGATCTCGATATCGTCCGGGTGCGCGCCGATGACCATGATGGTGCGCGCCATGTCCGTCTCCTCCTTCTGCACGATACGACTCTAGCCGTTCGTTCGATCACTGTCAAAGTCAAAGCGGGCGCAGGGTGAGGCGCAGCGCCCGGCGGGTCGTCGGCGTGAGCTTGATCCGCTCGGCCAGCCGCAGCGGCCAGACCCAGACCGGCCCCGCCGCGTCGTGGAGCACCCGCACCTCGGCCTTTTCTCGCTGGGGCACCTTGCAGTCGATAAGGAGGTTTTTCACCGACTTGCGTCCGGGCGCGCCGAGCGGGACGAACTCGTCTCCCTCGCGCCGCGCGCGGAGCACCAGCGGCGAAGAGAGCTTTGCCGCGTCGAGCCATTCGACCTGCGGATCATCGCGGTCAAGAGGCGGAATCGAGGCGGGGGTGTCCATCATCTCGGCTTCTACGAATACGCCCAGGCCGTCGACCCGGAACGGTGGTTCGGGAAGGATCAGCTCTCCTTCCGGCGGCAGCGGCTCGTTGCCGGCCTCGTAGACGAAGACGCCGTCTCGTTCGCGCCGCAGGCGCAGGCCGCCGGGAAGCTCCAGCACCGCGCCGACGCGTTTCGTGAGCAGGAAATGCCGCAGCGCCAGATGACCGGCCAGCGAGAGACGAAAGCCGGGTTGTTGAAACGCGATCATGTTTTCGATGGCGCGAAGATGCGTAAACGGAAACGCCGGCAGTTCGCCCGGCAGGCGCAGTATCGCGTTGCCGTCGGACGTTTCGCTCATGTGATCGGCGAGGAGATCCAGCGCGTCGTTCTCGATTGCGTAAGAGTGTTGTCCCATCACCTCGCCGAACTGACGCAACTTCGCGCGCATGTCCGGCTGCACATCTTCCAACAGCGGCAGCACGGTGTGTCGGATGCGGTTTCTGAGGAACGTCTCGTCGCGGTTGCTCACGTCCTCGCGCCAGTTCAATCCACGCGCGTCGGCATAGACCCGCAAGTCGGATTTGGGAGACGGAAGAAGCGGCCGATGTACCGTAACCGGTTCGTCGCGGATGCCGGTGAAGAGTTGCATCATCTCCTGCATCCCCGCGAGCCCGCGCACCCCCGCGCCGCGCAGAAAGCGCATGAGGATCGTCTCGGCCTGATCGTCGGCGTGGTGGGCCAGCAGGAGCACGGCCGGATCGAACGCCGCGGCCAGTTCGGCGAAGAAGTCGTGGCGCGCACGCCGGCCGGCGTCTTCCAGGCCGAAGCCGTTTTCGTCGGCAAGTGCGCCCACTTCGACGCGGCGGCTGCGAAAGGGGATGTCGCGCTCCTTGCAGAATGCCTCGCAGAAGCGCCGGTCGTCCTCGGCCTCGGCGCGCAAGCCGTGCTGCAGGTGCGCGGCGACCAGTTGCGGCGCCGGCGCTTCCTCGTCTCGGTAGCGCGCGCACAAGTCCAGCAGCACCGTCGAGTCCAGCCCGCCGGAGAAGCCGACGATCCAGTTTTTCATGGCGATGGGGGAGACCCGATCGCGGAAGTAATCGTAGAGCATGCGTCTCACCCGCTGAGGCGGTCGACCAGGTCGGTCAGCCGGTTTTGCAGCACGCGCCGCGAGTACTGCCTCTCCATCAATTCGCGCCCGGCCTGCCCCAGTATCAGTCGCAAGTCCGGCTCGTGCGCAAGCAAGGCCATCTCCTTCGCCCAGCCGGTTTGGGCGTCCTCCTCGCTCTCGGCGAAGGTGGCCCCTTCGGCGGTGGCGTAGCGCAGCAACGTCTCGGGCGGCGATGCGTCTTCGGTATGGGCCGTGCGGTTGAGGTGCTCCAGCAGGTCGCGCTTGATATTGGTTAGGATGCCGCGATTGCCCAGCACCATGGGCCGGGCCATGCTCATCATCTCCAAAGCCGCGCGCGCGGTGCCGGCCGATCCCGGGTCGTACAGAAAGCCGATGTCCGCCGCGGCGAGCGCGTCGTCGAAACGTCCGCCGGGATCGAAGATCGCCAGCCGCTCGCCGATTCCGAGTTCGCGCGCGGTCTCGACGATCTTCGGCTTCTCCTCGCCTTCACCGATCAGGAGCGCCTTCAGTTGCGGTGCCTCGATCGCTGCCTGCGCGAAGGCGTCGATGAAGCGGTAATGCCCGCGTCCCCACTTCATGCGCGCGACGAAGCCGACGACGACGTCTTTATCGGTCAGCCCCAGCTCGAGCCGGACGCTGTTGTTGCCGCGGTCGGGGGTGAAGTGAAGCGTGTCCACCCCCCCCGGAACCCATTCCACCCCCCGTTCGGCGATGCGCGCGCGCTGCGCCTCGCCCGTCTCGGCGGGATTGTGGGCGAAGGCCGGATCGCGCGCCTGTGCCAGCCATCCCAGCCCGTGCAGGTCCGGCGTCAGCACCGTCTTCGTGAACCGGCGGCGCAGCAGCCAGCGGAAGAAGCCCCGGAGTACGCGCCCGGCGCGTTCGTACTTCTCGTGGCTGTGGACGAAGCGGACCAGCGGCACGGACGTCCCGAGCGCGCACCCGGCGGCGAAGTGCTCGCCCGAGCGGTAGGCGAAGACGCAGCCGATCTCCAGCCTCTTTGCCAGGCGGCGGATCTTGAGAATGTCGCCGAGCACCGCCCACGGATAGCCGCGGCGCGGCAGGTGCAGCGCGTGCGGTTGCCAGACGTTGGCGTTTTCGGCGGCCTTGCGGAGCGTGCCGCCGTGGCGACAGCAGAAGTGGACCGGGTGCCCCGCCTCCCGCAGCAACCTGGCGTGATGCAGCGCCACCGCGCCGGGACCGGTGTGTTTGCCGCTGCTGCAGAGAAAGAGGAGTGCGCGCCTGGTCATCTTATCCGTCCGCGATTCGGCGGTACACGTTCGCCACCGAGGCCAGCATCGCCGCCTCGCTGTGTTTCTCTTGTACCATGGCGCGGGCGTTTTCGGCAAGGCGTCGGCGCAGGGATTCCTCGCGCTGCAGCCGGCTGAGGTAATAGGCCAGCGCCTGGTTGTCGCTGGGTGGGATGAGAAAGCCGGTCTCCTCCGGCACGACGATATCCGGCAGCATGCCCACGTCGCTGGTCACGCACGGCAGTCCCGCGGCCATCGCCTCCAGGGTCGCGCGGCTGGAGCCCTCGCTGTCGATGCTGCACAAGGCGTACGCGTCGGCTGCGGCGAGTACGCGCGGAACGTCGTCGCGAACGCCCAGGAAATGCGCCCGGTCGGCGAGGCCGAGCGCGGTGGCGACGGCTTTCAGTTCCTGCTCCCGCGAGCCGCCGCCGGCAAAGAGGGCGTGTACGCCGGGCAGCTTCGGCAGCGCCTGCATCAATACCCCCTGACCCTTGACCCGCTCGAGCCGTGCGACGCATGCGACGACGAAAGCGCCGGTGGGGATCTTCGCCTCCTGCCGGACCGGCGCCGGATCGTTTCCGGGGCGGAACCTCACGGTGTCGACGCCGTCGCGGAGCAGGTGGATATTCGCCTCGGAGAAGCCCGCGTCGAGGTAGTTGTTGCGGATCTTCTCGCAAGTGACGAAGAGCGCGGCGGTGCGCGCATGGAGGCAGCGGTTGAAGAGGTGTGCGCGGACGGGCGTCACCAGCCCGCGCGTCCGCGCCAGCTTGGCCCGCGTGCCGCGTACCGCCAGCGCGCAGGTCCAGTACTCGATGGAATGCCAGGTGTGGACGATCTCGATGTTGTGCCGGCGAATGAAACGCCGCAGCCGCAGCACGTCCCTCCAGAGCGCGTACGGGCGAAAGCCCCGCCGCAGCCGCAGCCCCTCCAGTACCGGGATGCCGCTACTGCGCGCGCGCTCGACCACCTTGGATCCGGCGCAGCCGCCGACGGTGACCGTTTCGCCGCTGGCGTGCAGCAGACGGCAGAGATGCCCGGCCATGTAGCCGGTGCCCCCGCGCCCCTTGATCGAGCAGACGTGAAGGATCCGCAGCGGCCGCGCCCCGCTCATGCGATCTCGCTGTCGTCGGCGAGGGTTGCGGGGATCGCTTCGGGCGTATCCTCCGCGGCGCCGCTCTGCAGGTAAACCAGGTTGGCGTAGGCGGGGCAGTTCTGTTGCAGTTCCTCGTGCGTGCCGCGGGCGACGATGCGGCCTTCTTCCAGCACGCAGATGCAGTCGGCGTGGCGCACGGTCGAGAGGCGGTGGGCGATGACGATCGAGGTGCGGTTCTGCATGAGATGGTCCAGCGCCTTTTGCACCATCTTCTCGTTCTCCGAGTCCAGTGAACTCGTGGCTTCGTCGAGGATCAGGATCGGTGCGTTCTTGAAGATCGCCCGGGCGATGACGACGCGCTGGCGTTGCCCGCCGGAGAGGTTATCGCCGCGCTCGCCGACGACGGTGTCGTAACCCTCGGGGAGCGCCAGGATCTCGTTGTGGACGTTGGCCGCTTCGGCGGCGGCGACGATGCCGGCCTCGGTCGCATCGTCGCGGCCGTAAGCGATGTTGTCGCGCACCGAGGAGTTGAACAGAAACGGCGTCTGGCTGACGTAGGCGATCTGTTCGCGCAGGCCCTGGAAGGTCAGGGTGCGCAGGTCGAGATTGTCGATGAGGATGCTGCCGCTGGTCGGATCGTAGAATCGCAGCAGCAGGTCCACCAGCGTGCTCTTGCCCGCGCCGCTGGGGCCCACCAAGGCGACGCACTCGCCTTTGCGGATGCGCAGGTCGATGTCCCTCAACACCGGCGTGCCTTCGACGTAGGCGAAGCTGACGTTTTCGAAGCGGACGTCGTAGACGAAATCGTCGAGCGTGCGCGAGCCATCTTTGACCTTCTGCTTGATGTCGAGGATCTCGAAAACGCGGTCGGCGCCGGGAAGGGCCTCCAGCAGTTCGCTGTTGGCGCGGCTGAGTTCCTTTCCGGGTGCGTACATCAGGGCCATCGCCGTCAGGAAGGCCATCAGTTCACCCGGTTCGAGCGTGCGGTTGAAGATGCGGTCGGCGCCGACGGCCATCGCCGCCAGCAGCCCGATCGAGGCGGTGAACTCGACCACCGGACGCATGCGGCTGCGGGCGCGCTCGCGGCGCATGCAGATGTTGAAGTAGTTGACGTTCTCCTTCTCGAACTGGCGGCTCTCGAAGCTCTCGCAGGAGAAGGCCTTGACCGTGCGGATGCCCATCAGGAACTGGATCATGACGCTGGTGACGTCGGCGCGTTTCTCCTGGACGTGTTTGGCGGCCCTGCGCATTTTGCGCGAGAGGGTGTTGATCGCGAAACCCGCGGCCGGGACGGCGATGAGGCCGTAGAGTGCCAGCTCCCAGTTGGTCCAGAACATCGCGAATAACATTAACGCCAGCGTGATCGGCCGCGTCAGCAGCACCCCGGTCAGCTTCACCGAGGCGCTGAGCATGTGCAGGTCGTTGGTCAGTCGGCTGATCAACTCGCCCGCGCGTTCGTTCTGGAAGTACGAGAGGTCCAGGCTCAGCAGATGATTGGCCAGGCTGTTCTGTGCGTCGACGACCACGCGCT
>CAYWFP010000035.1:0-34572 GCA_964457365.1 uncultured Planctomycetaceae bacterium
CGACCTGCACGACATCGGCAAGAACCTCGTGGCGATGATGCTCAAGGGCGCCAACTTCGAGGTCATCGACCTCGGCACCGACGTCGCGCCCGAGCAGTTCGTCAGCGCGCTGCAGGAGAACCAGGCGCACATCATCTGCATGTCGGCGCTCCTGACCACCACCATGCCGGCGATGCGCGAGACCGTCGAAGCCCTCAAGGGCGCGGGCGTCGCCGACGCCAAGACCATGATCGGCGGCGCGCCGGTGACCCAGGAATACGCCGACGAGATCGGCGCCGACGGCTACGCGCCGGACGCGGCCTCGGCCGTCGACCAGGCCAAGGTCCTCGTCGGGGCCTAGGTCCTGTCTGAAAACCCCGGTGGCCGAATGCCGGAGCGTCGGCAACCGGATGCGCGAAGCGAGGAGGAGGAAATGTCACCATTCCGACCGACGAACGACAATGCAGCCTGTTTGTCGCCCGCCCGGCCCGGAGGGGATGGACGCGGCGGCCGTCTTCTTCGTTGCGCCTTCGCACCGACCTTCAGGTCGCTTTGTCGGCGCGCCTTGAAGCCGCCACGCCGGGTCGATCCATTCGGCTCGCCCGGGTTTTCAGACAGGACCTAGTGACGCGCGGCACGCATCGGACCGGGGCCCGGCCGCGGGTTCCGGTTCCGTTTTTTTCGCAACCGCTGTAACCCGATCCGCTCCGGCGGGTCTCAACTGCGACAACCGATCTCGCATCAGCAGGAATCCGCCATGCCCGTGGTCACGTTTCTTCCCCGCGACATCGCCGTCATCGTCACCAAGGGCGACACGCTCCTGGAGGCGGCACAGCGCGGCGGGATCTCCGTGCCGGCCTCCTGCGGCGGCAAGGGCCTCTGCGGTAAGTGCCGCGTGCGCGTGGTCGAGGGTGACGCCCCCCCCAGCCGCGGCTGCGAGCACGCGCTCAGCCCCGCGGAGATCGCCCAGGGCTGGCGCCTGGCATGCCTGGTGCCGGTGCAAGGCGACCTGGTGGTCGAGACGCCGCACGACGCGGCGGTGCGCAACGTCGTCCTCACCGAGTTCGGCGGCCGCGACGCGCTGCTGGAGCCGACGATCACCGCGCACCCGCTGGCCATGGAACGGCCGTCGCTGGAAGATCAGAAGTGCGACCTCGGTCGCATCGCCCGGGCGTTGCATATGGACGGCTATCCGCGCTGCCCGGTGGCGCTGCTGCAAGCGTTGCCGCGGCGGCTGCGCGAGCTGGACTTCCGCATCACCGCCGTCACCGACGGCGACGAGCTGATCGGCGTGGACCCGTACGCGGAGAACCCGCGCGTCTACGGCGTGGCCTTCGACATCGGCACGACCACCATCGCCGGCGCGCTCTTCGACCTGGCCACCGGCGAGGCGCTGGGCGTGGGCGCGCGGACCAACCCGCAGGCCGTCCGCGGCGACGACGTGATCAGCCGCATCGAACACGCCCGGACCGGCCGCGACGAGCGGCGGGAGCTGCAGCGGCTGGTAGTCGAGGCGTTGCAGGAGATCGTCCTGGAGGTCTGCGACCTCGCCCGCGTCGACACCGAACTCGTCTACTGCATCGCCGCGGCGGGCAACACCACGATGCACCACCTGCTGCTCGGGCTCGATCCGACGTGGATCGCCGAGACGCCGTTCATCGCCGGGGTGCTGCGCGGCATCCACGTCCGCGCCGAGGAAATCGGCTTCGGCACCGCCCGCCGGGCGCAGTTCTACGCTTTGCCGAACATCAGCGCCTACGTCGGCGGCGACATCGTCGCGGGAATGCTCGCGCAGGAGGTGCACGAATCCCAGAAGCCGGTGCTGCTGCTGGACGTGGGCACCAACGGCGAGATGGCCCTGCGCGCCAACGGCGAGACCATCGCCTGCTCCACCGCCGCGGGGCCGGCCTTCGAGGGTGCGCGCATCAGTTGCGGCATGCGCGCGAGCACCGGCGCGATCAACAGCGTGCGGCTGGGCGCGGACGGCCTGGAGGTGCGCACCGTCGACGACGCGCCCGCGCGCGGCATCTGCGGCACGGGGCTCCTGGACGCCCTGGCGGCGATGCTCGATGCCGGGGTGCTCGACGAGACGGGGCGGCTGCTGGATCCGGACGAGATCGAAGACGAACTGCCGGACCTGCCGCCGGCGATCGTCGCACGGGTGCAGGAGGACGAGAACGGCCCCCTCTTCGTCCTCGCCGAAGGCAACGGCGCCCCGCGGGTGAGCCTGACGCAGAAAGACGTGCGTGAGTTCCAGCTCAGCAAGGGCGCGGTCGCCGCGGGCGTGATGGTCATGCTCGACCAGGCCGGCCTGGAGCCCGCCGCGCTGGATACGATCCACCTCGCCGGCGCCTTCGGCAGCTACCTCCGCCCCGAAAGCGCGCTGCGGGTGGGGCTGCTGCCCTCGTCGATCCCACCGCGGAAGGTTCGCGCGGTCGGCAATGCCGCGCTGGCCGGCGCGCGGCTCTGCCTGCTCTCGCGCGGCATGCTCGAGAAGGCCGAGGCGATCAGCCACCAGACGCGCTACCTCGAACTCTCCGGGCGCGCGGACTTCCAGGACGCCTTCGTCGAAGCGATGGAGTTTCCCGAACCGACCGTCTGCTGAATCGTCGTCCGCCCGCACGAAAAAACGCCCCCGCCGCGAGGACGGGGGCGCTGGCGTCGACAGCCGAATGCCGCGCGCGTTACTTCTTGAAGCCCTTGAACCAGGCCTTGACCTTCTCCGGGTTGTCCGCGACCCACTTCTTCGCCGACTCGCTCGGATCCGCGCCTTCCTCGGCGTTCATGGCCATGACCTCGCCGATGTCGTCCATGGTCCAGTGGAAGTTGTCGAGGAACATGTAGACGTCGGGCATGTCTTTCTTCAGGCCCTTGCGGACGATGGTGTTGATCGTTTCCTTGCCGCCGAAGACGCCCTTGGGATCCTCGAGGTTCTTCAGTTGCCAGCGGGCATACTTCCAGTGCGGCGCCCAGCCGGTGACGACGATCCACTCCTTGCGCTCGATGGCGTTCTTGAGCGCCGCGGTCATGGCCGCGCCGCTGCCCTCGATCAGCTCCATCTTGTCCATCTTGTACTTCTTGATCGCTTCCTCGGCCTTCTTCATCAGGCCCGCGCCGGGATCGATGCCGATGATCTTCTTGTCGAACTTATCGGCGTTCTCGTTGATCTGCGCGATCGAATCGACGGCGACGTACTTCGGCACGACCAGGAAGAGCCCCGCGCCCTCGAGGTTGGGGCCGAGGTCGACGATGTTCTCCTTGGTCTTCTTGAAATAGTCCTCGTGGGTCACCGGCAGCCAGGCGGTGGTCATCGCGTCCTGGTCGCCCGTGGAGATGGCCTGCCACATCACCGCGGCGCTGACGGGCGTGACCTCGACCTCGTACCCGAGCTTCTCCTCGATGACGGCCTTGCAGACGTGCGTGCTCGCGGTGGCGCAGGACCATTCGACGTAACAGAGCTTCACCGGCCCCTTCTCCGCCGCGCGCGTCGGCGTGGCGCCCAGCAGCGTCAGCATCAGCGCCGCCAGAACGATGCCGCATGCCCAGCTCACGAAACGATTCATGCTTCTCTCCTTCTTCTGCGCCGCCGCGGCCCCTGAGCACCCCTATGCCCTACCCGCGGCGGCAATCCTCTCAACAGTACAACTTCAAGCCGTCGGCGCACACCGCCGGCGGCATCTCACTCAGTGCTTTCCCTTCTCGCCCGGCGTACCGCTGACGGTCTGCAGCGTCCGGTCGAGCAGGATGGCCAGGATGACTATGGCGATACCGTTGACGAAGCCCGAGCCGATCAGCAAACGCTGGATCGCTTTCCACACCTCGCTGCCGAGCCCCTTGGCTCCGATCATGGCGGCGATGACCACCATCGACAAGGCCAGCAGCACCGTCTGGTTCACCCCGGCCTGAATCGACGGCAGCGCCAGCGGAAGTTGCAGCTTGATCAGCTTCTGCCCCTTGGTCGTGCCGAAGGCGTCGGCCGCCTCCACCAGGTCCGCCGGCACCTGCTGGATGCCCAGCAGCGTCAGGCGGATCGCCGGCGGCATGGAGAAGATCACCGTGGCGATGATCGCCGCGGTCCGCCCCGTACCGAAGAAGAAGATCGCCGGGATCAGGTAGACGAAGGCCGGCAGCGTCTGCATGAAGTCCAGGATCGGCTTGATGACCAGCTCGAAGCTCTTGCTCACCGAGGCGAGGATGCCCAGCGGGATGCCGAGGCTGATGGCGATGAGCGTGGAGACGAAGACCAGCGAGAGCGTCTGCATCGCCGGCTCCCAGAGGTCCTGGTTCCAGATGTACAGCAGGCCCAGGACCGCGAAGACCACCAGCCCGCGCTTGGCGCTGACCCACCAGCAGAGAATCACCAGCATCAGCAAGGAAACCATTTGCGGATACCACGCGTGCAGCAGGAACGCCAGCGGATTCCACGAGCCTTCGAACCACGGCAGCGAGAGCTCGCACCAGCCGTAGATGCTCTCCGGCGGGGTGTAGAAGGCCAGGTAGAGTCCGAGCCCCGTCAGCACGCCGGTCACCAGCGCCGCGACTGGCTTCTCGGTCACCCGCCAGATCAGGATCACGCCCAGCACCAGCGCCACCAGCCCCAGCGGCTGGCTCAGCTGCCCCGCGGCGATCCATTCCAGCACCTCGTTCGGCGGCGGCCGGTCGGTCTTCGGCAGGTCTCGGTAATGGCGTTCGATGGCCACCAGATAACGCTCGGCGCCGAGTTCCGGCAACGACTGCAGCAGCCAGAGCCCCGCGATCTTCGCCGCGGTGACGAAGCTGCGCCACTTGTCGCCCGTGAGGTGCCAGATAACGATGCCGATCACCACCGCAACGACCAGCACCACCGGCGGCTCCATCAACCCGCCGGTCAAGGCCTTGACGCCGGCGGATATCCACTCGGACATCAAGCGCGTGAAATCGGAGATCAGCCACTGCAGCCCCTCGATAAACCAGGCGACCCACCGGCTGAGCGGGATTTGCGGAATCTCGTTGTTCATGTCGTACGCGCCCCCTCGGCCAGGCCGGCCATCAGCGTCCCCATCACGATCACCCCCTTGAGGCGCTTGCGTTCGTCGACCACCGCCACCGGGTCGAAGTTCTCGGCCATCTTCGGCACGATCTCCTGCAGCGGCGTGTAGAACTGCGCGGTCTTCACCTCGGACTCGATATAGTTCACGGTGTCCTTCTCGCCCTGGTCCAGCAACTCGCGCACGCGCGAGGCGCGGACGATGCCCTTGAGCTCGCCGTGCGAGTCGACGACGAAGAGCGTGGAGAGCCCCGCCTCGCGCAGTTTGTGCATGATGGTACGCGGGCCGTCGTTGAGGTGGACCACGTCGTGCGATTTCTTCATGATCGTGTGCGCGGTCATGATCTTGCTCATGTCCACGTCCTCGACGAAGCGCTCGACGTAATCGTTGGCCGGATTGGTCAGCACCTCTTCGGCGGTGCCCTGCTGCACGATCCAGCCGTCCTTCATCAGGATGATGCGGTCGCCCATGTTGATCGCTTCGTCCAGATCGTGCGTGATGAAGAGGATGGTCTTTTTGAGCTTGCGCTGCAGGTCGATGATCTCGTTCTGCATGTCCTTGCGGATCAGCGGGTCCAGCGCGCTGAGCGCCTCGTCCATGAGAATGATCTCCGGGTCGACGGTGATGGCGCGCGCGAGGCCGACGCGCTGCTGCATGCCGCCGCTGAGTTGCCCCGGGTACCGCTCCTCCCAGCCCTTGAGGCCGACCATCTCCAGCACCTCGTAGGCCTTCTCGCGCCGGGTCTTCGAGTCCACGCCCATCACCTCCAGGCCGTACGACGCGTTCTCGACCACGGTCCGGTGCGGGAAGAGCGCGAAACGCTGGAAGACCATGCTCATGCGGTGCCGCCGCAGGTCCAGCAGCTTCTGCTGATCCATGCGCGTGACGTCCTCGCCATCGACGGTGACGTTGCCCGCGGTCGGTTCGATCAGCCGGTTGATCAACCGCACCAACGTCGACTTGCCGCTGCCGGAGAGGCCCATGATGACGAAGATCTCGCCCTTCTCCACCGCGAACGACGCCTCGGCGACGCCCAGGGTGTGCCCGGTCTTCTCCAGGATCTCGTCGCGCTTCTTCCCCGCCTGCATCATCTTCAGCGCAGGCTCGGGATGCAGCCCGAAGATCTTGGTCAGGTTCTTCACCTCGATCTGGCTCATCGCGTCCTTTTCCGTATTAACCCGTGACAAGGCCGACCGGCAACCGTCAACAACAGACGAGCCGGAGAACCCGAAAGACGAATAAAATCAGATCCCGTTGCCATGCTGCAGAGGTAACACCAGGCAGGACAACCAGTTGGGTGTTTTGCGCCAGACGCGCTCGAACAGCGGACGGGAAAAGAAGGAATCAACCGACAAGTCAGCCGATCGTTTGACCGTTTCGCTGGCGCTGTCAGTCGGGATAACCCGCTCCGCTGCAGGCTGCGCATCCGGTACCAGCATGAACGCGCCTCGTTGTCGAGGGGCGAGAAACGCGCGTAACTTCCCTTCGATACGGAAGTTAAGGGACTTCCCGGAGCCTTGGTTCCAAGGGCGGGAGCGGTCCGAACGCGTCCACCATAGCAAAAACGCGAAAAGGGCGCAAGGTTTTCGCCGACTATGCAGTCTGCCAACTCCACCCCGGTCACGTGATGGCGCCGTGCAACCCGGACTACTCGGGTCATCGCAGAATCGTCTCCCGGCACGAAAAAATGAGAAAACCGCAAAATTCCGCTACGCTTTCGCCTTGCCCTTCGCTAAGGTAAACGCGAATCGAACACTGGCGCCGACGCGCGTCGCCTGCACGAGAGGAGAGCGGCATGACCCCGCGTGACAACTGGCTCAGTCTCGTTCGCCGTCAAGGCTTCGAATCCATCCCTCCGGAGTTCAATCTCTGCCCGTCGCTGCTGGAGACGTTCCGGCGCGAGACCGGCGCGGAATGGCCGGCGGTGTATTTCGAATTTCCGCTGCGCGGCATCCAGGCCGGCTTCGGCTGGGGCAATCCGCCGCGCCGCGAACCGGTGCCGGCGGAACGATGGCGCGAGTTTTACCCATCCGACCTGCAACAGGAAGCTCATTTCGACGGCTGGGGCGTGGCGCACGAAAAGGGCAGTGACGCGGCACACCACATGACCCGCATGCGCCATCCGCTGGAGCAGATGGACGGCATCGCGGAGATGGAGCAATACCCCTGGCCGGCGTATACCGGGAATACTTTCGACATCGACGGCATGCGCCGGCGCGCCGAGGAGGTGCGCGCCGAGGGTTTCGTCCCGAGCGCTAACATGGGCTGCACGATCTGGGAACGCTCGTGGTACCTGAGGAGCATGGAGCGGCTGATGATGGACATGGCCGCGGAAGAGAACGAAGCCGCGTGGCTTCTCGACCGCATCACCGGTTACGCCTGCGCCACCATCGCCGCCTACGCCGAGGCCGGCGCCGAGCACGTCCACCTCGGCGACGACGTCGGCATGCAGAAGACGGTGATGATGTCCGAGGAGATGTACCGCACGTGGCTGAAACCGCGGCTGGCGAAGGTGATCCGATCCGCCAAGGAGATCAACCCCAACCTGGTCATCAGCTACCACTCCTGCGGCTACGTGCTCCCCTTCATCGAGGACTTCATCGAACTCGGCATCGATATTCTCAACCCGATCCAGCCCGAGTGCATGCCCTTCGCCGAGGTCTTCGCGCGGCACGGCGGGCACATCTCGTTCTGGGGCACCATCGGCACGCAGACCACCATGCCCTTCGGAAGCCCGGAGGAGGTCAAGGCCGAGGTGAAGAGGAACCTCGACATCGCCGGCCCCGCGGGCGGTCTCTGGCCGACGCCGACGCACCTGCTGGAGCCGGAGGTGCCGTGGGCGAACGTGCTGGCCTACGTCGAGGCCTGCAGGGAATACGAACCGGCGCGCGCGTAGCGCGCCTTCGCAAGAAGAGAAGGAACGCGATGACATCCCGAGAAATCATGAAGGCGCTGCTGGCCAAGGAGATTCCCGAACGCGCCGGACTGAACGAACACTTCTGGCCGCACATCATCGAGAACGCCTGGGGCGAGCAGGGCATTACCGAAGGCAACTGGGTACAGCGCTTCAACCTCGACGAGGTCGGCATGTGCTGGTGCTGCATGCCCGAACCGCGCGCGGACCTCTGCGCGGTGGTCGAGGAAGACGAGGAGCACATCACCCACCGCAGCGGCTGGGGCGCGACCTTCCGCAACTGGAAGCACAAGGCCGGCACGCCCGAGCACATCGCCTTCATGATCGAGGAGCGCGAGGTCTGGGACAGGGAATTCCGCGAAGCCGTCCTCGCCACCGACATGAAGGATCACGTCGACCTGGAGGATATGACCCGGCGCTACAACGACCTGATGGCGGGCGACCGCTTCGTCGTCTACTCCGGCACCTTCGTCGTCGAGGAGATGCGCCGCATCATGGGCGACGTGGCGATGCTGGAGAGCCTGCTGGAGGACCCGGACTTCATCCACGACTTCTGCCAGGTCTGCCTGAAGAAACACCTGGAGTACTACAGCTACGTCATCGAAACCGTCGGCAGGCCCGACGGCATGCACATCTACGAGGATCTCGGCTACACCCAGGGCGCGTTCTTCTCGCCGACGTGTTTCAGCGAATTGATCCTGCCGTATTACAAGCAATTCTTCGGCTTCTTCCGCGACCATAAGCTGCCGATCATCTTCCACACCTGCGGCGACTACCGCCCGCACCTGCCGATGATCGTCGAGAACGACCTCGTCGACTGCATCCAGGCCAACGAGGCCAAGACCGGCATGGACGTGGTGGAGATGGCCCGGGAGTACAAGGACAAGCTCTGCTTCATGGGCAACATCGACATCCGCGCGCTCGAATCCGGCAACCGCGACAGGATCCGCGAGGAATGCCTCTACAAGCTCCGCGGCATGATCGACCAGCGCGCGCCGTACGTCTACATGTCCGACCACTCGATCCCGCCGAGCGTGACGGTCAAGGATTACGAATGCATGCTCGAGCTTTTCTGGGAAAACTGCCGGTACTGACGGCGCGTCGCCGCTGATCAACGATCGGGTTGGCGCGGCGCGATCTGACCACAGATGACGACTTGCATTGCGAAACGCGCCTCGATAGCATGGTTGTCGGGGCGTTTTCATGGAACCGGACATGGAACAGGAATCGATGCCGACGAGGCATGACGAGACCGAGAGCGTCTGGCACCGCGACTGCCCCCGCGCGCGGCGGATTCTCCTCGTGCTGCTCGCGCTGACGCTGTACGGCGGCAGCTATATGGGCTTGCGGCTGAGCCATTTCATCGTGCATCGCGTGCCATGGATTTCGTGCGAATACGGCGGAATGGTCCACCGGGTCTCGCCATCATGGGAACGCGCCCGGCGCCAGCGGCAGTTTTTGTACGCGGCCTATTCGCCGCTGATGGTGGTGGAGGAACTGGCGCACGAAGCGGCCGGCGTCTTTGGCTGGCGGTTGACGTTCAGGACAGCGCGCCGTCCTGCGCTTTGACCGTCTCGATAAACGCCAGCATGTTCTCCAGCGGGACGTCCCCCTCGACCGCATGCGCCGGGCTGAAGACGTAGTTGCCTTCGCGCCCGAGCGCCAGGAGCTTCTCCGTCTCGCGTTTCACGTCCGCGGCCGTGCCGTAGGGCAGCGTCCGCTGGGTGGAGAGCCCGCCGTGGAAGGTCAGTCGTCCGCGGTAGGCCTGCATCAGCGTCTCGACGTCCATCACCTCGGGCTGGAACGGGTTAAAACAGTCGAGGCCGATGGCGACGAGATCGTCGAAGAGTTCGTCCACGTCGCCGCAGGAGTGGATGAAGACGTATTTGCCCCCCGCGCGCACCGCGCCGTACATGCGTTTCAGCTGCGGATAGACGAATTCGCACCACTTCTCCGGGCCCATGATCAGGCCGTGCTGCTGGCCCCAGTCGTCGCCGAAGTAGACCGCGTCGATGTCGTACTCGAGCGCCTTCTCGACCACGGCGAGGTTCCAGTCGGCGATGGCGGTCAGGAGTTCGTGGACAAATCCGGGCTCCTCGATCATGTCCATCATCAGGTTCTCCATGCCGCGCAGCGTCCAGGCGCGCTCGAAGAGACTGAAGCCGATGCGGTAGACGCGCAGGCCGTCGGCGCCGTCCATATTCTCCATGTCGGCGAAGAGCGCGGGCGCTTTCGGATCGGGGAAGGCGTAGCCCTTCAGCGTCGGCTCGGGCAGCACCTCGCCCTTGACCACGCCGATATCCTTGTCGCGCGAACGGTTCCAGACCGCGCCGAAGTAGTCGCGGTAACAGTCGTCGCCGAGAGGCTCCATGAAGCCGATGCCGGAGCCGAAGCCGCGGATGTGGTTCTGCAGATGCGGGCCCAGGTCCTCGGTGCGGTAATGCGCGACCAGCTTCTGCCGCGCCTCGTGGGTGAAGCCGAACGACCAGGGCACGTACGGCGGCTTCTTCCCCTCCAGCACTCTCTTCACCACTTCGCGCTTGGTGGACACGGATTCTCCTTTCTCCGGCTTAGCCGGTTCTTTCCGGGCGCACTGCGGTGCCTTCGCGTCGACCGTCGCGCCGCAGTCGCAACGCACGGCGCGGCCGAACTGGAAGAGCGTGAAATCGTACTGGCGGCCGCAGCGGGGGCAGACGATCGCCATCTCATTCCTTCACCGTATCCGGCAGCGGCGGCGGGGTGGCGCGGTTCTCCTCGACGCCGTAGACCTTGTCCAGGTCGACCACCGCCGACTCGGCCGCGCCGAAGAGATCCGGCTCCAGGAGGAACTTGGCCACGCGGATATCGGTCGAGACCGAAGTCTCGTCTAGGTGCATCGCCGCGTCCTCGAAGGCCAGTTCCACCCGCGCCTCGATGCGCTGCAGGTCGCTCTCGATCTCATCGAGCGCGGTCTCGCGGCGCTGCAGGTTCCCCAGCCGGCGCCGGTAGATCTCGAGCGTATCCTGCTTGGACATGCGCGCGGTGCGCGAGAGACCGGCGTCATCGAGTTCCTTCTGCAGCTCCCGCACCTCGCGCTCCAGGTCGGCCTCGTCGGTGGCCTCGCTGAGGCGGAGCAGCCCGCTGCAGGCGATGAGCAGCTTCAGGTAGCTCCACATCAGCTTCTGGAACGCCTCCTGCTTGCCGCCGACGGCATACGCCTCGGCCTTGTCGCGGCGGAGCCGGATCAGCACGTCCTGGCATTTCTTCTCGAGATCGCGGAAGCGCTCCTGTTCCTTGACCGGCAGGTTGTCGATCAGCGCGCGGCGCTTGCTCTCGGCTTCGCGGTTCTTGAGTGCCAGCTCCGACTCCAGGTCCCTGGCATCGACCCAGGCACGGAAGCCGGGATTGGCGCAGAGGAGGTACAGGTACGCCGTCTCGAGCCCGAGCGCGAGCAGCCAGAATCCCGGATGGCCGAAGCCGAGGATACCCAGGCAGCCCACCCCCAGCAGGTTCAGCGGCAGCCGCCCCATTCCCGGCAGGCGCGGGGTCCAGAAGAACGCGGCTTTCACGTATCGCCACATGATGGCCCCGTCCGTCGCGCGGTCAGTTGACGCGGCTGCGTTGCCAGGAATGCAGCAGATTCTCGATCACCTCGCCCTTGGGCGCTTCGGCGTCGACCTGGATGTCGATCTTCAGTCCGTAGCTTTCGTAGCGGACGAACGGGCTCTCGGGGAACTTGACCGGCACCTTGACGTTGGCCGGGCGGAACCCATGCTCCAGCGCCTGCTTCTGGATCGGCTCGCGGAGCAGGAACTCCAGGAACGCCTCGGCCGCCGCGCGCTGTTCCTTGCTGCTCCAGGGCACGTCGAGGATATAGTACGGGTTGTCGTTCCACATGTTGCGGCTCGGATACGCGACATGGAGCTTGCCCCACCGCCCCTCGGCGTTCTTGAGGTAGTCGATGGCAAGGTTCTCGTAGACGCAGAGCACGTCGAAGGACGACGGTCCCTTGAGCACCATCTCGCGCATCATCGTGCCAGTGCTGTGGCTTAGGCCGGCGACGGCGTTCTCCACCGTCTTGAGCCACTGCTGGAACTGAACGTCGGTGATGTCCGCGAGCGTCAGCCCGGCGCTCTTGTCGTGGTACTCGCAGGTCATCAGGATCAGCGCCACGCCGCCGCTGTTGGACTTGGTCGGGTCGGTGTGACCGAACTTGAAGAAGCCCCACTCGGGCTTCTCGGCGATGGCGCCCCAGCCGCCGTCGAGGAGCATGGCCTCGCCGAGGGTGCGGAAGTTCACCGCTTCGTACTTCCGCGTAAACGCCCGGTATCGCTCCTCCCAGAAGACGAAGACCATCGGCGACAGCGCCAGCGACTCGCCGCGGATGATCGGGTCGCCTCCGCCGTGTTTGACCTGCCACTCGTTGATGAAGTAGTTCTTCATCAGCGCGCTCGCCGGGGACCAGACGTGGATCTTCTCGTTGCCGTCGAGCACTTCCTGCGCGCCTTCGCGCGAGCCGCGGGGGATGAGGTCGACCTTGATCTTCTTGCCGTCGGCGGTCTTCTCGAATTCCTCCGCCGCCCATTTGAGCCAGCGTTTCTTCTCCGTGCCGTAGGCGATACCGATCTCGACCGCGTCGCCGCGGTACCGGTGCCCGCTCGAACTCGACGAAGTGGAGGAATTGTTCCCCTGCCGGTTGTTCTGCCGGTCGTTGGACGGGAAGAGCTGATCGCCGAAGAACATGTACCCCGCGCCGGCGAGGCTGCCGAGGATCAGCAGAAAGACGAACGCCCCGCCGATGCAGGTCATCTTGTTGTCGGAACCGGAAGAACCGCCTGCGCTCATCGTGCCATTCCTTTTCACCAGGCTGGCACCCTGCCAAAATCAACCTTGGCGGGGTACTAGAAGAAGGTCGAGATTTCCTTGAAGACCTCGCGGATGTTCTCCGGCGTGCCGTGGAAGAACTTGGCCTGGCTGGCCTCGGCGATACCTTCCATCGGCTTCTCGTCGGCGTCCTCGCCGTAAGCGATGGTGAAGATACGGGTCGGCGCGGCTTCGGCGGAGCGCCGGATGTCCGCGATCAACTGCTCGTAGCGCATCCCCTTGCCCGAGTCCCGCCCGTCGGTGAGCACCACCACGGCGGCGATCATCTCCGGGTCGTGATTCTCGCGCAGGTACTTCATCGCCGCGTGGGTGGCGTCGTAGAGCGCCGTCGCCCCGCCGGGGAAAAGACCGGCGAGGCGCTTGCGGATATCCTCGCGCCCTTCGCTCATCGGCACGCTCCGCCGGGGGAACCAGTTGACCTGGCTGCTGAAGGTAATGACCGAGAGGCGGTCCTCCGCGCCGAGCATGCCGACCAGTTCCTGCGCGCCGGCCTTGGCGTGGGTCATCTTGCTCTGCTGTTTCATGCTCCCGCTGGTATCGAGAACAAGGACGATGTTCGAGTGCTTCTTGTTCTCGCGCCAGAGCTCGATCACCGCGCTCATCACGTCCGCGAGCGGCATGGCCAGCTTGGTCTTCGGCTCGGCCGGGTCCACCCCGTGGGCCTGGTCGACCGGCGACCCCGCCTGCACCTCGAGATTGCCCGGCCGGAAGCCCCAGCGCAGCGCCTTCTCCTGCTGCGGCGCGGCCATGAGGTAATCGAGGTAGATCTCCGCGGCCTGGCGGTGCGCCTCGGTGACCCACGGCCGGGCGACCACGCCCGCGGGGTGGTCGCTCCAGAACGTGCCCTCCTTGGGATAGATCGCCACCATCGGCAGGTCGGTGTCATGCTCGTAACTCTCGATGACCATGTTCTCGTACAGGACCGCGGCGCTCAGGTACGCCGGCCCGCCCTTGAACATCTTGCGACCGAAGAAGCCGGTGGAACTGCCGTAGTGGACCACCGCGCGCTCGATCGAGCGCAGGTACTCGGCGGTTTCGGGCTCGGCCACGTCGGCGAGCGTCAGGCCCGTCTGCTTGCCCGCGCCGGCGTAGACCTCCGCCAGCAGCGAGATCAGGCCGCTGTTGGAATACTCCGGGTGGGTGTGGCCGAACTTGAACGCGCCCCACTCCGGGTGGCCCAGCGCGGCCCAGCCCTTCTCCTTCTTGGCCAGTTCGATGATATCCGACCAGCCCAGCCGCTTCTCGGGCCAGCCCATCGTCTCGGCCATCGGCTTCCAGGTGGCGATCACCACCGGCGAGAGCACCAGTTGCCGCGTGTCGCCGATCATGTCGTTGCCGGCCTTGGCCTGCGATTCGGCGTTACCGAGGCGGATGAACGCCTCCGAAGCCGGGCTCCAGACATGAACCTCGCGCCGTCCCTCCAGGATCTCGCTCTTGGACTCGCCCGAGCCCATGGGGATCTCGTGGACGAAGATCGCCTTGCCGCCGGGCGTCTTGTGCCGTTCGTTGTTGAACTGCGTGGTCACCTCGGCGATCCACTTCTTTTTCTCCGAGCCGTAGGTGAAGGTCAGTTCGAGCGCGTTGGCCGGCGCCTGTTGTTTCTTGTGCCGTGCGTGCGAATCGTGATCCGGCGGCGACGACTGCACGAAAAGCCGCGCCAACAGCACGATCACCACGATCAGCCCCACCGCCACGGCCGCGCAACCGGCGATGGCGCAACTCTTGACAGACGACTGGCTCTGTTCTTCCGACATCGGTTCTCCTCCCCGCCCGGTAGGCTTCGACACGCATTGAACGATGGTAATGGATGCGCCCGCCGCGCGCAAGGGCGGCGAAGAGGCAAAGCGGGGCCGGCGCGCGCGTTATCAGCCGCGGGCGCCGTCGCGGGCGAGCGGACCGTCGCCCTCCTCGATCTGGATGTCGTCGAACCACCCGGCTGTATCGTTCAACTCCAGGCGGAGAACTGTGTTCCATGTCGAGATGCGCGAGACGTCCAGGCGCGCAAGCTCCTCCCGCTCCTGGTAGAGCACCGCCGTGCCGTCGCGGATCTCGAGCCTCAAAGGCTGGCCCGGCTTCGGCAGATCGGCGCTGACGCGTTCGGGTTCGCCGAAGCGGGTGAACTCCAGCAGCACCTTCCCGCCCTGGATGCGAACGGCGAGGAGCTCGCCCTTCTTTTCTTTCAGCACCAGGCAGGCCTGCCCCTCCCTGTCCTCCGCGTGGGCGCGGAACTCGACGGCGATATCCTTGACATGGAAACGCAAGCCGCGCAACTCGGCCGCGGACTGGCCCGGCTGGGTGGTGCCGAACCGCTCGGCCGTGGAAGCCCATTCCTCGCTGCCGGCGACGGGGTCCCAACGCTGGTTGCGGGTGAAATCCTCGAAGGCGATGCGCTCGACGATGAAGCGCCCCTCCCGCAGGGCTTCGACCTGCCGCCGGAGACGGCCGTAGTTGCCGCCGAACTCGACTTCCTTGAGATAGGTCTTGACCAGCCCCAGATGCCGCCGGGCCAGGCTGTAGAATGCGCCCCCGAGACGCTGTTGATCGGTCAGGTCGCGGTAGTTGCCCAGGCGCGCGACATCCGCCAGCGAAACCTCGCCCCACGACACCGCCTTGGGCTCCCCCTCGTCCTTGATCGCCAGGAGTTGCCCGTCCTTGCCGACGCGCAGTTCGCAGAGCCCCAGGCCCAGGACGCTGGCGTGATCGTCGGGATCCGAGGTGCGTTCGCCGATGACGGCGTTGTTCAGCGCCCGACGGAATTCGTTCAACCCGCCCGCGAGCTGATGCAGGTCCCCCGCCTCCTTGGCCCACGCCAAGCCCGCGAGTTCCTCGCGCAGGCCTTGCGCGACTTTCACCGCCGCTTCGCCCTTGAGGTCGCGCGCCAGGTCGTAGACCTGCCGCAACGCGCGGAAGAAGATCCTCCTGGCGTCCTGGTCGAGCGCTTCGATCTCGCGTGCGACCTTCTCCGCCCAGTCGGTCCCCGGCACGGCCTGCAGCACGCTCATCCACTCGCGGCGCGCCTTGGCTTTCTCGCCGGCGGCGAGCGCGGCATGTCCGCTTTCGTACTTCTCCTGGCCGTATTCGGCGATACGCTTGTCGATCTGCTCGAGCACCTTGGCCGCCTCGATTTTCACGTCCGCGTCCTCGGTGCCGTCACGGAATCGCTCGACCATGCGCTTGGCCTCGGCCAGCTTGTCTTCGGCGAGGCGTTGCTTGGCCACGGCCTCGACCTCGCGCCACTCGCGTTCGGCCTCGGTGAACGTCGGCTGCTCGCCCCCGTCATCGGGGTCGGTGTCGGCCTCCCGCGGGGCGATGCCGGCCAGCGTGTCCTCGATCTCCGCGCGGATCTCGGGCGTAACGCCCGGACGGTCGAAGAGGGCGTTCAACTGCGCCTTGGCCTCACCGGCCGAGAGCAGGTTGACCTGGAAGCGCATGCGGATGCGGCTGATCTCGCTGCGCAGTTCCTTCTCCTGCGAGCGTTCCTCCTGAATCTCCTCGCGCAAGGTTCGCGCCTGTTCGGCCACCGGGGTGTCGCGGTAGCCACGGACGATGGTCTCGAGCAGTTCCAGCGCTTCGTCGGGACGGGCGTTCTCGTTGTGACTCACCGCCTGCTGGTAAAGCCGCCTCGCCTTCTGCTTGTGGGCGTAATCGCGATAGAAGAAGAGTCCCACCAGCAGCGCCAGCACGCCGACGGCGATCACGATCCCCGCGATCAACGGGGTCCGCGTGCCGCGGACGCGCGGCAGGCTGTCCGTCGCGCTCGAACCGGGCATCTTCTCGGTCACCCGCCTGGGCGTCGGCGGCGCGCCGGCGCCGGGGGTGGCCGCCGGAACGCTCCCGCCCTGGCGCAGCTCCTCCAGCGTCTGCCGGAACTCGGCCGCGGTCGCCGGACGCCTGGCCGGATCCTTGCTCAAACCCCGCATCACCAGTTCCGCCAAGGCGTCGGGCACGTCCGCCCGCACCGAACGCGGATCGGGTACCGGGTCCTCCAGGTGGCGCCGGACGATCTCGCTGGCGTTGCCGGCGTTATAGGGCGGGCGGCCGGTCAACAGGTGGAACATGGTCGCCGCGAGGCTGTAGATGTCGCTGCGCGGGTCCGGCGGGCTGCGGCGGACCACCTCCGGGGGGACGTACTGCGGCGTGCCCATGGTCGGCCCGGTCGCGTTCTCGCCGTACTGCATCATCCGCGCCAGCCCGAAGTCGGCGATCTTGATCCGCCCCGCCCGATCCACCATCAAATTCTGCGGCTTGATGTCCTGGTGCAGGATGCGCTTGCCGTGAGCGTAATCGAGCGCCGCGACGACCTGTGCCGCGAAAGCCATCACCTCCTCGGCCGGCAGCACCTGCGCGCGCTGCAGGCGGTCCATCAGGTTCTCGCCGTCGACGAACTCCATGCTGAAGAAGCAGACGTCGTTCTCGCGGCCGAAGTCGTAGATGCCGATGATGTTCGGATGCTGCAGGCTCGCCGCGAGCTGCGCCTCGCGCCGGAAATTGTCCGCGAACCCGGGCTTGTCCAGCAGATCCGGGCGCATGACCTTGATCGCCACGTCGCGGCCGAGGCTGACCTGCTTGGCGCGGTAGACCGACCCCATGCCGCCGGCGCCGAGGCGCTCGAGGATGTGGTACTTGTCCAGGTGCGTCCCGATCAGCGGGTCCTCGACCTTGTCGATGAAATGGAATTGCGCGTCGCCGATGCGGATGATGTCGCCGCTGGCGAGCCTGGTCTTGGCGGCGATCTTCTTGTCGTTGACAAGGGTGCCGTTGGAGCTCTTCAAATCCTCGATGGTGAAGCCGCCGTTGTCGCGCAGAATGCGCGCGTGCTGGCGCGAGGCCTTGCCGGTCGGGACGCGGATGGTGTTGCCGGAGCTCCGGCCGATGGTGGTCTCGTCCGCGAGTTCGTATTCCTGGGTGCGTCCTTCCCGCTCCATCACCAGTCGCGCCATGGACGTTTCTCCATTTTCGATTGTCGGAAATGCGGATAAAACGCCCGTCGCGACGGTAGGGCTCGCTAACGGGCGGGAATCGATCCGGCAACTTCGGATATATCCGTTGGCATCCAATAGTAACGTTGGGGCGGCTTTGTTGCAAGAATTTCACGGCGGCGGCAGACCGGGTTTTCGCCGCTTGCGACAAAAAAGGAGAGCCCGGCTCGTGCCGGGCCCTCCGTGACTTGCGCTGCTCAGAGCGGGTATTGCCTAGAACGAGTAGCCGAGCCAGACCTGGAAGTAATCGGCGTTGCGCGCTTCCTCGCTCGTGTCCAGATCGACGCCGGTGACGTTGGCGATCTCGCCGGCATTGCTGCCGCGCAGATCATTGACGTACTCGCTGTACATGGTGTGGTTCACGGTCCGCCAGTACCACTGGTGGCCGTACTCGGCGCAGAGGTCGAGGCCGTTGCCGAAGTCGTAGGTGAAGGCGATGGAGACGGCCATGACATCCTCTTCGTCGATGTCGACCGGAATCATGTACGGGTTGGGCTGGTTGTAGTAGATATAGGAACCAGCAGCCGGCGCACCACCGACACGGGTGAACTCATAGTCGTAGTCGGCCTGGTAGCGGAGAAAACCGAACTGGCCGTTGAAGGCATCGCCGCCCTGCGGCAGTTCGGTGTTTTCCCAGTCGTAGCGCAGGGACATGCCGAGCTTCTCGGTGATGTCGTAGTCGATACCGGCGGTAATGGTATTGGCGACGGCACCCTTGAGGTTGCCCGGGTTCCAGGTGCGAAGGTATTCCGCGTGGATCATCATCGGGATGGGCTTGAACTTGTACTTGCCGCCGACGCTCCACTCATACGCGACGCTGGTCGCGTTCTGGCCGTAGCCGACCGGGGTGCCGGTGCCGCTCGGGCTGTTTACGTTAGCATCAGCATTGTAGGCGAACTGCTGGCCTTCCGACCGGTCTTCCAGACGGATAGCGCCGGTTTCCAGGTGCAGACCCTCGATCGGGGTGTAGGTGATCGTGCCGCACATCGACTCGAAGCCGCTGTCGTTGGCCTGGCCGTCCCACGCGGTGCCGTGCGCGTCGCTGAAGACGGCAAAGTCGAACTTGAGCAGATCCTTCCAGCCGTAGCTGAGCTGCGCGCCGTACTGGTTGTCTTCCTCGCCGATGGCGTGGATGCCGCTGTGAATATTGCTCCAGAGGTCGGTGCCGCCGCCGCCGTGCGAGAAGCCGTCGGTGCCGTGGCTGCCGCCGGCCTCGTCCATGCCGTAGGGGACTTCCATCTTACCGACCTTGAGGTCGACGCCGGTGTTGCAGATGTTCTTCCACTTCGCCCACGCTTCTTCGACGATGTCGTTGCCGCCGTAGCCGTCGGCATCCATACCGTTATCGTCCAGATCGAGCTTGATGTAGCCCGAAACGTCGTCGGTGAAGTAAATGTTGAACTTCAACGACATGCCGTTGTTGCGCCAGCCCGAGTCGTGCGAACGGGCCTTGGAGGCGAAGCCCGGATCTTCACGTCCGTGACGATCCTCGACGGCTTGCCAGCTGTAACCGGTCTGGACGTCGCCGCCGATCTTGATGGTGCCCTTCTTCGCCTTGCCCATGAGGGCTTCGGGCGCGCCGCCGCCGGCCATGGCGCGCTCGGCGTCCATCGAACGACGCATTTCCTGCATTTCCTGGTTCATTTCGGCCATCTTCTTCTTCATCTCTTCAATCTCGTCGTCGCCGGCCTTGGCGTTGACGGTGACGAAGAGAAGTGCGATGGCGGCACTCACTCCCCAACGAAGCACTTTCATCCCATTCTCCTTTACTCAAACCCTGTGGTGCCCTCAGCGGGTCACCGAAAAAACGAACTTACTCCCCTGAACCCCCGATTCTCGACATACCTCCCACGGAGCCGCGAATCAAGTTGCCGGGAATTATCCCAACCCGGCACCGATTGTCAATAGACTTTTTCCAAAATCTTTTACCCAAATTTTCACCAGCCTTTCAGCATTTCTCCGCGCCAGGACCGAAAAAAAACCGCACGGTCGAAGGTGGCCGCATTATGGCCGGCCCCCGGATCCTGTCACGTTAGGAAACCATTATTCGCCCCTGTCGCGAGCGATAATCGCGGTTTATATTGCTATTACGGCATTTATATCGCCCGATCTGAAGTCGTTTCGATCAACTCGGGTCAGATTTCCGGAGATAACCGAAGCGGGAAAAGCTTGCGAAAGAAAGAAAAAAGCAAAAAAAAAAGAACGGAAACCCTACGGAAAAGGCCGGAACAAAACCTTGCACCCCCTGTGTACGCGGCAAAAAAAGACGTAACGAAACGTTTGGAAGCACCCCGAAAGCAGGTTTCTTTACGCGCGCCCGGCCGTGTAACGTGTTGACGTTACCCAATGTAAATGGCGGCGCGGACGCCGCACCCGTATGGCCCGGCCATGCCCGCAACGGCGCCGATCGCATCCTGTCGATAAAGAATCTCCGGCGTGTTTCAGGATTGCGCCTGCTGCGCGAGCAGCGCCGTCACCTGCCGCAGCAGCTCCTGGTAGCCGAACGGCTTGGCCAGGAACGCGTCGGCGCGGGTTTCGACCAGCCGGTCGTTGACTCCCGGGCGGCGGCGGCCGGTCATCACCAGCACCGGAACCCGGTGTTTCTCCGCCTTCAGCGCCTGCAGGAACTCGCCGCCGTCCATGATCGGCATCTGCAGATCGACCATGACCAGGTCCGGCGCCTCCTGCCGCAGCGCCTCGAGCCCCACCTTGCCGTTATGCGCGAGCACCACCTCCAGTCCGGCGCGCTCGAGCACCAACCGGATCAGTTCGCAGACGTCGGCCTCGTCGTCGACGACCAGCACGCGCCGCCCGCCCCAGCGGGCCAGCAGATCCGCCGCCGGCTGCGTCGGCGGTGCGTCCTCGGCCTGCACCACCGGCAGATAGACGGTGAAGGTCGTGCCGCGGCCCACCTCGCTTTCGACGGCAATCTCCCCATCATGCTGCTGTACGATGGTATGGCAGACGCTGAGGCCCAGGCCGGTGCCGCGGACGGCGGCCTGCGGCGTCTCGCCGACGGCATGTTCGCCCTTGCTGCTGAAGAATGGCGTGAAGATCTGCGGCAGGTCCGCGGCGGGGATGCCGCAGCCGGTGTCGCTCACCCGCAGGAAGAGCCGGCCGGCCTCCTCGCCGGTCGCGAGAGTGATGACCTTCTCCTCCCGCCCCAGGAGCGCGTGGCCGGCGTTGATGATCAGGTTCATCGCCACCTGCCCGACAGCGCCGGTGTCCATGACCGACTCGGGCACCGACGCCAGGCGCAGGCGGAACTCCACGCCGTCGGACTCGTACTCGCGCCGGACCAGATCCAGCGTCTCGAGCACGACCTGCGAGAGCGAGGCGCCCGCGTGCGTGCCCAGCCGCCGGCGGGTGTAGACGAGCAGGTTCTCGGTGATACTGGCCGCGCGCTTGCTGGCGTTGAGGATGCGGTCGATGGCGGTGCGCGCGGACGCGGAAATTTCCGCGTCCATCTCCAGCATCTGCGTCCAGCCGAGGATGACCTGGTGCAGGTTGTTGAACTCGTGCGCCACGCCGCTGGCGAGCGTGCCCACCGCCGCCAGCCGTTCGGCGCGGATAAGCGCCTTCTCCGCTTCCTTGCGGGCGGTGATGTCGCGGGAGAACTCGGAGAATCCGACGATATTCCCGTCCTGGACGACGGGGTTGTAGGAGAACTCGAAGTAACGCACGTCGCCGGGGGCGAACTCGTGGGTGAACTCGATGCGGAAGCGCTCGCCCGCGAGCACGCGGCGGTGGTATTCGTCCCAGCGCACGCGCTCCTGCGGATCGGGGATGAGGGTATGCGGCTTCAGGCCCGGGCGCATCTTCACGCCGAGGGCGAACTCGATCATGCCCGCGTAGGCGCTGTTGAAGATAATCGGCTTGCCCTCGTTGTCGCAGAAGAGGATGTACCCGTCGAGATTCTCCACCAGCGCCAGCAGGTTGGCGCGGGACTTCTGGATCTCCGCCTCGGCGCGTTTGGCCTCGGTGATATCGAGGATAATGCCGTTGTAGTAGGTCGCGCGCCCCGCCTCGTCCAGCACCGGCACCGAGATCGTGCGCAGCCAGCGCGTATCCTCCGCCAGCACCACGCGGAACTCCTGTTCGAAATGGCGCGCTTCGACGATGGCTTCCCGGCTGGCGCGGAGCATGACCTCGCGGTCCTCGGGGTGGATGTTGGCATGCCAGGCCGGGAAGTCGTTCAGGTCGACCCCGCCGAGCATCCGGTCGAGCGAATCGCTGACGAAGACGATCCCGGTGTCGAGGCGATTGTCCGGATCGACCGCGAGACGAAAGATCGCGAAGCCCTCGGCGTGGCGCATCAGCGAACGGAAATGCTCGCGCTCGGCCTCCAGTTCCGCGGTGCGTTCCCGGACGCGCTGCTCCAGCGTCGCCAGCGCCTGCTGCAGATCCTCCTCCGTCCGCTTGCGCTCGGCGATGTCCTGGATGAAGGCGAAGACGTAATCCTCGCCACGGAAGCGGATGTAGTCGGCATGGATTTCGATGGGAATGATGCGGCCGTCGCGGGCCTGCATCTGGCGTTCCATGGTCATCGCGCCATAGCTCTTCAAACGCTCCACCCACGCCGCCCAGGCCGGGCCGTCGAGTTCGGGATTCAACTCCTCCACCTTCATGCGCAGGAGCTCGCCCGAGCTGTAGCCCAGCGTCCGGCTGGCCGCGTCGTTGGCGTAGCGGATCCGCCCGTCGGGCGAGACCCAGAAGACCGAAACCTCGGTGCGGTCCAGGGTCCGGCGCATAAGCTCCAGCCCTTCCTCGGCGGCCTTGCGCACGGTGACGTCGCGATGCACGCCGATGGCGGCGACGGGCTGGCCGTGCTCGTCGTAGCGTACGGTGCGCCAGCCGCGCAACCAGAGGTAACGGCCCTCGCGGCTGCGCACACGGAACTCCGTCTCATTCAGCTTCTCCCGCACGCCCGCGCGCACCTCGTCGGCGGGAAGCGGCGGGTGTTGCAGCGCCTTCAGGTCGTCCGGATGGGTGCGGCTCCAGACAAACCGCAAGCCCGCTTCGACGACCTGCTCGACGGGATAGCCCGTGATCCGTTCGCAGGCGGGGCTGAGATAAATGATCCGCTCGTCGCGCAGATCGACATGGAAGAAGATGTCGCGCGAGGCGTCCATCACCTCGCGCAGCCGCTCCTCGCTCGCCCGCAGCCGGTCGCAGGCTTCGCGCAGTTCCCGGGTCCGCTCGTCGACGCGGGCCTCCAGTTCCGCGACCGCGCGCTTGCGCTCGGTCACGTCCATGGTCACGCCGATGACGCCGCGGATCTCCCGGTCGCCCATGAGCGGCGCGATGACGCTCTCGACGACGCGGTCCTCGCCAGCGACGGTCGCGGAGTATTCCGAACGCACGACCTCGCCCCGCAGGACACGCGCGTCCTCCGCGCGCCAGCGCGCCTCCACCTCCGGCGGCAGCCCCAGGTCCGCCACGCGCTTGCCGACCACGTCGCCCCAGTTGCGGCGGCTGGTCGCGTTCTGCATGGTATAGCGGCCGTTGATGTCCATGGCGTACATGTCGAAGGGGAGGTTGTCCACGAGGGTGCGGATAAAAACGTCCCTGGCTTTCACCTCCTCCTCGGCCCGGCGCCGGTCGCCGATATCGTCGATGAGCATGGCGAAGTGACGCACCGCGCCGGCGGCGTCGAGCAGCGGGAAGACGACCGCGTCGATATCGACCTGCCCGTCCCCGGCCTCGGGATCCAGTTCGCGCCGGTCGAAGCGCAGCTCCCGCCGCAACGCGCACTCGCCACGGCGGAGGCGGTCGAAGTCCTCGTCGGTGAAGTGGCGGCGGAAGACCGGCTCCTCGAAGAACGGATGCTGCGGCAGTTGCGCGCGGCGGAAATAGCGCTTGACCGCGCGATTGCCGCGGAGCGGATACCCCTCGGCGTCGGTGATGCCGATGGCCAGCGGATTGAGATCGATCAGCCCGTCGAGGAGCTGGCGCAGGCGATCCGTCTCCGCGCGCGCCTCGGCCAGTTCCGCCCGTGCCTGGCGCAACTGCTCGCGCAGCAGCGCCGCGTCTTCCGTCTCGCAACTCATCGGCAGGTTCCCGTCAGGATGGGTACAGTCGTCATGTCGTGAAAGCCGCGCGCGCGACCTACCGCGGGCAAGATAGCAAACACGGGGGAAGATTACAAGCGCGCGTCACGCGTTCTGCGGCACGAGGCTGCCCGTCAGCGCCGCGGTCATCGCCATCAGCCGCTCGCCCGAGCCGGCCTCGACGCCAAAGCGTAACGCCTCCTCGACCTCGTGCCCCCCCTCCTCGAATGTCGAGGCTGTCGGCCAATACCCGGTATACCCGTTCGCGCAGGCGGCCAGCAGCAGCGGTCCGTCCAGACGCTGGCGCAGGTCCGTGGCCAGCTCGCCGAACGGTTCGCCCGGCAGCGCGCAGAGGTAGGCGTCGCCGATACGCCAGGCGGTGAGGTCGTATTCGAGTTCCCCGAGCGTGACCGTCTTGCCCGCGGTCAGCACCGGCCCGTCGACAGCTTGCGGCCGAATCGAGCGCGCCAGCAGGTTGACCATGCCCGCGGCGGCGAACGCGACCGGCTCGAGCTGCGCCGGGTCGGTCTGTCCGGAGACCCACGGCTGGGCGTCGCCAGCGGCGCCGAGAAAGAAGAGCGCGCGGCTCTCGGGCTCGAACTGCTCCAGCAGGCGCGCCGTCGCGCCGGGAAAATCCGCGCTGACGAGGTTGCACGCCTCGCCGAGCGTGCCCGGCTGGGCGCCGAGGCTCCAGAGAACCCACCGCCGCGGTCCGCCGTCCTGCTCGAAGAGGATCACCGTGCAGACCGGGTCCGCGACTCCCCGCGGCCGGAGTTCCGGGGTCTCGTCGAGATTCCAGCCGTAGCGCAGCCCGTCCTCGCTCGGCACCCGCCGGATATATCCCAGGCCCAGCGGCGCCTCGCGGACGCCCACGCGCACCGGCGTCTTCTGCGCCGCGGCCAGGATCACCGCTTCACGCAAGCGCTCTTCCAAAAAATCGGCGTAGGCGATCTCGACCGAGGCGTCGTTCGCCTCGTCGTTCCTGCCGTTGCCACGGTAGCGGGGAATCGGCGCGTGCGCCGAACGCGTGCCGGCGAGGATGACGTGTTCTATATCGGTGCGCACCAGTTCGGCCATGACGCGCCTGAGATGCCGCGCCAGCCGGGTCTCCAGCCGGCAGACGTCCACGCTGGCCAGGACGGTGACGGCCTCGGGGTCGCGCAGCACCAGCACGCGCGCGCAGAGCGGATCGTGGACGCCGTCGTTGCCGGTGGAAAGGTTGCGCGCCCGGCGGAACGGGGCATTGGCCAACGGGACGTCGGCGTGCGGCGTGATCTCGATACTGGCGTAACCGGCGCGGAGCATGCGGTTCTCCCGGGAGGCGGACATCCCCTCCATACTCCCGCCACGGCCTCGCGTCAAGTCAGCTTTGGCTTAGGACCCGTTAAGCAATAAGTTCGGGATTTCTGAAATTATTGCTTAACGGGTCCTTAGGTTCTGTCGCGCCGCGTCCCAGGCGAGCGGGATCACGCGCGGGGCGGCTTCATCCAGATACTGCCGCGCCTGCCGCCCCAGCAGCGCCGGATCGCCGGTGGTATAATAATGTATAGGTTCCGCCGCGCCGTCCTTCTCCCCCGGCCAGACGCGCCCGACCTGCTGCGCCACCGCCGACGCCGGGTCGAGCACCTCGATTTTCGGGCCGGCAAGCTCCCTTATTAAATGTATACAGAGCGGATAATGCGTGCAGCCGAGGACCAGGCGGTCGATCCCCGCCGCCCTAAGCGGCTCGAGCCAACCCTGCAGGCGCGCGCGCCACGCCGGCGTATCCGCCTCGCCCCTCTCGATCGCCTCGACCAGCCCCGGACACGGCTTGGCCAACACCTCCACGCCGGCGGCGAAACGCTCGACCACGCTCCGGAAGAGCCCGCCCTGTAAAGTCGCGGCCGTGGCCAGCACACCGACCTTGCCGGAGGCGGTCTTCTCCGCGGCCGGCTTGACCGCCGGCTCCATGCCCACGAACGGCGTTTCGGGGAACATCCCGCGCAGCGTGTACAACGCCGCGGCCGAGGCGGCGTTACAGGCCAGGACGACCACTTCCGCCCGCCGCGCCAGCAGCCAGCGCGTGGCGCCGGTGGCCAGTTCCAGGATCTCCTCCAGCGAGCGCTCGCCGTAGGGGACGTGCGCCTGGTCGGCCAGATACACCAGCGGCGCGCCCGGAAGCTCTCGCCGGACCTGGCGCAGGATGCTGAAGCCGCCGATGCCGGAGTCGTAGATCGCGATCATGGCTTCCAGTTGCCGTCGGGAACGGATTTCTTTCGCGGGGGATTATTGCCGTCGGTCGCGCATGGCCTCCTGGAACTCGCGCTCCAGACTCCGCTGCCGGCGATAGGTCAGCCAGACCGAGAGCCCCGTCCGCAGCGCCAGCAGCCCCAAGATCAGGAAGACGCCCGCATACGTCGGTCGCAGAAACAGCGTCCGGCCGATCCGCAACAGCGTTTCCTCGAATTGCCCCGGCCGCAGAGGCGCCAACGGCCCGGTGCCGAGAACCCGTTTCCAGGCGAAATGCGTGCGATTGTAGGCATCGACGGCGTGGTACAACACCGAGAAGAACGCCGGCATCAGCCCCAGCAGCAGCGCCCGTTCCTTCGGCCGCGCCACCGCCCACGCGGCGATGTCGATCGCGATCAGCACGAGATACGCCACCGCGCAGGCCTGCAGGACCCACTGGTCCAGCGACTCCTCGATCAGCCGCCGCGTGATGATCCAGGCGGCGAAGTAGCCGATCCAGCCGGTGAAGGCCAGAACCGCCAGCGCCGTGGTGCCGCGCGGGACGACGGTGATCATCGGCGCGCCGGCCAGGCGGGTGATCAGCAGCGCCGAGGCGAAATGCCCGACGATCAGCATCCAGAACCGCGCCGCGTGCGGCCTGTACTCGAAGGAGCGGGCGAGCACCGAGCTCTCGAACACGTTATCGTAGTTCAGGTAAAAAGAGGATGGCGCGAGGTAGAAAAGGAAGAGGCCCAGCAGCAGCAGCGCCAGGAATCCCAGCCGCCGTCGCGGCACCGGCAGGGGCTCGAAACGGTCGAGTTCGTCCTCCTCGAAGTCAGGTATAGTAGAGTGCGGGGCGGAGTTCATCATACCTACCGGTCGCCTGCAGCGCCGCGCGGACGTCGAGACAGAGGTGACACTTGCCGATATAGCCTTCCGCCTGCGGCACGAATCCCGCCTCCTCCCGCGCCCGCGCCACCAGCCCCGCCGGCCCTGCGGCACAGAGCGCGGCGAAGATCGGCGCGTTCGCGGCGGTCAGGTCCGGGTGCGGATCCTCTATCGTAGCCGGCGCGATACCCGGGCACAAGCCGGTAAAGAGATTTCCCTGCGGATCGATGTGGAAATGGCCGGTCGCGCGCAGTTCGCTCCCGCACGCCTGGCCGGCGAAACGCTCGGCCGGATAGCGCGTCAAGCCGGCCGCCAGCGCCTGCGCCGCGCGCCCGCCCGGCGTCAGGTAGGCGTGCACGCGCCACAGTTCCCCGCCGTCGCCGTCGATGCCCAGGTGCGCGCACGCCTCGGCCAGCGCATGCGTCCCGTCGCCGGGAAGCTGCAGCAGCAGGCGCAGCACGTCCGGCGTCCAGACGATCACCCCGCCGCCGAAGACCTCCTGCGCGGCCTCGATCGCGTGGAGGGTATGGCGCACCGGGACGAACTCGTTGTGAAACAGCGAGGCGCTGATCAGCACCGCGCGCAGGCCGGCCGCGTGGAGACGCGCGAACCGCTCGCGTCCGGCCGCGAGGCTGTCGCACCAGCGGGCGTTGGTCTCGAGGTAGTCGATGGGAACCCCGTACTCGCCGGCCAGCTCCAGGGCTTTCACGAGCAGCGGCATGTTCAGCGTCGCCTCCCCGCCGGCGAGGTGGATGCCCGACAGTTGCCGCTCGCGCGACAAGGTCGCGAAGACGGTCTCGAGCGTCGTCTCGTCGATCCATTCGTCGGGGCGATGCGGTCCGCAGCGGTAGAGGCAATGCCGGCAGGCGTTGTCGCAGCGGTAGCTCAGCATCAGGCCGCCCGAGCGCAGCGGGGGGACCGTCTCGCTCATCCCTCGCCCTCGCCGACGCCGATACCCTCGCCGCTCTCCTCGCTGCGCCGGACCAGCCGCGCGTAATAGCCGCCGCGGTCGATCAGCTCCGCGTGCGTACCCTCCTCGACGACGACGCCCTGGTCGAGCACCAGGATGCGGTCGGCCCGCCGCACCGTCGAGAGGCGATGGGCGATGACGACGGTGGTCCGCTCGCGCGTCACCGTCTCCAGCGCCTGCTGCACCACGCGCTCGGTATAGATATCCAGCGACGAGGTCGGCTCGTCGAGGATGAGGATGCGCGGATCGCCCGCCAGCGCGCGCGTGATGGCCACGAGTTGCCGTTGCCCGAGCGAGAGGTTCTCCCCGCCCTCGACCGCTTCGGTCTCGTAACCGTCGGGGAGCGCGGCGATGGCCTCGTGGGTGCCGAGCGCCTTCGCCAGTTCCTCCGCCTCCGCGCGCGTCATCGCCGGGCGGGCGAAGCGGATGTTCTCGAGTACCGTGCCGGTGAAGAGATAGCCCTGCTGCAGGACGATGCCCATCTGCCGATGCAGGCTCTCCTGGGTCACCGCGCGGACGTCGAAGTCGTCGATGCGCACGCGGCCTTCCTCGGCGTCGTAGAAACGGGCGATCAGCGAGGCCAGGGTGGTCTTGCCCGCGCCGGTCTCGCCGACGATGGCCACCGTCTCGCCCGGAGCGATCTCGAGATCGAGGCGCCGGATCACCCAGGCGTCCTCGCCGTAGCGGAAGCCCGTGTCCTCGAAGCGGACGCGGCCGCGAATCGGCGGCGCCTCGCGGGCGTCCTCGCGGTCGCGGACCTGCGGCTCCATGTCGAGGATCTCGAAGATGCGCTCGCTGGTGACGCACGCGGCGAGCGCGAGGCTGTACATCTCCATGAGAAAGCGGATCGGCATGAGGATGCCCTGCATGTAGAGAATGTACTTGGTCAGCACCCCCGGCGTCAGCGGCGTGCCGGCGTTGGTGGTGTAGCCGGTCTCGATGAGGTAGAAGCTCAGTCCCACCATCAGCGTCAGGTTGAGGATGCCCAGGAAATCCAGCGACGGCAGGAAGATGCCGTTGAGGTGCGCCACGCGGAGCTCCAGGTCGCGGCTGGTGCGGTTCAATTCGTCGTAGTGGGCGAGGTTCTCCTCCTCGCGGTTGAAGGCGTGGACCACGCGGATGCCGCGGACGGTCTCGGCGAGGTTGGCCACCAGGCGGCTGTGCTGTTCGCGCGCGGCGCGCTGGGCGCGGGCCATGCGCCGCTTGTAGATGTAGACCACCAGCGCGAAAACCGGAGCGATGACGCACGAAGGCAGCAGCAACGCCGTGGCCATCTCGCCCACGCGTACGAAGGCGAAGCCGATGTTGGCCAGGCACATCACCACGACCATCAGCGAGAAGGTCATGAAGTTGTGGAGGATCTGCATGTCGCCGGTGTTGCGGGCCACCAGCCAGCCGGCGCGATGCAGGTCGAAGAACGCCTTGGACATGCCCTGGAGCTTGACGAAGAAGCGTTTGCGCAGCCGCTCCATGGCGCGGTTGGTGGCGAAGTTGGTCACCATCCACTGGGAACTGCCGAAGAGACGGTTGAGGACGATATACAACAGAAAGGGCGCCACCAGGGCGACGATCGGCGCGCTGTCGATGTCCTTCCGGTCGACCAGTTCGCCGACGCTGTGGATGATCTGCATGTCGGCCCAGACCATCAGCAGGCAGAGAATGTTGCCGACCACCACCACCGGGAGGTACGGCCCGAGCGATTTGAGCGCCCGCACCAGCAGCCACAGCGAGAGCGGCCGATCCATGCTCCACGCGTCGTCGCGCTCCTCGGACATGATGTTGCGCCGCGCCATCAGATCGCCTCCCGGTGTCGCTGCAGGATGCGGCTGAGCGCGGTCCCGGGGCGGTCGAGCACCCCCGGCTTGCCCTGCTCGACGATCTCGCCGTCGCGGAGGACGTAGACGACGTCGGCTTCGGCGATGCTGGAGAAGCGGTGGGCGATGATGATGCGGGTGGTCGTCTGCGGCAGCGAGCGGAGGCTCTGCTGGATCGAGCCCTCCGTCTGCGTGTCCAGCGAGGAGGTGGCGTCGTCGAGGACCAGGAAGCGCGGCCGGCGCAGGAGCGCCCGGGCGATGGCGATGCGCTGGCGCTGCCCGCCCGAGATGGTGACCCCGCGTTCGCCGACGATGGTGTCGTAGCCGTCGGGAAGCTGCATGATGAAGTCGTGCGCCTCGGCCAGCGTGGCCGCGTGGATCACCTCCTCGAAGCTCGCGTGCGAACGGCCGTAGGCGATGTTCTCGCGCACGCTGGCGGAGAAGAGGAACGTATCCTGGAAGATCAGCGAGAACGCGCCCCGGAGCGCGGCCACGGGAATGCCGCGGATGTCGCGGCCGCCGATGCGGACGATGCCGCTGTCGGGATCGTAGAAGCGGCAGAGCAGCAGCGCCAGCGTGCTCTTGCCCGCGCCGGACTCGCCCACCAGCCCCACCGTCTGCCCCTCCTCGATGCGCAGCGTCACCGCGCGCAGCGAGTGCGCCCGGCCGCCGTAAGCGAAGCTGACGTTGTCGAACTCCACCGCGCCGCGCGGAACCAGATCGCACCGTTCCCTCCCTTCGCCAGGGTCGGGCAGGTACTCGTCGGCGCGGAAGAGCTCGCCGAGGCGCTCGCTGGCGATGGCGAAGCGCATCCACAACAGCGTCGCGTGCGCCAGCCAGCGGATGCGGATCTTCATCAGGTTCTGCAGGTACAGCAGCAGCACCAGGTCGCCCGCGGTGATGTCCGCTCCGCCGCGGCGCAGCACCAGCGCCACCGCGAGCACCGCCGGGATGCCCAGCAGCACGCTCAGTTGCAGCGCCTGCGAGAGGCCGGTGAAGGCGAGGATCTCGCGCCAGAGCGCGCGCATCATGTTCGTGATCTTGCCGCCGTAGGTCGTGATCGCCTCGGCGTGCCGGCCGAAGGCGCGCACCACCAGGTGCCCCTCCATGTGCTCGCTGAAGGTACTGACCACGTCCTCGAGGATCTTGCGCGTGCGGCGGAAGACCGGCGCGGCGCGCTTGAAGAAGACGTACTCGGCCAGGACGCCCAAGAACAGCAGCGCCAGCGCGACCAGCCCCGCCTGCCAGCAGGCCATCATCATGTAGGCGTAGATGCAGACCGCGCCGACGACGACCTCCAGCAGTTGGAACAGCCCCTGGGTGAAGAACATCTGGATGTGCTGCACGTCCTCGATGGTGTTGGCGATCAGCCGGCCGCTGTGGGCGCGGTCGTGGTAGGCGAAGCTGAGGCTCTGCATCTGGTCGTAGATGCGGTTGCGCAGATCGTACAGCGCGCCCTGCCCCAGACGCGTTTCCAGCACGCGGCGCAGATAATTCATCGCCCAGCGCAGCAGCGAGAGCGCCATCAGCGCGAGGGTGAAGAAGGCGATGCGGTCGCCCGGGGTCTTGAGAAAGCCCAGCGTGAATCCGAAGATCGCCGGCGCGCGCCCGGCGACGCTGTCGACGAACATCTGCAAGACCTTCGGGATCGCCACCTCCATCAGGTTGAAACCGGTGACGGCAAGCAGCGTCTTCACCAGGAGCGAGCGGCGCGCGGCGAGCAGATCGAAGAAGAACGAATAGGCGTGGACCAGGTAACGCACAACGGGGCTCCGGCAACGAATGCCCGCCTACTATACGGCTAAGCACAGCCCACGGCAACCTTCCGCCGCCACGGGAATCCGGCGCAGAATCTTCCGAAAATCTCCCGATACGCGCTGACAGACGATCAAGCCGCCGGTATATCCGCGAGCTTACCCCGATTCGCCGTATTGTGTTGCCGCCCTTGCGAGGTCCCGCAAGTCCCGTTTGCTCGACCAAAATCCATAACCACGATCAATCGTTCACGTTATGGATGTGCGCCCGTACGTATCACTATAATTTTATCAATAACTCCACTTCCGCTGGCGAACCATATCCTGAATAAACAGCGCAACGCAATAACATAAAATAAGTTGTGCATTCGGAAAAAGTTGGGCTCACACCAAATGTTAACATCGACCACGTATGATGCTCACGCTTTTCCGCTACTGTTGCCCCTGTGCGGGGTAACCCACTGATTCTACGATGACAAAACATCGACATGCTGGTTTTTCCCTGGGAGAAATGGTGATGGACATGCCGGTTCTGGGCGCGGTCGCGGCATTGGGCGCGAACGAAGCTTCGCTCTGCGAACAACTGGAAACGCTCTCGAGCATTATCGCGCGACTGCGCGTCGGCGTGGCGCTTCAGGATCAGGAGAGCCGGCTGCTCCTGGTCAACCAGGCCTATTGCGATATCGTCGGCTATGCCGAAAGCGAGTTGATCGGCCAGTCGTTGGAGATGCTGCTCCTGCCGGAGGAACGCGAACTCCAGCGCGCGCATTACCTCGAATTTCTCTCCGTCGGCCGCGGCCGGCCCCACGAACTGATCGTGCTGCACAAGAACGGTACGCGCCGGATCCTGTGGCAGACGCCGGCGGTCTGGCGCCGCGACGATGGCCGCGGCTTCGTCATCATCTCCGTGGAGGACATCACCGAGGAGAAGCGCATGGAGGAGCTGCTGATCCACGACGAGCGCCTGCTCGCGGCGGGCATGCTCGCGCGCGGCGTGGCGCACCACTACAGCAACCTCAGCACCGGCATCAAGGGTTTCCTGGAGCTGGTCATCCGTGACGAGAACCTCTCGCCCAAGGGGCGCGCGCGGCTGAGCACGGTCGTCTCGAACCTGAAGGCGATGGACCAGTTGACCGACCAGGTCTGCGCCTTCTCCGGCAATCGCCAGGCCCGCAAGATCTTCACGCCGCTCTCGAAGATCGTCGAGGACGTGCTGCAACTCGTCCGCCCGACGCTCGAGGAGGACGCGATCCGCATCAAGACGCGCATCGAGGCGACCGAACCGATGTGGCTCGACGCGAGCCAGATCGGCGAGGTGATGCTGAACCTGCTCTTCAACGCGCAGGAGGCGCTCGCGGAGCGCGAGAACCGCCGGGTCATCGTCTGCTGCGGCCAACTCGGCTGCAGCGCCTACGTCGAGATCGCCGACAACGGCTGCGGCATTCCGCGCGAGGCGCATTCGAAGATCTTCCTGCCCTTCTTCACCACCAAGGGCGAGTTCATCACCCGCCCCGGGCAGAAGAAGCGCGACCGGAACCCGGGCATGGGGCTGAGCATCAGCAACACTTTCGTCGCCAACCACGGCGGCATGATCACCGTCGGCAGCGAGCCCGAGCGCGGCAGCACCTTCTCGGTCTGGCTGCCGATCAAGCGCACGCACCCGGTGTACGCGGGGCTGGAGTAGCGCCGGGACGGGCGCGCGTTCTCCGCCTCGCGCCGTCGGCTCGCGCTATTGCGGGTCGGGCACGGACCGGATCTCCGGCTCCGCCTCGTTCGCGGCGAGCATGCGCTTTTTCAAGAGCGTCGCCATCTCCGCGCGCACGGCGGTGCACTCGGCCGCGTCGACGAGGTTATTGCGCTCGTGCGGATCGGCCTCCAGGTCGTACAGGAAGTCCTCGACGTAGACGTCGCTGCCGGGATCGGCGACGCCATTCTTCTCCGGCGCGCGCACGCTGTACTTCCACCGGTGCGTGCGCACCGCGCGGCCGACGTGGCTCTCGCTGACCTGGACGAAGACGTTGTCCTTCCAGTCGCGCGCGCCCGCGGCCGCCTCCTGCAGCGGCCTTCCGTGCATCGTCGCCGGCACCGGCACGCCCGCGGCGCGCAGCACCGTCGGCGGCACGTCGATGAGGCTGACCAGTTCCGGCCGCACGCCGACGCCGTCGAAGCCCGGCCCGTGCGCGACCAGCGGGACGCGGATGCAGCCGTCGTGGCAGGCGCGCTTGTACTCGCTGTTGCGCGTGCGGAAGTGGCTGCCGTGATCGCTGAAGTAGAGGATGATCGTGTCCTCGGCCATCCCCCGCGCCTCGAGCGTGTCGCGAACGCGGCCGAGCGCGCGGTCCAGCGCGTGACAGCACCCGAGGTAGTCGGGATAATTCTCGCGCCAGTCGCCCTCGGTATCGACCAGGTCGCCCGGGACGTCGCAGTCGGCCCACTTCTCCTTCGAGCCGTGCGGCCCTTCGTAGCGGTTGTGGTCGTTCTGGTGGTGCGGCTCGATGTAGCTCGCCATCAGATACCACGGCTCCTGATCCGGACGGGTCTCGAGGAAGTCGACCACGTGGTCGGTCACCGCGTCGACGCGGTAGCGGCCTTCGGGAAACTCGACCTTGTTGCCCGCCGCGTCGAACATGTGCCCGTCGTAGCTGTGCGAGGTGAACTCCAGCACGTCCGAGGCGACCCAGTAGTCCTTGTACCCGCCGCGCAGGCGCTCGGGCACCGGCTTGGTGCGGAAATTGTTCGGATCGTCCTCGCCGCCGCAGGAAGCGAGGTGCCATTTGCCGATGTAGCCGGTCTGGTAACCCGCCTCGTTCAGCCACTTCGCCAGCGTCATCTCCTCCGGCGGCAACTGGCGATTGTTGGTGAAGCAGCCGACCTCGGTCGGATACTTCCCCGTCTGCAGGCACGCCCGCGCCGGGCCGCAGACAGGCTGGCAAGTGAAGGCGGATTCGAACCGCGCCCCCTCTTCGGCGAGGCGGTCGAGGTTGGGCGTCACCGGCAGTTTCTGTCCATAGCAGCCGCAGGTGTCCCAGCGCTGCTGGTCGGAGAAGAAGATCAGAATGTTCGGTCGCTTGTGTCGAGTAGACATAATATGGTTCCTCCATATTCCTTTTCAGTAGTATGTGAGGA
>CAYWFP010000036.1:0-29618 GCA_964457365.1 uncultured Planctomycetaceae bacterium
ACCGCCTCCGCCGGCATGGGGAACTTCTCCCCGAATACGTCCAGCAGGCCGTCGCGTCGGCAAAAATCCGGGAATGGATTGCTGAGAGGGCATCTGTGGCTGTTTTTCGGGTTTTCGAAGCCATCTATTTCGGCTGCAGACGTCTTTACATGGCTTTCCGACGAATCAACACGCATTTTCTCTCAGCTTCCGTCTCGCAGCCGGCCGCAACAGCGGACGACTTGCTTTGGGCCGCGTAGTTTTGACGGAGGCGTCTTGTATTAATGATTGTCTGTGTTGTCATAGTAATGTCGCCCTCGATTCATGCGGCCGATAACGATGAAATTAAAAAATTTCTGGTAGATTCCTCCGAATTAAGTAAACTGTCCCCGGAACTATCCCTGTCCCCGGAACTATCCCAACGACGACGGAACGGTTGAAATCGGGACGGAAAAGGGTAGAATGATCTTCCCTCAAGGGGTGGGCCTCCGAGACCTTGCCAAGAATCGTGGTTTGCCCCTATTTTACAGATTCAAACGCTCCGTTTCGAGAGTCGAAGGCAAGGGCCTCGTGAATAATGCGGGTTAATAAATTGTTTTTCGATAACTATGACCGCATTAATCTAAAACTCTTTTGATTCACAATGCACAGGGAAGATGGCAGACTGTATGGTGCCGACTTGATTTCACCAAGACCGTCTTCATCCAAAAGTCGAAATGTTCGCACTTCGTACACGCGGGTTAGCATGAAATTAAACCGACGTTGTCGAAAAACTCAAATGAACCTTGCGCTTGGAGTGCTGTTATGGTTAATCGCGGGGGCGGGGTGGTTTGTTTTCGGAGGGGGAAGGGCGCTTGTTCTCGACTGGCGCATGGCGCGGGTTGAAGCGGCGCTACGAAAAGCGAACCCGGAGTGGAAAGGAAGCTTTGTTGGGTTAAATCCATTTCGAGGAGCCAGTCGACCTGATTTCAGCTATATGCTTCGAAATAAAGAGTTCCTCTACCGGTACCTTTTCTTCATGCCGTATTCGATTGAAGTCAATGGAGCCAACCTTGCCGACTTGTCTCCTTTACAAGGCTTATGTGTTGAACGTCTTGAGGTACACAGCAAACAGTTCAAGGATCTGACGCCATGTAGACATATTCATATGAATGCACTGAACCTGAGCGGGACAAGCGTAACTGATCTTGAACCCCTTCGGGGCATGCAAGTGAAGGCAATCATCCTATCAAATACGCCTGTATCCTATTTGTCTCCGCTCAAAGATTCGCCACTGCAAGAAATCTACCTATGCAATACACAAGTTGGCGATCTAACTCCACTAAAGGGCAAACAGATTGGTATTGATATCACCAACACTCCCGCGGCGAGGAAGCCACTGCCGGACTGGCTGATTGAGCAGCAAAAAAAGGGGAAAGCCTTCATCAAACAGTGACGACGTCCTGCGCTCTGACAAACCATTACTTTCCCACATTAATTCCCACTCTGGCTCGTAGCTCAATATCTTTGCAGACTGTTGCGTCTTTTGAGCTTGAACAGTTGAATTGGCAGCGGTTTTACCTTTTTCTTTACCCTTGCCAGGTAGAGGAATTTCTGGGATATCCAGGTCGACCTGTGGAATGCTCAGCGGGGACCACTTGCGAGGGATAATTTTGACGCGATTTCGTCCATTATCGCTTTTTGAAGCACCCATCGGCTTAACATCTGTGCGGCGTTCGGACGTCCAGTTCCGGGGACAGTTTACTTAATTCGGAGGAATCTACTAGAAGCATACTTGAAAAATATCGGACGAGGTTTGTGGAGTGTAGAAAGTAATCAATAAGCCATGTTGGCAAAATAGCTATCGTTCCAGCCAGCCTTGGTAGATTTCTTCCATGATGCGGTCCAGGTCGTATTCGTATCTCCAATCAAGATAGTGCGATTGAAATTTCCGCACATCGCTGATGTACCAGATATGATCGCCGCTGCGACTTGCCTCGGAATAGGTGTAAGCCAGCTTCTTTCCGCTCAACTCCTCGCACAGCCCGATCGCTTCGAGCATGGAGCAGTTGCTGTGACGGCTGCCGCCAGCGTTGTAAACCTCTCCCACACGGGGTTGCTGGTAAAAGTGCCAGAACATGTTGACCAAGTCGTGACTGTGTATATTGTCCCGCACTTGCTTGCCCTTGTACCCGTAAATCGTATAAGGGCGCCCCTCGATGCAGCAGCGCATCAGGTAGGAGAGAAAGCCATGGAGCTCCGTCCCGGAATGACCGCCCCCTGTTAGGCAGCCACCGCGGAAGACCGCCGTCTTCATCCCGAAGTAATGACCGTACTCTTGCACCAGGATATCGGCGGCAACCTTGGATGCGCCGAAGAGCGAGTGTTTGCTCTGGTCGATGGCCATGGACTCGTCGATGCCATGTTCGGCGAAGGGATGCCCGGATGTCACCTCCCAGCGGGTCTCTTCCTCGACCAGCGGCAGGCGATTGGGCGTGTCGCCGTAGACCTTGTTGGTGGAGGTGAAGATAAACGGCGCACCGGGGCAGTGTCGCCGGGCGGCCTCGAGCAATACGAGTGTCCCGTTGGCGTTGACGGTGAAGTCTGTCAGCGGTTCGCGCGCGGCCCAGTCGTGCGAGGGTTGCGCGGCGGTATGAATGACCACAGCAATCTCGCCGACGTATTCGGCGAAGACCGCCTCGACGGCCTGGGCGTCGCGGATGTCAATGGCGTGATGGCGATAGCCCGGTACCGTTTCCTGCAGGCGTTTCCGGCTCCACTCGGTCGAGGCATCGTCCCCGAAAAAGTAACGGCGCATGTCGTTGTCGATGCCGGCAACGGTGAATCCCTTTTCGGCGAAGAAGCGGACGGCTTCGGCGCCGATCAAGCCGGCGGATCCGGTAACGATGGCAGTGGGCATGCGTGCTCCTCGACGGTGACGACAAACAGTTTACGCCACGCGTTATAGCAAACATGGATAAAAAAGCAAGCAAAGACGATGCCGTAAAAAATCAGAGGCGCTTTCGCAACAACAACCGAAATGCAGTTGTCCAACCGAGCATGCAATAAATGCTCTGGAAAAGTCGCGTGCAAGCGAAAGCTTCGCGAGCCAACGAGATGATCTCGCAGCCTTGGGCCTCCGCTGTCGCAACCAGACAATCCTCATGAAGGCCTTCACTCGCATGCGTTTCGGCGGCAGCAGCGCATTGCCAAGCCTTGGCCTCTCTGCCTCGAGCCAAACCCAAGCGCCAGCCGATGCGTGAAAACCAGAGCTGCGGTGAAGAAAGTAACGTATAGAGATGGTCATCGAATTTGCGCGCCAAGATAGCGATTACAGAAACGCGGCGTGGCTCTATAACGTAGAGCCATGCGTCGGGGTAAAGGCGATCGATGGCGAGACGAAGAAGCGCCTCCGGATCGTGAATGTGATGCAGACTACCGAGATAAATAACGTCGAACTTCTCCGAGGAGCGAAGGTATGCGGCAATCTCGGCCACTACGAATTCAATGTGATCGTTTCCAGCAAACGTTTCGCGCGCGTGCGCGATCTCGCTTGCAGAAAGGTCGACTCCGACCACACGGCCGAAACCGGCCTCCAGCAACTTTCCGGTATGCGTACCTGCACCGCATAGCGCTTCGAGTGCGGTCGCTTGGCTTGGATCGGGGAAGCAACTGGCGATACGGGCGATGTCTTCGCGCATGCACTGATGCATACGAAGACTCGAATGCCTACGCTTGAGCCCAGCACGAAAGACCTCGAGATACTCGTCTTGATGATAATCCGTATTGGCGTCAATCGTCTGTTGTCCGGCATCCTGATCGAAAAGGGCGTTGTTCGGGTCAGTCATCGCTACTCCTCTGGACTTCACTCAACCGACTTTAATAGTGGCGGGTGCTTTGGGATACTACTGCCAATCGTATTAATCCTGCATTAATTTCACTACATGTTCACGCAGAGTTGCTGATACCACGGGAAGATCGAAACAGCGTTTCGCCACGGCGTGACCACCCGCTCCGATACTTTTGCGTTCCTCCGGCGAAGCCAGCGCGCGTCCGAGCGCCGTAGCGATCTCGTCGCTCCCGGTCGCGGCCGAGACCAACAGCGCGCTCTCGCCGTGCTTCAGATAACGCGGCACTTCACCAACCTCCGAAGCCAGAACGAGCCGCCCCGAGGCGAGAAATTCGCTCAGTTTGGTCGAGAGGCCCGAACGGCTCCAGATGCCTTCGCGACGGATGTTCAGGAGTACTGCCGATTCACCAATTGCCGCGCGTACCGCTTCGTTGGGCACGAATCCCCGCCAATCGATTCGTTCCTCAATACTTTGCATTGTTGCTTGTCGCTTGAGCGCATCGATTCGTTCGGCCGCACGCGCGTTATTCCCGAGGAAGACCGCCTGATAAAGCACGCCGCGATTTGCGAGCAGACCGAAGGCGTCGATCAGGTTCTCCATCTCGTCCTGCTCGCCGAAGGCGCCGGCATAAAGAACGGTCGGGAATTCCGTCTGTATTTCGGGCGGGGCCTGCCAAGCGTCGCAGTCGATAATCGTCGGCACGAGATGCACGCGCGCAGGATTGTCGACCAACACGCGATACTTGTCGGCAAGATAATGGGAAATGGCGAATATAGCATCTGCCATGCGCGGACAGTACGTGTCCGCCAAACGTGCATTCCAACCGAATACGCGGCGCGAAAGCGACCGCGGCCCCGTCGAGACGAGTTCCAGCCGTTCGTCTTCGTAGGCCTGGATGGTTTTGACGCCGAGTGATCGCGCCAGGCGCGTCAGCGGCCAGGTGTCGTAGAAGCTGAGATTGTTGAAAAGGACGATATCGAGTCGCCCCTCCCGCCTACGCTGCTTGATCAATTGACGTAGCGATGCCACCGCGCGCAGTTTTTCGCCGATCACGCCGAATCCGCGACCGCGCGCGACTGTGCCGCTGACGTAATCGAATGGCGCGCCCCCGATCTCGCCACGGACTTGCAGCGTCTCGGGCGGCGCGACACCCAGAGCGTGCTCGTTCCAGATCTCGACCGCGACGCCAGCGTGCAGAAACGCCTGGACCAGACGTCGCAAACGCAACGTATTACCCGCGCCGCCGGGCAGGTCCGATAGAGTAACGATGGCCAGGTACGGTTGCTGCGAGGTCACGCCGGACGGGTCTCCCGTTTGATCTCTCCGGCCACGCGCGCGGGCATACCGGCGGCAATAGCATAAGGCGGAATCTCGCCGGTAACGACCGCGCCCGCGGCGATGACGGCACCTTGACCGATATGTGCCCCCTTCAAGACCATAGCCCGTGCGCCAAGCCACACGTCATCTTCGATACAGACCGGTGCGGTACCGACGCTGGCCAGATCATTCTGATTGCGCAGGTTTGGATCGAGTGGATGAAAATCGGTATCGTACACGGCAGCGTCGGCGCCGAGGAAGACCCGCGCGCCGATCTCGATCTTCTTCCAGGCGTAGAGGATATTGCCCGAAAGCCGCGCGCCGTTGCCAATGGTCAGCACTGCTCCGGGACGATCCGCCGCAAGCACTGTCGGATGAATGATGCCGGCGGGATTCTCGGTCAGGCTGTTGTAGATCGTCACGTCGGCGCCAAGCTTGATGCGTGCGTCGGCCTTACGGCGAATAATCGGTGCCGAACAAATCGTCAAGTCCGGGCCGAATTCGACACCGTAGCTTCTGAGCACCGCGCGCGCCCATAAGCCGCCCCATTTCCAGCGAAGACGTCGCGCGATATATATAGCTCCCCGCAAGATCATTTGCGCTCCCGCTTATGTCGCTCGAGATCCCAGAGAATCGCTTGAATGCAGAATGGATAAAAGGAAATCATCGCGTTCAGGATCAAGCCCCGCCAGCCGTCGCGGAATCCCTGCTTGATCAGCATGCGCCCGAAAAAGCGCGTCAACGGCTTGAGCATCAACGTGCGTGGAGAGAAACGAACGCCCCGTTCATGAAAAACCATGGCTTCGTTCATCGCGTATTTCCAGAGGGTGCGATGAATAAACTGCTGTACCTCGTGATAAGCAATCACCTCGGTCGCGAGTTCCTCGCGCGCGGGAAGGGTAAGAATCTCTCCATGAACAGGCGCCTGGCTGTGCAGATCCTGCCAGCGCCAATTCCTGTCCCAGGCGTCGGCACGAAAAAAACGCAGTTGATCGCTGACGAACCAGCCGCCATGACGCACCCACGCGCCGAAGAAAACCAACTTGCGGGCGAAACGGACGCCGGCATAGCGCCCCTCTTCCGCGACGGCGCGCAGACGCTTGCCGAGTTCGGGATGGATGCGCTCATCGGCATCGAGGCGCATGAGCCAGTCGCATTTTGCTGCCTGGAAACCGATAAGATCGAGTTCGTTGATATTGCCGTCCCTGCTTCGTGCCTCGACGACCCGTGCGCCGGCTTCGCACGCGATAATGGCGGTCCTGTCCGTGCTGCCGTCATTCACGACCACGATCTCGTCGGCGAAACCGTGCAGGCTTTCCAAACACGCCGGCAGATTCGCTTCTTCGTTCTTCGCTTTGATGCAGGCGGTGATGGTGGCCATGTCGATCGCGTTCCATGTGCATACATGTAATGCAGAGTCGTCGTTATGGTTATGCTATTTCGAGTTTTCTGTCCAGCGCCTGGCGATAGAAATCAGCATAGGCGCGGCACATCGCCTTGAGCGAAAAACACTCGAGTACCCGCACGCGTCCGGCTTTTCCCATGCGCTCACGCAGAGACGGATCAGTCAACGCGTTCAATCTTTCGGCCCAAGTGTTCCATTCGCCGCTGGGGCAGATGAAACCGGTCTCGCTGTCGACGACGATCTCGTGAATGGCACTGCCGGCGGCCCCCAGGACAGGTAATTCGCACGCCATCGCCTCGGGAAAGACGCGGCCGAACGGTTCGTTGAGACTTAGATGCACGAGCAGATCGAGTTGACGGTAAGTACGCGGCATATCATCAACGGGACCGAAAAACTTTACATACTCCTCACTTCCCTCCGCCGCGAGCATTTGGCGAATCGTCGCGGTCAGGTCATCCTCGCCTGTGCTTTTGCCAAAAAAAACAAAGGTGATCTCTATTTTTGCTTCGCGGCAGACGCGAACCAGCGGCACGATGTCCTCGGGGCGTTTGAGCGGATCAATCCGCCCTACGATACCGGCGAGCAGGGAATCGCCTCGACGCAACGGAGCGAAGCGCGGGTCCGCTTCGTCTTCACCGGGCACAAACGCCTCCGTGTCGATTCCGTTGTAGATGACGCCCTGGAGGTGAGGATGATTGCCCATTCGTTCGGTCAGATCCCGCTGCACGTATTCCGATATGGCTACGCAGCCCGCCGAAGCGCGGTAGCATGAACGAAACGCCCAGGCTTGGAAGCGGTCCTTGATCGGGTTGCGCGACCTGCCCGGCGCGGTTTCTCCTCGCGAGCGGTTGATAGCATCGCGCATCGTGATAACATAGGGCTTGCCGCTGCGAATCGCCAGCAACCGGGCGGCGAACATGTGGGCGTGCGTGTGGATCAGATCGATTTCCTGTTCTCCGGCGATGCGCGCGGCCCGGGTCAATGCTCGGAGGAATTGCCGGGGAGAATGGCGGAGGCCCGCCGGATACTCGTCGATCAGCGTGATGCCGGCCGCCTCGAGTTCCTCCCGGGCCTGCGGGGCATTGGAGTACTTGCCGACGACGATGCCGTCGATGTCGTGCCACCGCTTCAAACCGCAGATCAAGCTGGAAATGGAGAAGGCCGCGCCATAGCCGTAGGGCGGTATGAGTCCAGCCAGGTGAAGAATTTTCACACGGAGTCCTCCGTGGCCGAACGCAGCGCGTAGATCGCGTTGCCGCAGGTGTACTCATCCCAGCCGTTCCGGGTGGTGCTCAGATACGACACGCGCCGCAGCACCGGGTGGACCAGGCTGCGCAGCCAGGCGAAGGTGCCGCTCCACGCCGTGCGTCGGGCGCCGAAGGTCTTCTCGGCGACCGCCCAGCCGGTAACCTCGAAATGGTGCTCGACCAGCCAGCAGGGCAGGATGGTGATATGCCCGGTCGCGTGGATATGCTCGGGTGAGAAATGATAGAAGATGCCGCGCCGCCAGAATTTCTGCCGCGAGTCGTAATCGAGCAGATTCGGCAGCGCCACGATCAGGACGCCTCCGGGCCGCAGCAGTTGCCGGCATTCGCGCAGAAAACCCCGCGGGTTTTCGACGTGTTCGATAATGTCGATAGCGACGATCAGATCGTACGGCCCGGGAAACGCTTCGGCGAAAGGCGTATTCAAATCGACGGCCATGGGTACGACTTCCGGGACGGCCCAGCCTTTCAGGTCGAAATCGTTGGCAGTCACTTTATAGCCGGCATCCAACAGGCGGCGCGTAAACGCACCGTGCCCGGCGCCGAGATCCAATGCCCGGCCCGACTTCGGCGCAACGCGCTGGCATACTGCCCAACAGGTCTCGTGCGTCTCTAGGGAAGCAAAGACGGAGATGCCTTTGTACTGCTGCACCGCTTCCTGTGAACGTTGGCGTATGGGATCGGTCATGGTGGCCCTGCCTATTTTGCCAATAACTTATTGTTTCATGCACTCTTCGGTTGTAATGCGTAAATCACACTATTGCACGTATATTCGTCCCATCCCTCGCGGGTGGTGCTGAGGTAGAGCAGGCGCCGCAGCATTGGATGGAGCAGGTTGCGCAGCCAGGCAAACGAACCGCTCCACGCCGTGCGTTTGGCACCGAACATCTTCTCGGCAACCACCCATCCCGTAGCCTCGAAATGGTGCTCGACCAGCCAACATGGCAGAATCGAGATATGACCGATCGCACGGGAATGTTCGCTTGAATAATGATACAGGATTCCGCGCCGCCAAAACTTATGCCGCGAGTCGTAATCGAGTATGTTCGGCAACGACAGGATCATGCACCCTTTCGGCTGAAGCAGCGAAAGGCATTCACGTAAAAACATGCAGGGATTCTCAAGGTGTTCGATCACTTCGATGGCGACCACCAGATCGTATTTCTCGGGGAGTCGTTGGGCAAACGGTTGGTTCAGGTTGAGATTCAATAGTTTGACCTCTGGCACGCTCCAGCCTTCGTGATCGAAATCGCATGCCGTGACGTCATAGCCCGCGTCCAGCAGGCGGCGCGAGAAGGCGCCGTGCCCGGCGCCCAAGTCCAAGGCCTTTGCGGGCGATTCGATGAATTGACGACAAAGTCCCCAGCAGAGGTCGTGGGTATTTCGCGTACCGAATATGGAGATACCATTGAATTTTTGGCCTGTTTCCCGAGGACGCTGGTTATTAAGACTATTCATCTGTCGTTATCCTCTCAGGATACTGCAGAAAACAATGATTTAACAGGTATCTGCTGCGGCACCGTGCTATTCTCAAGAGTATAGCATTTCTCGCCATCTACACAAGACGACTTCCAATGCGTCAGTTCGCAACCACGCCTTCCGGGTGCCAAGCAAAGATATGCCATTGCCCCATCTCGCATGTCCGGTATCCCCATGACTGCAGAAGCTTGACGAGCTTCGGGTGCTGCGCTTCGCCCTGCGGATCGATATGATAGCTTGCCAGGCTGAGCCTCGGCTTTCGCGTACGGATCAAACGCTCTCCGCCGCGCAGCGCGCCCTCCTCCGCGCCTTCGATATCGAATTTGACATACGCGACCGGCCCCAGGTCCAGATCGTCCAGTGCCTTGATATCGACGCGATGCCCTGCGTTCGAACCGGCTTCCGGGCGACGGTTCAGATGCGCGGCTTCGAAACGGCCCGGCGTCCAGTCCATCATGCCCTCGCCCGAGGACGCGTCCACCGCGCAGGCATGTACCGTGACGTTGCTCAACTGGTTCGCCCGGATGTTCCACGCCAGCGCTTCGCGCGCGGGGTCGGCCGGCTCGAAAGAGTGAACGCGTCCCGTCGGCCCGACGCGGCGCGCCAGGTGCAGCGTCATGCCGCCGTTGGATGCGCCGATATCGAGCACGGTCTCCCCGGGGCGGACCTGGCACATCGGCGAGAAATAAATCGGGCAGTAAAGACATTCGTGCAGCACATGGATCAGCGATGCCCGTGCGCTCCTCCAGACCTCGGGCGAACTCGCGGGCAGTCGCGTCGCACCCAGAACGAAACCGTTGCCGCGGAAGGCGAGACGGATCGCCTCGTTCTCTTCCTGCTTCTCCATGCGTTCGGCGCACCAGGCCGCGAAGGCGCGAAAGCCACGCGCTTGCGGCGTGCGCGCCAGCAGCGTTGCATATATCGTCATCGGCAGCGGCATCCCCGGCCAGCGATAACGCAGCGCGTTGCGGAGTCGGCGCAGTTTGGTCGCCAAGCGCGCCAGACCATGCCCTCCGGCGTTGGGGTTATGCATGAGAATGCTTTCTGTCGCAATTGATCTCGGTCATGTGCGCAAAACCTTCCTCATAATCCGACTGATCCCCAGATAGCTTTGGCAGCCGAAATAAGTAAGCCCGATGAGTTGCAATCGATACGTCACCGATTCCCGCCATGAACGTTCACGCAGAAAGTCGGCCTGGGACGCGAGATCGTCCAATGCGCCGAGCCAATCGCCGAGTGAAGCGCGATATTGAGCCCGGTTGCGAAACAAGGCAAGGTAACGCATAAGCGTGCAGGCAACACCGTGCGCCTCGGCCGTGCGGACGACGATTTCCCGGGAACGCACCATGCCGGCGAGATGTTTCTTCTGCTGGAGCGTGTGGCTCATATTTTTCTCGTGCACCCGCACGTAACACACCGCCGTCGGCGTGAGTACCGCGCGCAGCCCCAAGATCAGGGCGCGCGCGAAGTATTCCCCCTCTTGCCCGCAGCAGAGCGTTTCGTTCCACGGGCCGATGCGCCGCAATGCGCGACGACGAAAGAGCGGCGCAGCTGTCTGGATGCGTGCCTTGCCTTGCACCTGCGCGAGCGTAACCGGTTCCTTGAGAGGTAAAAATGGGCTCGGGTCGGGCTGCGGTTGGCCGTCGCGGAAATGCAGGCGCTGGCCAACGGCGAAATCGGCGTCGGGGCGCGAGTGCAACGCCGCCACTTGGTGAGCAATCTTATCGGGATGGAGCAGATCGTCGGAATCAAGAAACTGCAGAAACTCGCCGCGCGCGTTTAACATGCCTCGGTTACGGGCGCGCTGACCGCCTGCGTGTGGCTGTCGCAGATAGTGGAGCCGATCATCATTCCCAAGACGGGCGCGTACTGCTTCGACGACCGCGCCAATGTCTTCCTCGCTGCCGTCGTCGACAATCAGATGCTCGACCTGCCTGTGCGTTTGCCCGAGCACCGAATCGATGGTCTGAGGCAAGAGGTCGGCTCGATTATATACCGGGGTGACGACGCTGACGAGGCTGCTTTCGCCCTCGCCGGCGAGCCAGCCGTTCTGCAAATGCGGCGCCTCCGGGTCGGCCCGTCGGAGGCGCTGGGCCTCGTCCTGAGGATCCAGCCCCATTTGCTCGCGCGCCCCCACCAACGATTCAGAAGCGTTTTCTAATTGCAGGTCTCCATGAGAGACTTCGATGATTCGGTGTAGTATATCCGACGAACTCGGCACGACGGCGGTCAGAACGCCACCCGGACGCAAGGCAGAACCCAACTCCGTTAATCTCAACGACTCGACTTGGGCCGACGGCAGATCGAGAAGAATTTCGTCGAACCGTGAGGCGGCAAGTGGTGCGATCTCTCCGGGAGAATGGGCCGTGACGTATAGAAACGGCGCGCGCGCCAACAATCCGTCGAGTCGAGTGGACGTTCGTAACGCCAGCACCTCCTTGTCGCGACCGTCGAAAAGAGTGCCGTCGCGTAGCAGATGAAGCCTAAACGCGCGTTCTCGCGGTGTGCTATTGCAAGCGGAACAACGACGCGAGGTGGGATATCCGCGCAGGCGCGAGACGCAACAGGGGCAGTAGGCGACCGGTCCCGCCTGCGGCGGACGGGGCGGGAATGAATTCACACCGTTGCCTCCTCGCACGGAAGGTAGGCTGGACGGAAGCCGAAGGAAGCGACGTCGGCCTGTTTTTTCCCCTGCGACAGGGTTTCGAGTTCATGAAACAAATCGATGTTTTCGTTGACGAAGAGTTCGTGCCAGAGCAGAAACGATATCGTCGCCCAGTGGCCCGCGATCCGCTCGGTCCGGGTTAGGTCGATATAGGGATTTCGAGCCCGGCGAAGGATAAGATCGATCAACGGGCGGCTCTCGGACAGGAAGCCCCGGGTATTGAAAGGAAAACCCTGTTTGTTGGTTCGCCAGAGCACATCCGTCGGGAGTAACGGCTCCATGGCTTTGCGCAGGATCCACTTGTGCCACCCGTGCCGGAAGAGATAGGTCAGCGGCAGGCGGTATCCCAACTCGATCAAGCGATAGTCCAGAAATGGACAGCGCGTCTCGATCGGCAGACCCATCGAGCTCTTGTCGACTGCCTTGAGCCAGTAAGGCAGGAGGCGTTCGAGAAAATCGCGGCGCATCATTTCCGACAACGTCAGATCGAAACGCAGCGGTTCTCCGCTACCGGCCACGCATGCGTGCGGCGCATGGCGTGAAGGAGGCAGCAGAAACGGCAGACCGCTTCGCACGAGATGCCCTACCATCGCCTTGAGCGGCCCGCCCCAGGACCGCAGGCTGTTGGGTGCGGCGGTCCAATGCCAAGCATTGTCGCAGTAACTGGCGAATCTCCCGCCTAACAGATGCTCGGCTTGGGCGCGGTCGTAATAGAGTGGATACCCGGCGAAGATCTCGTCGCCTCCGGTGCCCATGAGGGTGACCTTCGCTGCCTGTGCGCGCAACAGCGCCCAGATAACCTGATTCGTCTGCAGATTTGGCGAATGGTACGGCTCTTCCTCGAGATGCGTGAAGGCGAGAACATGCCGCCAGAAGCCGACGACCGGGGGGTCGAAACTGCGGTGATCAGCGCCGACATGTTTCGCAACCGCGATGGCGAAGGCCTCCTCGTCGCACGGTTGTCCCGTCCAACGCACGGTGACGGCGGCGACTGGCTTGTCGTGCAGTTCCGCGGCGAAAGCGAGGACACTGGAGGAATCCATGCCTCCGGAGAGTTCCACCCCCCACGGCACATCGGCGCGCAAACGAATACGCACCGCGTCGCGCAGCGTGTCGCGCAATTGCACGCAGGCATCCTCGACGGAGATTTCGCTCTCTTTGAGGCGTGTTCGCGGCAGATGCCAGTACGGCGTGGTTTCTCGAGGAAATGAATCGCTCACCAGAGCCCAACTCGCGGCCGGAAGTTGCTCGATGTCGGCGAAGAAGGTTCTGTTTCCGGTGTTCTGATAGGAATAGGCGAGAAACGGCAATATCGCCGACTCGTTAACCTTGCGCCGATCACGCACGGTCGCAACGGCCAAGAGCGCCTTGATCTCCGAAGCGAAGTAGACGCGTTGCCCCAGACGGCTCCAGTAGAGCGGCTTCTTGCCCACCCGGTCGCGTACTAGCACGAGGCGCTGCTGCGGGATATCGTACAGCGCCGCGCTCCAGAAGCCATTGAGCTTCGCGAATGCCGCCGTACCCCAGGCCTTGAACGCGGCCGCGAGCACTTCGGTATCGGAAGAAGAGCAAAACATCAAACCGGCTTGTTCCAGTTCGGCCCTCAATTCGATATAATTGTAGATCTCGCCGTTGAATACGACCGCGCAGGTTCCGTCGTGATAAAGGAAGGGCTGATGCCCGGAAAGGCTAATGTCGATAATGGAGAAGCGACGATGCGCGAGTCCCAGATCGGCCAACACGGGATTATCCGATGGCAAGGAGGGCAGATCGAGTTCCGCGGGGCTTTCACGACCGAGATAGGATGCATGGGCGCCACTCCGACGATTAAGCAGCCAGTAGCCTTCGTCGTCGGGGCCGCGGTGCGACATCGCATCAGACATGGCGCCCAACTCGTCCACATGGATAGGCGAACCATCAAGATGCAGGATTCCGGCTATGCCGCACATGGATTTCCTTAATGCTCCGGGTTGTTTCTTTTTATGTCCATTTATTCCCCGAGGCAAGGCTACTACAGTTGCCTTGGATAATCAATGGAACGGGAAAAAATCTTTGCGGAAACGCATCGTATTACCATACTCGTTTCCGGCATCGGCTTTGCTCGCCATATGGCCGACACGGAAGAGAACGGGATTCCGATGAAGATTGTTTACCAGGCGATTCCTGAAAAACTCCACGCATTCCTCCGACCGTTCTGGCGATTCTTCAAATGGCTTCCGCATGCCGGAACGCGCCACTATTGCCCCCTTTGCCAAAGCAGCCTGAAAGACTTTCTGCATATGAACACACCCGGCTCGCCCGGCCAGCCGATGTGCCCCATCTGTGGCTCTTTCGAGCGACACCGACTGATGTGGTTGTACCTGAAACGGGAGCGCGTGCTCGAACGCCGGAATCTCTCGGTGCTGCATTTCGCGCCGATCTGGGATTTCCAATACAGGATGCGTCGGCTGCGGCATGTCCAGTACCGGAGCGCCGATATCGATTCCACGCGCTACAAGGTGATGTGCCGTCGCGACATCTGTGCCCTGGAGGATTCCGACGATACATACGACCTCGTCATATGCAATCACGTCTTCGAGCACGTCGCGGACGACCGCACCGGGATGCGTGAGTTGTTCCGCGTCATCCGCCCCGGCGGTTTCGCCTTTCTGACGGTTCCCATGCTCGATAACGAGGAAACGCTGGAAGACCCTAGACTGCCGCCCGAGATCCGCGCCAGGGAATACCTCGGCGACAATCATATGCGCTTGTACGGCACGCGCGACTTCCAGCGACGACTGGAGGAAGTGGGCTTTTCCGTGCAACCGTTGCGCACGAACGCCCTGCATTCCTCGGAAGAGATTCTGCGATTCGGCTTGTCGCCCACTGAAGTGGCATATCGTGCTGAAGTCGGGAAGGCGAACTCTTGACCAGTTGGCCAACCTCTGCCTTACCCCTGAAGCTTGCGGCAGAACGCAGCTGTTTATCCGTATGCGTCACTGGCGCAACCGCCATTCGTCTGCCCGACTCCGGACGCCACGATGCCTGACCCCGTTAGCACAGAGGGCGATCGACCGTCGCGCGACACTCTTGCCGCCGCCGCCCGGGCCGGTGCTCGGTGGTCCGCCGTGGCCATGGTCGTCCGGCAAAGCCTGACGCTGTTGACCACCGCGATACTGGCCCGGTTCCTCTTCCCCGAGGACTTCGGCTTGATGGGGATGGCCTGGACGGTGATCAACCTGCTGACGCTGGGGCTGGGGTTGGGGACGGGAACGGCCATCGTGCAGCGCAAGCACCTGGACGACGACTGCGTCAGTTCCATCTTCTGGCTGACGCTCTTCGTTGGCATTTCGCTGGGCGTGGTCTTCTTCCTCCTCTCCTGGCCGGCTTCATGGGCCTTTGCCGAACCGCGTATCCGCCCGTATCTGCAAGTGATGTCGGTCCTTTTTCTGCTCTACAGCATCAACATTATTTATCAAGGGTTGCTGCAACGGTCCATGCGTTTCGACCGACTGGCCACGCTGGAGATCGTCGGGGCCGTCTGCGGAGCGGCAGGGGCCATCGCCGCGGCCGTCTCTGGACTGGGCGTCTGGGCCCTGGTGATCCAGGAGATTCTACGCGTGCTGGCGATGATGTCCCTTGCGTATGGGTTCGTGCGTTGGGTGCCGCGGCTACATTTCAGCCGACAGGACCTGAAAGGCGTGCTGTCCTTCGGCCTCAATCTGGTCGGTTACAATTTCACCAACTACGTCTCCCGTAACATCGATTACCTGCTGATCGGCCGTTTTCTCGGTCCCTCGCCGCTGGGGTTGTACTCCATGGGCTACAACATCATCGTCTTTCCGGTAACGCGGGTCGCAGGGATTCTCGGTCGCGTGCTGGTCTCCTGGTTCAGTCGTCTCCAGGACGAAGACGACGCGCTGCGCCGGCACTATGCCGAGGTGATCGGGGTGATCGCTTTCGTCTCGTTTCCGATCATGCTCGGATTGGAGGCGACCGCCAGACCTTTCGTCCTCACGCTGCTGGGCGAGAAGTGGGAGCGTATCGTGCCGCTGCTTCTGATTCTCGCGCCGGTGGGAATGATGCAATCGGTGATCGCCGTCATCGGCACGCTCTTCCAGGCCAAGGGAAGAACCGACCTGCAATTCCGCTGGGGTCTTTTTATCGGCACGCTCGTCGCCGCGGGAATCGCTCTTGGTCTGCGCTGGGGTCTCGTCGGAATTGCCGCGGGTTATGCCGTCGCGCATCTGCCGATCTGCATTCTCGGCCTGTATCTTCCGCGTCGCCTGATCGGCCTTCCCGTGCGAAGCCTCCTGGGGACGATTCTCCGCCCTCTCTTCGCCAGCGGCCTCATGATGTGTGCCGTGTTGGCTCTTCGAGCGAGCTGGTTTTCGCGGTATATGCCGATACTGGATCTGGGCCTCTCGGTACTCGTGGGCATCGCGGCTTACGCCCTGCTCAGCGCGCTGACAAACCGGGACGGGATGGCATCCGCGTATGCGATGATCCTCACGCCGCGGACCGACTCGGCCTGCTGAGCGCGCACTCCCGGAGGCGTCCGACCTCCATCCTCCGAGCGTGCCGCGCCTCTTCCCGCACAATGAACGGGGAGCGGGGCAGGAGGATTATGAACTTGCATTGCTCCCTGACAGAAGTCAGAATGGCAACGTTGCATGCATGGAAAGGGCACGCCCGATGTCCTGGCAATCTATTGATGCCTCCGGCGACCTGACGCGAGATTCCATTTTATTGGAGTCGCCGCGGACGTATGTATCCATTCCGCTGACGTTGCGGTTTCTCACCCTCTACCTCGTCGCCATCACCGTCTTTGGCAAAGGCCCGACCTATATCGGCGTGCCTCCCGTGTTCTGGGGCGAGGTCGTGCTTTTGCTGGCTTCGCTCTGGGTCTTTCTGGGGGTTTCCGCACGCGGGATCCCCAGCGTTTACGCGCACCCCCTGGGATTGACCGTGGCGACATTTCTGGTCTATGGCGCGTTCCATACTCTTTTCAACTATCCGGTTTACGGCATAACGGCACTGCGCGACGCGGCCATCTGCTATTATGCCGTCTTCTTCTTCATCGGCCTCCATATCGCGATGCGCCCGAAGCTGGCCGAATGGTTGTGGCGGTGGCTGTGTACGGCCTGGATCATATCGATTGCATGGATGGTGATTGTGCGCTACGCCGGCCCAACCATCAATCAGTATGCCCCCAAAGGCGGCTTCGGCTATCCGATAACCACGGGATCGGGAAGCGAGAACGCACAGCATGCCGCCACCGGCGGATTTCTGCTGCTCTACAAGCCCAACCTGAAGGGAGCACTTAACCTGTCGCCCCTGATTTCGATTCCTCTTATTGTCATCTCGCTGGCCTTGTTGTTCTGTCAACCGGGACGGGGGGTGAAGCTGGCGGTATTGTCTGGCTGGTTGATTGCCGTCCTGGCGACCATGGGACGGCGCAACAACATACTCATGAGTTCGCGCGCTCTGGTTCTGACTTTCTTTCTGATCCTCGGTCTCGGCTCCTACGCGATCTATCTGGGGCCCGAGGGGTTCAACACATACGTGCGCGAGGTCGGCTATTTCGAACGCTTCGAGGGCATTCGCGGCGCACAATACAAGGGAACCGCTTACTGGCGCTGGGTCTGGTGGGTGAACATCGTCAACGAGGTGAACACGAATTCGCCGGCATTCGGCATCGGTTTCGGGCGGAACCTCTCCGATTTTTCTCCCTTCTACGATCCCGAGGGCGACAAGCATCCCTTGCGCGCACCGCACAACTACAACCTGACCATCTTCGGCCGCATGGGGTATCTCGGTCTCTTGCTGTGGATCCTGATTCTTCTCTACGGGATCGGCGGCCTGATCAGACGTATCCGGAGCGGAGGCTTTCACGACCACCAGTACAGGTTCAATGCCTACACGCCGGCGAGGGAGAAGGAACTCGTCTTCTGGCTCTTCTTCCTGGTCGCCACCTTGATCAACTCCTCCTTCGGAGTCCTGATGGAGGGACCGGTTCTGGGTGTCTGGTTCTGGTTCGCGCTGGGGTTCTCGCACGGACGGGCGCACGCTCGCCCCTCCGACCCCGGTTCGCGCAGACAGGAAGCAGGGAATGTTTCGCAACCGGCAGGTCTTCGGGTATCGGTCGCAGAATAGCGGCTCAGCCCCATTTGTCCCTGGCCCGTTGCAGCAGGCGGTGCGGCACCTCCAACCAATCCCCGATGCGGTCGCGGACCGTTGGTGGCCCGAAGACCAGCCTCTCGCGCCGGGACAATTCCTGTTTCAAGCTCGCCCATTTGCCGGAGGTCATGGCGGGACTGACAGCCGAGGAACGTTTCCCGGTCAGCTCCCCCATCGCCAGCAGACAACAGTTTTCGAGATGCCGCGCGAGGGTGTCGGGGCTGTATTCCTTCAGCACTTTTTGATTTCCCTCATTCCCCATGCGTGACCTGAGCTCCGGGTTGTTGATGAGTTCGATGACCGCCCCGGCATAGGTGCGAGAGGTATCGGCCACGTATCCTGTTCGGCCGTGGTCGACCTGAAAGATCTGGCCGTTGGTCAATTTCGGCTGCGGCGTCGATCGCGTAACGACCGGCAACCCCATGGCCATGGCTTCGTTGATGGCATTGCCGAAACATTCGCCGATACGGCTGGCATGAGCGTAGACGTCCATCATGGCGAGAGCTTCATAGGCATCGTTCTCCCCCGTCGTGAACGGCAATAGATGCGCCTGCTCGCCGCCGATGCGTCGAATGCGCTTTTCCCGCGAAGGCGGCGGGCTCTTGATGAGATAATGTCCTTGGGGGCAGGCCCGAACGATACGGCGAAGCATATGGAGATGAACATCGTCCCACTTTTCGGTATCCGGACGGCAGATCTGACCGACGACGACCGCATCCTCGGGTATCCCTAGTTCGCGGCGCAGGGCTTCACGTCTGCCAAGGTCGCGCCGGATCGCCTCCAGGCGTTCCAGGCAGACGGGGTTCGGGAGCAGAGCATGCCGGCGCAGCGTTTCCTCGTCATCGGACAGATCTGCCAGAGCGAGGTATCGTTTCAGCATCGGTACGGACTGGTGAAGATGCAGACTGATGACGTATGCACAGGGGCTGGGGTCGGGATTACCGAAGATGTTCCGCTCGATTGCCGGTACCTGTCGCTCCAGAAGGCAGTGCAGTATCGCATCCGTATCGGCCCTGTGCTCACCGCTGCGATTGTACAGAACGATGTCGGCGGGATGTCGCTGAAGATAAGACGACAACTCTCCCGGCCCCGACAGTAAAGCCAGCCTGAACGATTCTCTCTGCAGGCACTCGGCCAGAGCCGCATCGCCGGTCACCCCCAGGATCGCCGGCGTGAAGAGCGCCGGATCGAGCAGGCGGGCGAAATTGACCAGCGCGCGCGTGCCGCCGCCGGCGGTCAGGTTGTCGCTCAACATGAGCAGGCGATATGTCATGCCGGGGATTCCGCCTCCGGAGATGAACCGGGTCGATGTCTTGAACCGTGTCCGAGAATATAGACTGGATCCCGACACGCGACAAGGATTCTTTCCGAACGTCGTCGGCACAACGTCACCGGCTACGAAGGTACGAAATCGCTTGCCAAAAGAAGAGCCTCGGTATACATAATTACGAAAGCGAATTGCGCTCTGCGAGGCGACATCCCGATCGGGCCACATATCAAGTCGTGATGGCGGCGCCGGATTCCGACGATGGATGAGGACGACAGACGATGCTCACTACCTCCCGACACGCGCTCATCACCGGCGGTGCCGGCTTCATCGGCAGCCACCTCGCGGAGTATCTGCTCGCCAATGACTGGCGCGTCACGGTCCTGGACGATATGTCCACCGGGCGGATCTCCAATATCGAGCACCTGACCGGCGATAATCGTTTCCGCCTTTTTGTTGGTTCGGCCGGCGACAGGGAACTTCTCCGGGAACTGGCCGCCGAGGCCGATATCGTCTGGCACCTCGCGGCGGTAGTCGGCGTCCGCAAGGTCATGGAGGACACCGTCAGCACCATAGAGCGCAATCTGCATACCACCGAGAACGTCCTGAAGGTCTGTAACCTGCTGCACCGGCGAGTGCTGCTGGCGTCCACCAGCGAGGTCTACGGCTCCAACCCGAAGGACCGTTTCGCGGAGGACGACGACTCGATCATCGGCAACAGCCGCCACCGCCGCTGGTGCTATGCCGCCGGGAAGCTGATGGACGAGTTCCACGCGTACGCTTACTACCACGCCACCGCCCTGCCGATGACCATCGTCCGCCTCTTCAACACCGTCGGCCCGCGCCAGGTCGGGCGCTACGGCATGGTGGTGCCGACCTTCGTCGAGCAGGCGTTGCGGAGCGACCCGATCACCGTCCACGGCGACGGCACCCAGCGCCGGTGCTTCACCTCGGTCATGGATGTCGTGCGCTGCCTGTACGAGCTCGCCCTGAAGGACGAAGCGGTCGGCGAGGTGTTCAACATCGGCAGCGACCGGGAGATATCGATCCGGGAGCTGGCCGAGACGATCAAAAAACTTACGCAAAGCGATTCGCCAATTGTTTACAAAAGCTACCAGGAAGTGTATGGCGAGGACTTCGTCGACATGGAGCGCCGCGTCCCCGATACCACCCGCCTGCAACAGACCATCGGCTTTGCACCGGATACTCCCCTGCCGGATCTGCTGCAATCAGTGATTGACGATCTGCGTTGCCAACTGGCCCGGGTCGACTAACTTGACGATATAATGCCTTTTATTTCAATGCGTTGCGTTGAAATGCGCGGCGAATGCCCAGATCGTCGTGACGGCAGGATCCTGTTTTCAAACGAGACATGCCCAACGCCCGTTTGTCCGAATCATCCCTTTAAGCGCGCTTCAGCCAATGGCTCCGAATTCTCGATATCGAGTGTATAAATACTTATTGTAAAGAAGGTTAGGATCATATTGGCGATGATTAAAATTATATTCCATTTTATTAAAGCCAGTTGCATGCCTCGATTTCATCGCTTAGGATGCAAGTATAATCGCCCGAAGGATTCGAGCGATTGCGAGGGGGTGTCGGTGATGATCGCAGGCTCCTCGTAGCGGTGATGCAACGGAATCGAAAACGTAGGCTGCATAGTGTTCACGGAGGACTGTTCTTGACCAAGCGCAAAGCCAAACCGGCAACCGGAAACTGGACGGGAAGCGGAAATGTCGCGGGCACGATCGCGGTCGTGCTGCTGTTGGCGGCGGTGATCGGTGCATGCTTCCTGCTGCAGCCCGGGACGACGGACTCCGCTTCCGGCCGGAGTCTCTGGCGCGAATCCGTATCTGCCGCACATTCGATCAGCAACGCTTTCGGTCGAGCGTTCTCAACGGACGAACGGCAGGCCACCTCGAGCGATTCGGCACGCTCAGCCGTTCCCGCTGCCGCGGCCAAGACAAACGCCGGTGCGGCGGATGATAATGATGCCCGTAACGAAGGGCTGGCCACGGTCGAGCGCGGAAGAAGCGCGGAAGAAGAAGCCCCGGACTCTTCTCCGGAATTGGGCCTCGATCCGGAAACCGCCGAAGCACTCGCCGCCGAGCCGCCGCAAGTGGCCTTCGAAGCGGAGGCGCCTCCGCCGACGATCACCGCGCCGCTCAACCCGGAGTACGAGGCCTATCTCGCACGCGGCAAGACAGTGCTCGATAAGACCAACGGCCCCGATAAACTCGGCTGGATACCCGATTCGCCCGACTGGTCACACGTCGCCGGCAAACGTATCGACTTCGGCCGACAGGCGCCGCTGCCGGAAGCGTTCATCCCCGACGACGCGGAACTCGACGGCGAGGGCTTTTATGGTCTCGACAGCAATCCGGCGCCCGAGGGCGAAGAAGGCGGAGACGATCCGTGGACGCAGGAGGGCGAGGCGGACTACGACCTGCGTACGCAGGGAAAACTGACGGCGATCCGCAACCAGAATCCCTTCGGCACCTGCTGGGCCTTCGCCGCCACCGCGTCGCTTGAATCGAAACGGCTGCCCGAGACGTCGCTGGATCTTTCGGAGAAGAATGTCGTCAACGGCTGCGGCTTCAGCGGCGTCGGCCCCGAGTCCGGCGGCAACTTCAGCATGGCCGCGGCCTACTGGCTGCGCTGGGCCGGGCCGGTCAGCGAGGCGGACGATCCGTATCCCTCGGGGTCGTGGAGCTATACCAGTCCTCCGAGCGAGGTGCAGGCCCATGTCCAGGGCGTGTATTACCTGCCCGAGAACAACATCGACAATGTCAAGACCATGATCCAGACCCACGGCGCGGTGCACGCGAGCATGTACTGCGACAACTCGATCACCAACGGTGGCAGCGCCGGATCGATCTACTGGAAGAAGTCGACGGCGGCTTATTTCTACGACGGCGGCACCTCTTCGAATCACGCCGTCTGCCTCGTCGGTTGGGACGACAATTTCTCGCGCGACAACTTCTCCCTGAACGGCGATCACAAGCCCACCGATAACGGCGCCTGGCTGATCCGCAACAGCTGGGGTACGTTCTTCGGTCAGAGCGGCTACTTCTGGATCAGCTACGAAGACACGGTCATCAACCGCTACCCGCGCGTGGTGAGCCAGGTCGAGGGCACGAACAACTACTCCAAGCGCTACTCCTACTGCCCCTACGGCTATGCCAGCCGCTTCGGTTACGGCGCCGGCGCCAGCGAATACGCAGCCAATATCTACACCGCCACCAGCGACCGGGCCCTGAAAGCGGTCGGCATCTACCTCGCCGACGTGAATCAGGATTACGTGATTCAGGTGCGAACCGGCGTCACCGCGGGCGATCCCGACAGCGGCACCCTCGTCGCCGCGGCCACCACCTCCGGCACCGGCACGGCGCCGGGCTATTACACCGTCACGCTGACCAACCCCGTCGACATCACCACCGACACGGTTTTCTCCGTCATCGTCAATTACGACGTCAACGCCAGCGCCGAGCTGCTGATTCCGCTGGAGACCACCTCCGGCAACCGCCCGGCGACGGCGAATCCGGGCGAGAGCTATTACGGCCACAACGGCTCGAGTTGGACCGATATCACGACCTGGAACGCCCAGGCCAACGTTCTCGTCGACGTCTACGCCGCCAGCCTGCCGCTGACGCCGGAGGATCCGGAGCTGATCTCGCCCAGCGGAGAGATCAACAATCTGCAGCCGGTGCTTGAATGGAATACTCAGCCGGCGGAGACGACGGTGGATCTCTGGCTCATCAACACGACAAAAGGCAAGACTGTCGCCTATGTCGAGAATCAAACCGGCACGAGCTATGCGCTCACCAGCGACTTGATTCCGGGCCACGCGTACAAGGTGATTCTTCGTGCCAAGCGTGGAGGATTTTACAGCGAATGGAGCGATCCCTTCACTTTCTCCGTCGCCAGTCTCGATCCCCCGACGCTGACCAGTCCCAGCGGCACCATCAGCGAGCTGCAGCCGACGCTCAACTGGGGCGCGCTGCCATCGGGGGCGACGGCGGATATCTGGCTCATCGACACGACGACAAGCAAAACTGTCGCCTATGTCGAGAACCAGGACGGCACGAGCTATGCGCTGACCAGCAACCTGGTTTACGGCCACGGCTACAGCGTGCAACTGCGTGCCCATCGCGCCGGTGTCTCCAGCAGCTGGTCAACCCCGGCGGCGTTCTCAATCACGGCGCTCTCGACGCCGACGCTGACGAGTCCCAGCGGCACGATCAACGACCTGCGGCCGACGCTTACCTGGGCGGCCTTGCCGACGGGAGCGGTCGTGGACATCTGGATGATCGACACGACGACGGGCAAGACCGCCGCGCACGTGCAGAATCAGGGCGGCACGAGCCACGCGCTGACCAGCGACCTCGTCCCCGGCCACGACTACAGCGTACAACTGCGCGCCCGGCTGAACGGCCTGACCACGGCCTGGTCGACGCCGGCGGCGTTCTCGATCGCGGCGCTCTCGGCGCCGACGCTGACGAGCCCCGGCGGCACGATCAGCGACCTGCGGCCGACGCTCGAATGGGACGCGCTGCCGGCGGGGACAGTCGTGGATATCTGGATGATCGACACGACGACGAGCAAGACCGCCGCGTACGTGCAGAATCAGGGCGGCACGAGCTACGCGCTCACGAGCGACCTCGTCCCCGGGCACGGCTACAGCGTGCAACTGCGCGCGCGGCTGAACGGCGTGACCACGGCCTGGTCGGCGCCGGCGGCGTTCTCGGTTGCGGTGCTCTCGGCGCCGACGCTGACGAGTCCCGGCGGTACGATCAGCGACCTGCGGCCGACGCTTACCTGGGCGGCCTTGCCGACGGGGACGGTCGTGGATATCTGGTTGATCGACACGACAATAAGCAAGACCGCCGCGTACGTGCAGAATCAGGGCGGCACGAGCTATGCGCTCACGAGCGATCTCGTCCCCGGGCACGGTTACAGCGTGCAACTGCGCGCGCGGCTGAACGGCGTGACCACGGCCTGGTCGGCGCCGGCGGCGTTCACGGAGGCGGCGCTCTCGGCGCCGACGCTGACGAGTCCGACCGGAACGATCGTCGACCTGCAGCCGACGCTGGAGTGGGGCAACCTGCCGGCGGGGACGGTCGTGGAGGTCTGGCTGATCGACACGACCACGAACAAGACCGCGGCATATGCGAAGAACCTGAGCGGCACGGGGTACGCGTTGCCGAATCCGTTGATCTCGGGTCACGACTACGAGGCGCTGCTGCGTGCGCGGCTGGCCGGGGCGGCCACGGCCTGGTCGGCGCCGCAGACGTTCTCGGTGCAGTAGACGCGGAGGTGTTTGTGAATCCGATACAGGCGCGGCCTCTTCGCGGGCCGCGTCTGTTTTCATGTCTCCTTTTCTCTTCCAGCACTGACAGCCAATCCGGGAACACGCGGATCGCATATTATCCCGTTGGCATATCGGGTAATCCTGAATTATACTGCATTGATGGACGAGCAAGACGCGCTGACCACCACCTCCCTCTACCGCCGCGGCGAATTCATCTTCGCCGGCATGGTGACGCGTTCACCGCGAATGGAGGAGTGTCTTCGCCTCGCGCGCAACGCCGCCGGGAGCGACCTTTCGGTCCTGATCACCGGCGAGAGCGGTACCGGCAAGAACCTGCTCGCGCAAGCCATCCACAACGCCAGCGCCCGTTCGAAAGGACCGTACGTCTCGGTCAACATGAGCGCGCTCAGCCCGAGCCTGCTGGAGTCGGAACTCTTCGGTCACGAGAGAGGCGCCTTCACCGGCGCGGACAAACAGCGTCGGGGGCATTTCGAACTGGCCTCCGACGGCACGCTGGTCCTGGACGAGATCGGCGACATGAGCCTCGAGGCGCAACCGAAGATCCTGCACGCGGTCGAGTACAAGCAGTTCCTGCGTCTCGGGGGCGAGCGGCACCTGCGCACCGACGTCCGCATCGTCTCGCTGACCAATCACGATCTCGACGAACTCGTCGCCGGCAAGCGCTTCCGCATGGACCTGCTGTACCGTCTGCGCGAGATCACCATCGAACTGCCGCCCCTGCGCGAGCGGGTCGAGGACATTCCCATCCTCTGCAAGATCATGCTGCCGGAGATCAAGCGCCGCGAGAACAAGCCGGAGTTGACCTTGTCCGAGCGGGCGGTCGAGGCACTGCAGCGCTACAACTGGCCCGGCAACCTGCGCGAGTTCAAAAGCCTGCTGCGCCGGTCGGTGGTTCTCTGCCCGGGTAACCTGGTGGAGCCGGAGCACCTCGGCTTCGAGTCAGCATCGCAGGCAGAAGGCATTCCGGATGCCGCGATCGATCTGGAGGGAGATTGCTCCCTGGCCGCTGCCGAGAAACGTCAGATCCGCAAGGTGCTGAATGCAACGGGGTGGAACAAGACCCGCTCGGCAACATTGCTCGGAATTTCGCGCAGCACACTCGACCGCAAGTTGGCGCAATACGAGATCGGCAGATGATCCAGAACAGGGCCATGACGCAGCAATCGCCCTGAAACAGAGCGGATTCGAAAAGGCCCGATCCTCTTCCACCAACCTTCCTTTAACATTTTCTTAGCGCTATCTTCTTTTATTATTATGGGTTATGTGATTGGCGACATTTTCATTCTTGCTTCTTTCTTCTGGCATGTAGTTTTCTTATATCCTGCTGGAGAAAATGTTACTTTGTTTATTGCATGCGCGTTTTGCTGTCGGTCAGGCTAACAAAAAGGAAAAGCCAAGCAAACACGCCGAACGGCAATGCGGATGTATACTGCCTGGCGTGTTTGACCGCGGAGTGATTTCCTTCGACAGCACGAATCCGGTGGGGGCCGGAAGCGCAGGCAAGGCCGGGACGGGAGACGATGATGAGCAGACGGATCGATTGGTGTCGGTGTTTATGTTGGCTGTGTCTTTTGATGCTCTGCATCGGCATGGCCTCAGCCGGGGAGCAGGTTACGGTGACCTTGCCCGTGGCCGAGGTGAATGTGCGCACTGATGAGGAAGGTTTCGCCGTCTTCGATGGCGCCCGCATCGACGGCACCCCCGGCAGCTATGCCCTTCCGTTCACTGTTGTCGAAGTGCTGCTTCCGGTCGATGCGGACCTGCATAGCGTAACCGCCGAGATCGTCGACCCGGTGGTGGCGGAGGTTCCCGGTGCGTACGATGTGCGCCCGGTACCGCAGCCGGTGATGAGCCCCGAGGGGGATCCCGACGGAGAAGGCTACGAGGATCCCGACAGCGGCTGGACGCCGGTCGACTGGGTGGGCGAGATCCGCACCGGGCGCGCGCGCCAGTGGCGTCTGGCCGAGATTCGCGTTTACCCTTACCAGTACGAGGACAACTTGAAGCAACTGCGCAAGCTCATCGCCGGCACGCTCGTCATCTCTTACGACAATATGATGCTGCCGCAGATGGACCGCACGGTGCCGGCGGTACCACGGATCGAGGACCATTTCCGCTCGATGGTGCAGCGTCACGTTATCAACTACGGCGAGTTCTCCACCGAGTACGGGGCCATGCCGGCCAGGCCGCTCGGCGACGGCGCTTCGCCTTCCTCCACCGGTTACGTCATCATCACCACCTCCAGCATCGCCAATAACAGCGCGAGACTCGCGGAGTTCGTCGCCCTCAAGCAGGCGCAGGGACACACCGTCACCGTCGTCACCGAAGACGTGTGGAACGCCGGCGGCGCGGGCTCCTGCGACGGCAAGGCCAACGCGCTGCGCTCGTGGTTGCAGGCGAACTACCAGTCCATGTCGCTAATGTATGTTCTTCTGGTCGGCAACCCCCATCCGACCACCAACAGCGCCGACAGCGTGCCGATGAAGATGCTCTGGCCGCGCCGCAACGCGACCTTTTACACCCAGTACAAAGAGGCGCCCTCGGACTACTTCTACGCCGACTTGACCGGCAACTGGGATCGCGACGGCGACGGCTACTACGGAGAAGGCGACCACGACTTCGGCAGCGGCGGTATCGATCGCAACTACGAGGTGATTGTCGGCCGCATTCCCTATTACGGCTCCGTATCCGATCTCGACGGCATATTGGAGACGATGATCGCCTACCAGACCTCCGACACCGCCTGGCGCAAGAAAGCCTTGCTGCCGATGGAGCCGAGCGACGCTTCGACGCCGGGGTGGGCCCTCGGTGAGGAGATCCGCAGCCACTGGCTCAATCCCAACGGGTACGCGAGCTACCGCATCTACGACAACGTCGGCGGGCCGCCGGCGGGGGTGGAGTGGCTCGGCTGCGATTACATCAGCGTCAAGGCCAACTGGAACTACTTCAAGCCGGGGCTGGTCGTCTGGTGGACGCACGGATCGGCCACCAGCGCCTCCTCGATTATGAGCACGACGAGCGTCGACTGGCTGGCTGGCAATCACCCGGAACTCGCACAGACACCGGTGATCACCTTCCAGGTCTCCTGCAACAACGCCTACCCCGAGGCGAGTTACAACCTCGGCTATTATCTGCTGAAGAAGAAGATCGCCATCGGTACCGTCGCGGCGACACGCGTCTCCTGGTACTGGGTCGGCGAAAACGGCAACTATAACAACTCCACCTCCAACGCCGGCATGAGCTACGAGTTCGTCGAACGTCTCGTCGGGTCGAGCCAGAACGCCGGCGACGCGCTCTGCAACCTCAAGCGCGATTACAGTCCCGGCGACTATACCATGTGGATGAACTGGTGTGTCTTCAACCTCTACGGCGACCCGGCCGCGGGCCTGGAGACGCAGATCGATCAGGCGCTGCAGCCGCCGACACCCGCCTCGCCACAGGGAGAGATCGAGACAATGACGCCGACGTTCGCGTGGACCGGACTTCCGGGCAACGCCGCGGCGGATCTGCAATTGACCGATACGACACTCGGTCAAGTCGTCTTGAATCAAAACGGGCTGACCGGTGAGAGCCTGCTCTGCCCGCAGAATCTGATTCCCGGACATGCGTATAGCTGGCGCATGCGCGCGCACCGTGACGCCGAGACGACCGACTGGTCCGCGCCGATGACGTTCAGCCTCGCCGGTGTCGACGTGCCGGCGCCGATCTCCCCGACCGGCACTATCACGACCCTGCAGCCGACGTTGACATGGGACGCGCAGCCGGCGGGAACGACGGTGGATCTCTGGCTCAGCAACACGACAAAAGGCAAGACTGTCGCCTATGTCGAGAATCAAACCGGCACGAGCTATGCGCTCAACGGCAATCTGATTCCCGGGCACACCTATGGCGTACAGCTACGCGCCAAACGCGGCGGCGTCACCAGCGACTGGTCGACACCTTCAGCCTTCGCGGTGGCTGGCGTCGACGCCCCGACGCTGACCGGTCCCGGTGGCACGATCAGCGAGTTGCAACCCACGCTCTCGTGGGCGGCGCTGCCCGCGGGAACGACCACGGACCTCTGGCTGATCGACACGACGACGAACAAGACCGCGGCGTATGTCGAGGACCTTGCCGGGACGAGCCACGCACTGACCAGCGACCTGGGCTACGGCCACGACTACAGTGTGCAACTGCGGGCCCGCCGCGCCGGCGTTGCCAGCAACTGGAGCACTCCGTCGACGTTCTCGGTCGCCCCGCTTCCGGCCCCGGCGCTGACGAGCCCCAGCGGAGCGATCAGCAACCTGCGGCCGACGCTCGAATGGGCGGCGCTCCCGGCGGGGGCGGTGGTGGATGTCTGGCTCATCGACACGACGACGAACAAGACCGCCGCATATGCCGAAAACCTGGGCGGCACGAGCCACGCGCTGACCAGCGACCTTGTCCCCGGCCACGATTACAGCGTGCAACTGCGCACCAGACTGGACGGCAGCGGAACGAATTGGTCCGCACCAAGCGTGTTTTCGGTGACATCCTTGTCCTCGCCGGTATTGCTGAATCCTGCCGGCACGATTGGCGATCTACGCCCGACTCTGGAATGGGAAGCGCTCCCGGCGGGGGCGGTCGTGGACATCTGGCTGATCGACACGACCACGAACAAGACCGCGGCGTACGTGCAGAACCAGGCGGGAGCAAGCTACACGCTGACCAGCGACCTCGTCCCCGGCCACGATTACGGCGTGCAACTGCGCGCGCGACTGAGCGGCAGCGTCACCGCCTGGTCCGCGCCGTTCGCGTTCTCGCTGGCGTCCTTGTCGGCGCCGACGCTGCTGAGCCCGACAGGCAGCATCAGCGACCTGCGGCCGACGCTCGCATGGGCGGTGCTGCCGGCGGGGGCGGTCGTGGACATCTGGCTGATCGACACGACCACGAACAAGACCG
>CAYWFP010000036.1:29718-33797 GCA_964457365.1 uncultured Planctomycetaceae bacterium
GCAGCGTCACCGCCTGGTCCGCGCCGTTCGCGTTCTCGCTGGCGTCCTTGTCGGCACCGACGCTGCTGAGCCCGAGCGGCACGACCAGCGATCCGCAGCCGACGCTGACGTGGAACCCGCAGCCTGCGGGAACGGTCATGGAGGTGTGGCTCATCGACACGACGACGGGCAAGACCGCCGCGTACGCCAAGAACCTGAGCGGAACGGGGTATGCTCTCCCCAAACCGCTGGTCCCGGGTCACGACTACGAGGCTCTGCTGCGCGCCCGGCTGAGTGGCAGCGCCACCCCCTGGTCCGCGCCGCAGACGTTCTCGGTGCAGTAGGACTCGATGCGATGTGTAGAATCTCCGCTTTTTACCACCCGCCCGGAAAATTATTCGGGGGGCTTTTTTTGTCGCCGATTTGTCGGCAGTTCATGACAATCCACGTCTCGCTTCAGCCTGAAATTGCTCCCGAGGGTTTCTTATGTCACGAATGCATAGGCAAGAAACATTTCATTGCATCCATCATGAATAATTTAGTAACGCCATATTGCATCGAGCCGATTGGGGTCAGTTATCCCAAATTGCCGATATATAGAGATTTGCAAGCCCTCTTTCGATTATTGTTGAACAAAAAGAGGTTGAATTAACGATAAAGGCAATATAATAATAACCATGGGTGGAAGGGAACTAGATTATACTCGATGATCGATATGCCGCTACCGACTGATTGCGAAGAGCAAGACCTCAAGCATCATAACAGGCGGTCGATGATTTCTATGGGAGAGGTAAGTCGACAAGTCGAGTTCGTGATATCTCCATCATATGCTTTGTACGGTGAACTGAAGAGGAAGCGAGGGTAGACTATGTTGAAGCGCTTGCTGAAGCTGTTGCGCAGAAAGACCACGCTGTCGCTTCTGCTGGTCATCGGCACGGCCGTGCTGGCCGTATCGGGCGGCAGGAAAGGCAAGGGCGGAAAATTCGCCGCGCCGGAGAATGTCGTTGCGACCAATGGCGAGCATGAGGGTTTGGTGCGCATCACCTGGACGATCAGCAGCAAGAAGAAAATCCAGCGTTTCCTTGTGCAGCGCTCCGAGGACAGCGAATCGTTTACGACGATCGCCACCGTGAAAACCTCCGTCTTCACCTATGACGACACAACGGTCGTGGCCGGACAGCAGTATTCCTATCGCGTCGCCAGCTACAAGAAGAACAAACCCGAAGCGCCGAGCGAGCCCGATACCGGCTGGTCCTACGTTCCGCCGACGGCCACCCCGCAAACGGCCGCGCTGAACGAGGACGATGCCGCTGGCGTCACCTTGAGCGGATCCGCTTCGTGGGGGACGTTGAGCTACGCCATCGTCGACGTGCCGGCCAACGGCACGCTTACAGGCACGCCGCCGGCGGTGACCTACACGCCCGATCCGGACTACAACGGCAGCGACAGTTTCACCTTCACGGTTAACGACGGCCGCAATGAAAGCGCCCCGGCGACGGTCGGCCTGGCGATCAACGACGTCAACGACGCGCCGACCGCGGCGGACTTGACGGCCTCGGTCAACGAACGCGAATCGGTCGCGATTACGCTTCAGGGCGCAGACATCGACGACACCCCGATCAACTACCTGATCGTCGATGCGCCGGTCAACGGCACGCTCGGCGGCACGCCGCCGGCGGTGACCTATACCCCGGCGCCGGACATGTACTTCGAGCCCGGCGCGTTCACCGGCGAGGACTCTTTCACCTATATCACCGACGACGGCGAACTACAGAGCGGTCTGGCAACCGTGGGCATCTCGGTCATCAACGTCAACGACGCCCCGGTGGCAGTCCCGACCGCGCCTGCGCGCGTGGAATTGACCACGCCGGTCGTTCTCTCTGCGGAAGGTTCGTACGATCCGGACAACGGCCAGAGCATCGTCGAGTACGAATGGACCCAGGTCGCGGGCGAACCGGTCGAACTGGACCTGACGGATCCAGCGCATCCGGTATTCACCCCGGTTAGGACAGGCGTATACGAATTCGCACTGACGGTCGTCGACGAGCTCGGCCTGGCATCCGCCAATCTCGACAACACAGTCACCGTCGCCATCTTTGCCGTTACCAGCCCGCCGGCCCCGCACCTGACCTCGCCCGCGCCCCTCGGCGATCTCGGCGGCTCGCCGGTCGTGGTTGAAACCCATTTCCCCGTCTTCTCCTGGGAGTCGGTCGCGGTGGCGAATCCGTATCCGGAGCTGCCGTTGACCTATCACCTGTGGGTCGTGGACCTGACCACCGGAAAATCGATCATCAGCCGGACGGGAATCGCCGGAACGTCCTATACACCGACATCGCCGATCCCTCCCGGTCACAGCTACTACGCGCGCGTGCGCGCCGCTGTGGGCGGCATTTACGGTTCTTGGTCCAACCAGGTCGATTTCGACACCTATGCACTGGCGGCTCCGACACTGTTGTCGCCGGCCGGAACGACCTCCGATCCGCAGCCATCGCTGGAATGGAGCGGGCAACCGGAAGGGACGACGGTGGATCTCTGGCTCATCGACGCGACGGACGGCATTACGGTCGTTATCGCGGAGAATCTGTCCGGCACGTCGTATTCGCCGACAACCAGCCTGGTCCCGAATCATTCCTATGACGTTCGACTCCGCGCCAGACGCGCCGGCTTCACCAGCGAATGGGGCGCCGCACAGTCGTTCTCGGTCGCGCCCCTGTCGGCCCCCGTGCTGACCAGCCCCAGCCACGCCTTGACGGAGTCGCAACCGACTCTGGCGTGGGAAGCCCTGCCAGCGGGGTCGACGGTGGACCTCTGGCTCATCGACACGACGGCCAGCAAGACCGTGGTATATGCCGAAGGCCTCGTCGGCACCAGCTACACGCCCGCGAATCCGCTGGTTCCCGGACACGAATACAACCTTCGGCTGCGCGCCCGCTGTTCCGGTTTCGTCAGCGACTGGGGTGACTATTCCCTTTCGGCCCCCGCACTGGTTGCGCCCGCGCTGGTTTCGCCCGCCGGCGCCATCGACGATCTGCGCCCGACGCTGGTATGGGAGGCCCTGCCGGCGGGAACGACAGTGGATCTCTGGCTCATCGACACGACGACCAACAAGACCGCGGCGTATGTCGAGAACCTGAGCGGCACGAGTTTCGCCCTTGCCAGCGACCTGGTTCCCGGTCACGGCTACAGCGTACAACTCCGCGCCAAACTCGGTGGACGAACAACTTCGTGGAGCACGCCGTTCTCTTTCTCGGTGGCCGCCGTTACCCCGCCGGCTCTGACCAGCCCGACGGGCACGATCAGCGAACTGCAGCCGACGCTGGAGTGGGGCACGTTGGCTTCGGGAACGACGGTGGAGATCTGGCTGATCGACACGACGATCGGCAAGACCGCGGCCTATGCCAAGAACCTGACCGGCACCGGTTACGCGCTGCCACACCCGTTGACAGCGGGGCATGCCTACAGCGCACAGTTGCGTGCGCGGCGCGCCGGGGTCGCCAGCGCCTGGAGCCAGCCGCAGACCTTCAGCGTCGAATAGACTTTCACCGCTTTCCGCAGCAACTACGAACCGCCCGATGATATATTGGGCGGTTTGTTCATCGTGGTGTAAAAACACACTTCAGTGGAAATCGGCCATGAATACGTTGAACTGATATAATTGGCGCACGGGGTGATGACCGGGCTGATGGAGGTGAACGTCCGCCAGTATCTCGAGATGTTGGTTATGGTGCAGAACCACACTTTCGTGGAACAAACTGAAAAAAGCTGTAAGCAGTCACTACTGTCCGGTCATTGACTCCCGGGATTTACACATCCTATTGGAAAATAGGAAGATGAAGCGAAAAACGAGTGGGAACGATTTGAAATCGTCCGTAGGCTTCCTCGCAGGCATTCCGGGGCGCGCATTCCGGGGACAGTATATTAAATCTAGTAGATTCCTCCGAATTAAGTAAACTGTCCCCGGAACTGTACCGGAACTGTACCGGAACTGCCGCCAAGTAAACTGTCCCCGGAACTGCCGCCGCGGAACTGCCCGGTCCCCGGAACTGCCCGTGCGGTGCGGGGGCACTGGGGGATCGAAAACTCCTTACATTGGGTGCTGG
>CAYWFP010000037.1:0-33660 GCA_964457365.1 uncultured Planctomycetaceae bacterium
GCGCATCTTCCGCCACCTCGACACGCTGCACCCCGACGGTAGCCTCTTCGGCCTCAACAACAAACACGAGCAGACCGGCGCCATCATCGACTTCCTTTCGATGCGCGGCAAGGGCGTGGTCCGCGACGGCGAGTGGTACCGCGAGCATCGGACGCAGTACGTCGACGCGGAACTGGCGCAGAACGTCGAACGGGGCGCGCCGGGGCAGAAGCTGGTCACCGTCTGGGCGCGGTTCACGGTCACCCCCGGGCAGGCGCGCAAGCTGCTCGAATCCTGGGAACGGATCGAGCGCGAACCGCCGCCGTTCAGCCTGCTGAACCTCAACTGCGCGACCCGCGCGCACAACGCCCTGGTCGAGGCGGGGATCCTGAAAGGGCCGCTCGTTGGGCTGCACTTCGTCTATCCGCTGCTGCACAAGCTGCGCGCGGCGTACGGCGACGAATTGGAGCTCGAGCTGGGCTACTTCGGCCTGGACGAGAGCGGCCGGGCCTACATGATTCCGCTGCCCCTGCCGGACCCGGAGAAAGTGGGCTATCCGCTGTATCTGCAGTGGATGCGCCAGTACTGCACCACCGGCCGGCTCGACCAGGTCGGCTCGTCATGCGGCGAATAGCTCCCGCTCACGTCCTGGCCTGGGCCGAGCAACGCTGCATCGAAGGCGTTAGCGACGTCACCGCCTACGGCTGGATCCCCGCCGAAACGGTCGCGGTACTCGGTCTTTCCCAGCAAGCCCAACGCGAGTTGCGGCTCGATGCGCTGAATGCGGCGGGCATCCCGATCCTGCGCCGGGCCAGCGGCGGCGGCGCGGTTCTGCTGAGTCCCGGCGTCCTCTGCTTCGGCGCTTTTGCCCCGCCCGCAGCGATCAGTCGCGAGCCCGATATCCGTGAAGCCTTCCGCCTCCTGACCGCCCCCGTCGTCGATCTTTGCGCCGACATCGGCGTGAACGCGTGCATGGCCGGCATTTCGGACATCGCCGCGCATCTCGACAATCGCCTGGTCAAGATCGCTGGTTGCGCGCAACTCAGAAAGCGCGGCGCGGTGCTGGTGCACGGCTCGCTTCTGGTCGCGGCCGAAATCGAATGTTTCGAGCACTACCTGAACTTTCCCGGCGAAACGCCGGCGTATCGCGACAACCGCCGGCACGGCGCTTTCTGCCGCAACCTCGCGGAGCTGACCGCCCGGCCGGTCTCTGTCGACGAACTGGGCGAAGCGTTCAAACAAGCGTGCCTGCGGCGTGGCTGGCACTGGACCGATGTGCCCGCGTCTCTTGAGGAAAAGGCCCAGAAGTTGCTCGCAGAAAAATACCGCTGCGCGGACTGGAACTTCAGGCGTAAACGCCCCCCGCGCGCGGCGAACCGCTAAGCCGTTTATCGCCAACGTTTATCAGAAACAGGACGCGGCGCGGGCGCGATCGTCAACCCCGAATGCATAGCTAAGCGCTTCATGTGCGACAAGTTATGCATGGCGACGCAATTAGCTCTAACTCATTTTTCTCACTGCCTTTAGGTTTTCGATTGCACGGGTTGGTTTTCACTCCATCATTATCTGATCAGCTGCCGCCACCGACACCGGGATCGGGGCTGCGAAACGACCACACGACGCTGACGGGGATGGGATATGCGTATCGCGATGCTGAGTTGGGAGTCACTCCACTCGATCTTCATGGGAGGCTTGGGCGTCCATGTCACCGAGCTCGCCGCGGGGTTGGCGCGCCGTGGGCACGAGGTGCATGTCATTACCCGCCGCGGCCCGGGGCAGGGAGATTACGAACTGATCGACAGCGTGCACTACCACCGCACCGACCATGCGCTCTCGGAGAACTTCGTCGAGTCGATGGACCTGATGTGCAAGGCGATGGCGCACCGTTTCCACGAGGTCACCTCGATGATCGGACACTTCGACATCGTCCACGCCCACGACTGGCTCTGCGCCAACGCCATGAGTTACATCAAGGACGGCTACGGCACGCGCACGGTACTGACCATGCACTCGACCGAATATGGCCGCGACGGCAACGTCTTCTACGACGGCATGGCCGCCTGGGTGCGCGATACCGAAGCCGCCGGCTGCCACCGCGCCGACGTGGTCATCGCCGTCAGCGGCTTCCTGGCCGACGAGCTGCAGCGCATCTACCAGGTATACCATTCCAAGATCCACGTCGTTCCCAACGGCGTCAGCTACCGCCAGTTCGACGGCTTCATCGAACCCGGGCCGGTGAAGCAGCGATACGGTGTCGGCGTGATGGACCCGCTGATCTGCGCTTTCGGGCGTATGACGGTGCAGAAAGGCATGGATATGCTCGTCGAGGCAGTGCCGCTGATCCTGACCAGTTATCCGGAGGCCAAGTTCGTCATCTCCGGCGACGGGCCGATGAAGGACATCGTCATGCAGCGGGCCAACGAGATCGGTATCGGCCCCGCCACCCGCTTCCTCAACGCCATCCCGCGGCAGGACTATATCGACCTGATGCGCGCGTGCGACATCCTGGCGCTACCGAGCAGAAACGAACCGTTCGGCATCGTCGCGCTCGAGGCCTGGGCGGCCGGCAAGCCGGTCGTCGCCACCACCGCCGGCGGGCCGCGTGAATATATTTGGCACGACGTCAACGGCTTCCTGGTCGATCCCTCGCCCGAAGGGCTTGCCCACGGCATCGGATCGCTGCTGGCCAACCACGAGCACGGTCGGTATTTGGGCGTAAACGGCCGGCGCGCCGTCGAGGAAGAGTTCAACTGGGACCGGGTCAGCGTCTACACCGAAGGCGTCTACCAGGCCGCGCTCGACCAGTAACCCCGCATCGCCCCGGCTTTTCCGACCGTTACGGCACACGGAAAAATGCTGGCCGAAGCCAACAACCGGCTTGACGCACGGTCGCGCTTCGGCCATGATTAGAGGCACGGATAGCCTGGGCCGCGAGCAAAGGATCGTACATGAGAATCACGTTGGAGATCGGTAAGCAGTACCCGGAGATCGTCGGCAGCGCAAGCGATCAGTTCGCCGCCGATCTGATGAAACTGGAGGACTCCGACTATACCGAGGTGATCCTCGACTTCGACGGCACCGAGACGATCAGCTCCATGGCCATGGGCAGCCTCTTCGCCACCCACCAGAAGATGGCCGAACAGAATCGCCGCCTCATCATCCGCAACGCCGGCGACAAGATCAAGCGCCTGCTGCGTATGGTCAACATGGCCCACATGGTCGATTACGGCGAGGATGCGGACGCGTCCGGCGAGAACGAAGGCGAGTCCGCCTGACAGGCGCTACGGCCTGGCCTCGTCCAGCCCGAGCGGCGTCAGCAAGAGATTCACTTCCAGACGAGAGCGGGGCGCGTCCCCGCTTTTTTCGTGGAGCCGTACGCGTCCATCGGCGCGGGCAAACAGCACCAGGGCGGCTTCGATGACAGCGAGACGCCGGGCCACCGTAGCGCGCGCATCCACCGGCGCCCAGCCGTGCTTGAGCGCCTTGTCCTCCAGCACCGCCATCAGTGCCGCGATGGTCTCTTCGTTCCGGCGCCAAGTCAGGCGCGCATCGAGCAGCAGGTTCGCCGGGTCGTCACGGGTCTCGAGCGAGAGGCCCGGGCGCAGTTCCTCGCGGCCGGCGGTCCCGAGAAAACCGACGCCGTCCTGCAGCCGGTAACGCAGCGTCATGTGGTGAAAGAAGAGTGGCTGAAGACGGACGCTGCCGGAGACGCCGTAGGCGTTCTCCTCCGGCGCGAGGCGGATCTCCTCGCGCACCGCTTGCAGCATCGCCGGCCCGCCGGGCGCGCGCAGGAACGCCAGCAGCTTCCGCAGTTCCTCCGCGAACGCGGCGGCATTCCCCGCCTTGTCCTCCATGCCCCAGGCCAGCGCCAGTTCGGGCATCACCGGCACGGCGTAGTCGTTCTTCACCGGCGGCGGCGGGGCCAGCGCGAAGAGGAAACGGCCGTCGGCGTGGCGGCCGATCCCCTCGGCCAGGAAGGACCACAAGACCACCAAGTACGGCGAGTCCGCCCCGCGCGTGGGCTTCTCCGTCTCGCCGAAGAACGCCCGGCGCAGCAGACGACCGGCCAGTTGCGGCGCGACCCAGCCCGAGACGCTCAGGTCGGCCGACGAGGCGACGCTGAAAGGACTGGTCGGCGGCGACGCCTCCTCGGGCAGACGTTCGATTATATCGGGATTCACCTCGGCAGAGAACCGGAGCCCGAAAGCGCTGTCGGCGCGCGAAATCGTCAGCAGATTGTTCCGCAGCGGCCCATCCGCCTCGCCCGGGAACCGCAGCAGCACCCCGGTGTGCGGCGGCGTCGGGTCGACCGGAGCGTCGGGTTCGGACAAAACCGCGTCCATCTCGCGGAGCGCCTCGCGCGACTCGGCCCCGACGAGAAGCGTCTCCTCGCCCGACAGCAGTGTCAAATACTGCTTGTTGCCGGTCTGCAAGACCGTCAGGCCGCCCAGTTCCCGGCCGCGCAGCAGCAGTGCGAGTCGTACCGCCACCCGGCCGGCATTGTCGAGCTTGGCGAGAACGCGCGGCGAAGTGCCTTGCGCGTCGCTCTTGCCGAACGCGACCGCCTCGACGCGGTAGGCGAGAAAGGAGACCACCCACGCGGGCATGCCGGTTGATTCCAGCGAACGCCGCACTTCCTCTTGCGGATCGGGCAGGCCGGCCGCGTCCAGCAATTCCACTGTTTGCGGTTGCGCCAGAATGGCGCCCAGCCCGTCAGCGTCGGCCAGGGCGAAATCGAGAATCCGGCCCGGCGAGCGGAGTTCCGCCGCCGCGGTCCTCCCCGGCAGATACGCCAGCAGCGAGCGCTTCGGCGGCGCGACCGGCCAGAAGAGCCAGACCAGGCCCGCGACGAGCAGTAGTAAAACGAGCAGGCACCCGCGACGTCCACGTTTCTTCTTCGGCATCGTTTCCGTCGCTTCCGGCGACGTGAGCGGCGGACTTGCCTCCGTATCCGCATTCGGCACGGTCGCGGCGCCGCTCGCGCCAGCGGAGGAGAATTGCTGCGCTTCCATCTCCTCGTCGGTGATCGGCGCGTGCGGCTGGGCCGGGGTTTCTTCGTCAGTCGACGAGGCTTCGCGCGTGTCGACGATACCGGAGCCCGGGACGAAGTCTTCGGTCTCCGGCGGCAACGGACTCGGCGTAACGAAAGGGGAGCCGCTTTCCTGCGCGGGCGAAAGATTCGGCAGATCGACCGGGAATGTCGGCAGGTCCTCGAGCGAACGCGCCGTCTCCGTCGGCATCGGCGGCGGCCGCTCTGGCTGCTCCTGTTCGGACGCTTCTTCCGATTTCTCAGAGGGGATCGGAAGCTTGTACTCGTCGGGAACCTCGAACGACGGCAGCGGCTCGTCGCCCTTGGGGTACTCGTACGCCCAGGTCTCCGCCGCCGGATCGTACTGCGGCGAGTCGTCCTCGTAGGGATCGGGCATCGATTCGTCGGGGTCGAACTCGTCGTTCATGAATATACTCTATGCCAGGGGCGCGCACAGGTCAACCGCCTTGCTCAGCGTTCCAGCCATTGGAGCGCTTCCTCGAGCCGCTCGATACGCGCAGCCTGCAGAGGCGGCGTGCCGGACAGACTCCCCGGCGGCACCAATGCCCGGGCGAAGCCCAGGCGCGCGGCCTCCCGCAGCCGCGCTTCGAGCTGCGCCACCGGCCGCACCTCGCCGCCGAGACCGACCTCCCCCAACGCCACGGTATCCGGAGGAAACGCCGCATCCTTGAGACTGCCGGCCACCGCCAGCGCCAGCGCCAGATCGCCGCCGGGCTCCCCGAGGCTGGCGCCGCCGACGACGTTCAGGAAGACGTCTTGGTCCGAGAGCGAGAGCCCGGCGCGCTTCTCCAGCACCGCCAGCAGCATCGCCGCGCGTGCGTTGTCGCAGCCGGAGACCCGCCGCCGCGGATTTCCCGGAAAGCCCGGCGCGACCAGCGCCTGCACCTCGACCAGAAACGGCCGCGAACCCTCCAGCGCCGCGGTGACCACGGTGCCGGCGTTCTGCGCCTGCCGCCCGGAGAGAAACAGCCGCGACGGATCCGCCACCGGCTGCAGCCCGGCATGAGACATCTCGAAGACGCCGATCTCGCCCACGGCGCCGAAACGGTTCTTCGCCGCCCGGAGGATGCGCGCGGCGTGGAAGCGGTCGCCCTCGAAGTTGAGCACCACGTCGACCATGTGTTCGAGCACCTTCGGGCCGGCGATGGCGCCGTCCTTGGTGACGTGCCCGACCAGAAGCAGCGGCGTGCCGCGCCGCTTGGCCTGCGCGATCAGCGAGGCCGCGCACTCGCGCACCTGACCGACCGAGCCCGGCGCCGAGGCCACCTGGCTCCAGTAGAGCATCTGGATGGAGTCGACTATCAGCGCGGCCGCGTCCTCCTTCTCCGCCGCGGCCAGCACCGCGTCGAGGCTGTTCTCCGCCAGCGCCAGCAGCGTCGGCGAGACCGCGCCGAGGCGTTCGGCACGGAGCTTCAACTGCATCTCCGACTCCTCGGCGGTGACGTAGAGCACCCGTCCGCCGCTCTTCGCCAGCCAGTGCGCGACCTGGAGCAGCAGCGTCGACTTGCCGATACCGGGCTCGCCGCCGATCAATACCGCGCTGCCGGGAACCAGTCCGCCGCCGAGGATGCGGTCCATCTCCGCCACCCCGGTCGACCGGCGTTTCTCGTTATCGCCCTGTATTTCGGCGAGCGGCACCACCCGGCCGCGTCCGCGCGGTGCGCGCGCGCCCTGCTCGGGATCGACCGGCGCACGCTCCTCGACCAGCGTGTCCCACGCCCCGCATCCCGGGCACTTGCCGAGCCAGCGCGAGGCGCTGTGGCCGCATTCGGTGCAGGCGAACCGCGTCTTGGCCTTGGTCATGGAATTCTTCCTCAAAGAAGTCGCGCGCAGTATAGTTTATGGATATGGCCGCGGCGGAGAATAAAAAACGGATCGCCGCGTCCTCTCAGCGCGCGTCGAGATAGGCCTTCAGGGCCGTGCACGACCAGAGGATCGGGTAGAGCCGCTCGCTGTACCAGAGGCTGGCGAAGTAGAGCCCGATCGGCGCCGCCGGCAGCGGGTATTCACGCTCGATGCGCTCGGTCAGATACGCCGCGGCGCGGTCGCACGCCTCGCGCCCCTGCGGCCAGTGCGTCAGCGCCTGCAACGCCATCGCCGTCTCCTCGACGGTCGGCTCCACCCCTTCCGCCGCGCCCCAGCCGCCGCTCTCGTGCTGAACACGCAGCAGATAATCGAGCGCCAGCGTGGTCATCGGCTGCTTGTCGATCTTCATCTCGGCGAACGCCTGCAGCACCCGGGCGGTACCGAAGACGGGATTGGTCTTGTCCGCCGTCAACTGGCTGCCGAACCAGAGCGGAATCCACGCGCCGTCCTCGCGTTGGACGCGTTCGAGATAGGCCATGGCCGACCAGAACGGGTTCGGCGGCAGCGGCGGGTGGAACTCGTCGCGGCAGGCGTGGAGCGCGCGCAGCACGTGCGCGGTCAGGTCCGGTGCGCTGCTGTCGAACGGCAGCTTCCGCCAGCCGCGGCAGAAGGTCGGCCAGCCGCCGTCGCGGTTCTGCAGGTGGAGCAGCCACTTGCCGCCCGCGCGAATAGCCGGCGTGCAGTGGATGTCCTTCGCCTGCTCCAGCGCCAGCATTGCCGCGGCCGTGTCGTCGGCATCGGGGACGCCGCCGTCGGTATATGTCCACGGCCATCCGCCGGGATAGGCGCGGGTAAAGGGATGCACCGTTTTGCACTGACACTTGCGCAACCAGTCACGCGTCTTCTCAAGCTCGTTCTCCGCGCGCGTATCGTACAGCGCGCAACACGCCTGTGAGGTCAACCAAACCGAGAGGTCGGTGTCGATCGGCCAGCCGCCGGTATCGCGTTGCGTGCTGCGGAGGAACTCGCGGCAGCGTTGCGCCACCGGATGATCCCCTTCGCCGGTGGCCTGCAGGTGAACGGCGACGAAGGCGCTCAGCGGGATCGCCTCGAGATACCCGCCGCTGTCCGGTTGGATCGCCTGCAGTTTCTTCAGCGACAATCCCCACGTCGCCGCGCGCAACAGCCGGTGCACCGGGGCGGACGCGCCGCGGCGGGCGTGTCCGGCGCGACCGATCGCGATCAGCGCCGGCATAGCGTAGCTGACCACGCCAAGGTTGAACAGCTTCAGCAGCCCGTGCGGCAAAACGCTCAACTCGAACGGCAGTGGCGGCACCTCGCTCCAGTCGCATGCGCCGTGGAGCGCGCCGAAGCTGAGGATCGGCGCGGCGAAGGTACTGTCGTCGCCGTAGAGAGACCGGATGGCCAACGGCAACGCCCCGCCGCTCGCGCGCGCATGCCCTTGCAGGTACTCGTCGGCGCGGGCAACGGCGGCCTGGGCTTCCTCACCGGACGCGGAACGGCCCAGGGCGCAACGAGCGAGAAAGGTCGTCGGCAGGTTGCTCGGACTCTCGGGCGTATCGCCCCAACCGCCGTCGGCGTTCTGATCCGTCAGAAGCCACGCGCACGCCTGCACGATCCGCGTCCGGTCGGCGGGGTCGTTCTCGGCCGCCAACGCCGCCAGCGCCAGCGCTGTCGCCAGCGCGCTGGCGGAGAGCTCGCCGCGGAAATAGCCGTCGAAGTGACGCTCGGCCAGCAGCATGCCGACACAGTGGTGGTGCGCCTTGCGGATCCGTTCGCGGTCGATCATGTTGCAACTTTCGCGCCGGCGTCGTAGACTGGAGTCATGATCGTCACCCTCTTCGGGCGCCTGCTCTGCGAGGTGGCGCCGCGCCCGCTCTGGAACTTTCTCTACCGCGGCGGCGTCCAGGGATTCCTGGCCGTCCGGCGGTATCGCCGCCGCCTCGCGCGCGGCCGGGTCGCGCCGCCGTTCGTTTTCCTCTCCATCTCCAACCGCTGCAACTTGCGCTGCCAGGGCTGCTGGGTCGACGTCGACGGCCCGCCGCGAACGTTGAGCACCGAAAGTATGGACCGGATCATCGGCGAATGCAAGCGCGCCGGCAGCCGCTTCTTCGGCCTACTCGGCGGCGAACCGCTTCTGCATCAAGGACTTTTCGCGATTCTGAAGCGCCACCGGGATTGCTATTTCCAACTCTTTACCAACGGAACGCTAATCGACGCGCAGACCGCCTCTGGCCTGCGCGCGCTCGGCAACGTCACGCCCTTGATCAGTCTCGAAGGATTCGCCCGCGTCAGCGACGAACGGCGCGGCGGCAACGACGTCTACGCCAAAGCGCTGGCGGCGATCGACCACTGCCGGCGGGAGCGGCTGGTCATCGGCGTGGCCAGCAGTATCTGCGCCAGCAACTTCGACGAACTCGTCGACGACGCGTTTTTACGCGATTTGATCCGCCGCGGCGTCCATTACATGTGGTACTATATCTACCGGCCCGCCGGCGCGGAGCCGCATCCGGAACTGGCCCTCGACCGCGAGCAGATCCGCAGGCTGCGGCGCTTCCTGGTCGAGCAGCGGTCGCGCCATCCGCTGGTGCTCGTCGACGCCTACTGGGACGCGGAAGGCGAGGCGCTCTGCCCGGCGGCGGTGGGGCTGAGCCATCATATCGGCCCCGGCGGCGACATCGAGCCGTGCCCGCCGATCCAGCTTGCGGTCGATCATGTCGACGACGGGCCGGTGCCGCGGACGCTGGAGAACTCGGCGTTCCTGCAAGCGTTCCGGCGGGAAGCGACGGAGAAGGCGCGCGGCTGCATCCTGCTGGAGAACCCGCAGGCGCTGCAGGCATTCGCCCGGAGACACGGCGCGCGCGATACCTCGGGGCGGGATTTCGTCTCCGAACTGGCGTGTATGCACTGCCATCCGGGGCACGACCTCGGACAGGAAGCGATCCCCGAACGCCACCGGGCGTATCGCTGGCTCAAACGTTACGCCTTTCTCGGCTTCGGCGCCTACGGATAGGCGGAGCGGATTCTGCCGGAAGGGATACGCGCAGCGAAGAACGGGCAGGTGAAACGTTGTCCTCCCAGGAGAGTGCGATGAAGGAACTGACGGTGGAAGATCTGGCCAAGAGCTACCCCGAATCCGGGGAGGTGCTGCGGGGGGCGAGCTTCTCGCTGCGACTCGGCGAGACGCTGGCGATCCTCGGCCCCTCCGGCTCGGGCAAGAGCACGCTCCTGAACCTCCTCGGCGCGCTCGAACGTCCCGACGCGGGCACGATCAACATCGACGACAACCGGCTTATCGACGCCACGACCGAGCCCTCGCAGGCGTATCGCAACCGCACCGTCGGCTTCATCTTCCAAGACCACCTGTTGCTGCCGCAACTGACGGCGCTGGAGAACGTCCTCGTGCCGACGCTTGTCTGGCGCCGTGGCGGCGAGGAGGAACGCGCGCGGCGGATCCTCGACCGCGTCGGCCTGGGCGAGCGGACGAACCACTTCCCGGCGCAGCTCTCGGGCGGAGAGAAGCAGCGCGTGGCGCTGGCGCGGGCGTTGATCAACGAGCCGCCGCTGCTCTTGTGCGACGAGCCGACGGGCAATCTGGACGAGCGGACCGGCGCGGCGATCGGCGAACTGCTGCTGGAGATCGTGCACGAACAACCGGCGATGGCGGTGATGGTGACGCACGACGCGGACTGGGCCGGCCGCTTCGACCGTCGCCTGGCACTCAGCGACGGTAAACTGCTCGCGCTGGTGGAGGACGAGGCGTGAAACAGGCCGGACTGGTATGGCGCAATCTGAGTCACTCGTGGCGAACGCACCTGCCGCTGGGCCTGGCGGTCGCCGTCTGCGTGGCCGTCATCGTCGGGAGCCTGCTCGTCGGCACTTCGGTGCGCGCGACGCTGCGCCGCAGAGCGCTCGCCCGGCTGGGCGAGATCGAAGCGGCGCTGTGGACGCAACACCTTTTTTACGCCTCGCAGGCGCAACACCTGCAGGAAGGACTGGACAAACCGGTCATTCCGCTGGTCGCGCTTCAGGGGCAGGCGCACGTGCCCAACGCCGCGGTCGTCGCGCCGCGCGTCAATGTCTACGCCGTCGGCGAACGTTTCTCCCGGGCCTTCCCCGCGCATCCGTTGCCGGATCTGGGCAAGCGCGAGGCGGCGATCAGTCCGGCGTTGGCCGATGCGCTGGACGTGCGGGCCGGCGACACGCTGCTGCTGCGGGTGCCGCGACAGTCACGGGCACGGCCGGAAACCGTCTTCGCCCGCTACCGCCCCGACCAGACCATGCGCGCGCTACGCCTGACCGTCAAGACGGTACTGCCGGCGAAGGGACCGGGGGCACTCGCTCTCCAGGCGCGGACTGAGCCGCCGCGGAACCTCTATGTCGACGCGCTCTGGTTCACCGAAACCATGGACATGCTGGAGCGGGCGAACATGATGCTATTGCTGAAGAACGAAGAGCCGTTGACGGAAGAGGAACTCGAACGCCTCAACTTCGTCGCTCTGCCGCGGCTGTTCCTGCCCGAGGAGCTGGGCTTCATCGTTACCTTCGAGGAGAACGGACTGACGGTAAAGAGCCGCCGGTTCGTCTTCGGCGGCAACGAGATCAACGCCTTCAGCCAAGCCGCCGCCAGAATGTTTCTGCCGATGCGGCGGTACGCCTTCCACCTCGCCAATCGAATCGAACCGGCGTCCGGCAAGGAGGGAGCGCGCGCCATACCCTATGCCATGGTCATGGCCGCCGACGGACTCTCGCCCGAGGACGGGGGCAGCCGCCGCCAAATGAAATTGATTCCCTGGGCGCAGGAGGATCTCCGACTCGATCCCGGCGAGACGGTCCGACTGCACTACTGGGGCGCCGAGACGGGAGCGCACCTGGTCGAGAAGACACTCGTCGCCACCTTCGCCGACACGCAATCGGCGGAGGAGTCGGAGCTGAAGGAGTGGGGCAAGCTGGCGCCGGATTATCCGGGTATGGACCCGCACCGTCCCCTGGAGAACTGGCAGCTGCCGTTCCCGATCGACCTGGAGGCCATCCGGCCGCGCGACGAGGCGTTCTGGGAGCGTTACGGCACCGCACCGAAAGCGATCCTCTCCTTCGACGCCCTGGGGACGATGTGGCGGACTCCGAACCAGCGCCTCGGCGGCGTCACGGCGCTGCGGATGGAGTATCCCCCCGACGTGGATCCCCCCTCGAACTGGGTGCGGATGAACCTGATGCAGGCGCTCAACGAGTGGCAGTTGATCCCGCGCTTTCGACCGGTCCGGCACGAGGCTCTGCTCGCCGCGCGCGGTTCGACCGATTTCGCCCAGCTCTTTCTGGCGCTTGGCTGCTTCCTCATCGTCGCGGCGGCAGCCTTGATCGCGTTGCTCTTTCGCCTCTTGATCGAGACGCGGATGCCGACGCTGGGACTGCTGGCGGCGGTAGGCTGGTCGCCCCGCTCGGTTCGGCTGCTGCTGCTCGCGGAGGGAGTCCTGCTGAGCCTCCTTGCCACTCTTGTCGGCGCGGGTCTCGGAGCGGTGTACGCCAAGGCCATGATCATGGCTCTCGGCTCGGTCTGGACCGATGCCGTCGGCGGAATCGAGATCCGGCTGGACGTCGGCACGGGTTCGCTTCTCACCGGCGCCCTGGCGGGCTTGCTCGTCTCCCTCGGCAGTATGGCCTGGGCGTTGCGCGTCCTGAAGCGCAAGACGCCGCTGGCGATGTTGCGCGGCGAACTCGTCGCGCTCGCCGGCGATGAACGCCGACGGCCGCGCTGGGCCGAATGGGTGCGGGTGCTGCTTCTTATGCTGCTGGCGGGGCTGGGGATACTGACGCTCAAAGGCGCCGTATCTCAGGTGCTCGGCTTCGTGCTGCTGGGAATTATCGGCTTGAGCGGCGCCCTGCTGGGCTGCTGGGCGGAGTGGCGCGGTCCGCCCCGGATCGGCGGGCGTCTCGGTCTCGCCGGCATGGCATTACGCAACCTGCACCGGCACCCGTTTCGCAGCATCGCCACGATGACGCCGCTCGCGTGCGCGAGTTTCCTGCTGGTCACCGTGGCCGCGCACCGACTGGTCTTCTCGTCGAGTCCATCCGACGCAAAACAGGCCGGCAACGGCGGTTTCGCCTTCATAGTCGAATTGTCGCTGCCGCTGCCGTACGTCCCCTCAAGCGCTGCGGACTGGCGCGACCTCGGTGTCGAGAGAGACGTGAGCGAAGAGATGGGCAATGTACAACTCTACGCCCTGCGCGAGAGCGACGGCACCAGCGCGGATTGCCGCAACCTCAACAAGCCGCAACAACCGCGCGTGCTGGGCGTCCCGCAGGCCTTGATCGAATATAACGGCTTCGCCTTCGCCGAGACGATGTATGCCCCCGGCGAGAAGACGCCCTGGCAGCGGCTGGCCGATCCGTTCCCGGACGGTTCGATCCCGATGATCACCGACGCGGCGACCGCCCGCTATATCCTCGGCGTGGACATCGGCAAGACGCTGGCCGTTCCCGGCGCCAACGGAAAAACGCTCACGCTGCGGCTGGTCGGGACGCTCGAGCGCAGCATCTTCCAGGGGGATCTGCTCATCCACGACGAGGCCTTCGCGCTCTATTTCGGCGACGAAGGCTATCGACGCCTGCTGGTCAGGCCTTGGCGGCAGGTCAAGCCGCAGAAGTTACGCGCAACGCTCGCGCAGGCGTTACGCCCCTACGGTCCGGCGGTACGATCGACCCGGGAGATCCTGACGCGCTACGCCCGAGTGCAGAACACCTATCTCTCCGCCTTCACCGTTCTCGGCGGGCTGGGGTTGCTGCTGGGCACCTTCGGCACGGCGGTGGTGCTGTTGCGCAACGCGTTCGAGCGCCGGCGGGAACTGGCGCTGCTGCGCGCGGTCGGCTACGGCCGTCTCGCCCTGGTCCGCTTGCTTCTGATCGAGAACGTCACACTGCTGCTCTACGGCCTGTTCCTCGGCGGTCTTGCCGCGCTGGCGGCGTCGACGCCGTCGCTCGTGCAGCGTGCCGCCGCGCCGAACTGGCTGCACGTCGGCGCCTTCCTTCTGTTGGCCCTGCTGGCGGGCACGCTCGCCTGCGCGGTCGGCGCGTGGGCGGTGACGCGGGGGCGCCTGCTTGCGGCGCTCAGGTCGGAGTAGGGCATGGGCAGGACGCCGGACGAGATCCTTCTTCCCGTCGCGCTACTCCTGATCGGCGGTGTCTTCTCCTACAATTTTCTGCGCTCCCGGCCCGGGGAGGAACCGGCCGCTTACTCCCCCAAGGCTTCTCCGGTTACGACCCCGCCCCCGCCGGCGGATTACGCCTGGCCGACGCTGCAAGGGAATCCGGCGCGCACCGGTCGGGCGCCCGGGCCACTGCCGGAAAAGCTGACGTTGCGTTGGAGCCGCGCTATCGGCGACGGCGCGCGCGCGGCGCCGGTCGTCGGCGGCGAGCGACTGCTGGCCGCTTCGGACGAAGGGCGCGTTGTCTGCCTCGACCTGGACACCGGCGAGGAGCACTGGCGATACAAACTCCCCGACCGCGTCGGCGCGGGACTGACCGCGCGCGCAGACACGCTCTATATCGGCGACGAAGGCGGCGGCTTCCACGCGCTGGATATCGCCACCGGTGAAGCGCGTTGGCGCTTCCGGGCCGAGCAGTCGATCACCGGCGCGGCCCTGGTCGTCGACGATCGCGTCGTCTTCGGTTCGCACGACCACCGGCTTTACTGCCTCGCCGCGGCCGACGGACGCAAGCTCTGGCGCGTCGAAACCGATTCGTACATCCACGCCGCACCGGCCCTGGCAGAGGAGACGCTCTACCTCGCCGGATGCGACGGGTATCTGCGCGCACTCTCCCTCGCCGACGGCAGCGAACGCGCCGCCGCGTATATCGAAGGCAACCTCGCCGCCGCGCCGGGTTTGGGAGCGAACCGAATCGTCCTGGGTACGATGAGCGGGCGACTCGTGGCACTTGAGCGGTCGCGGTTGTCCTTGGCGTGGGATACGGGCAAACGCTACGATGCGAACTGGTACGCCTCCGCCGCGCTCACGGAAGACCGGGCGGTCTTTGCCAGCCGCACCGGCCTGGTCGCGGCCCTCGCGCTAGACGACGGACGCGAGCTCTGGCGCGCTGGCGGCGGGAGCGACGCCGCACCGCTGATCGCCGGGGAGCGCGTCTACCTCGCCGGTTCGGACGGCTTCCTCCGCGCCCGGAGTCTTCACAATGGAGCCGAACTCTGGCGTTACGAACTGGGCGAGCCGGTCGCTGCCGCGGCGGCGGCGGGAGGAGGGCGACTGGTCGTGGTCACGCAATTGGGCACGCTCTTCTGCTTCGGCGCCGCGTCGCAGCGAACAGAATCCGCCACCTCTTCATCCACGGGAGACGCGACGCCATGATCGATGCTCTTGCTACGGTCCTCGCCCGCGCGGGGAAGGAGAACGCCTCGGACGTGCTGTTGACCACCGGCAAACCGCCGGTCCTGATCGTCTCCGGACGCATGAACCAACTCGGGAACGAGCCACTGCACGCCGAGGCGACGCGCGCCTGGGTCCACAGCATGCTCAACAGCGATCAGATCGCCGCGTTCGAGGAATCGCGCGAGCTCGACTTCTCGGTCACCCACGGCGAGCTGCGCTTCCGCGGCAACGCCTTCTTCCAGCGCGGTGCCGTCGGCGCGGCCTTACGCCTGGTGCCCAACCACATCCCTGCGCTCTTCGAACTGGGCCTGCCGCCGATCGTGGAGGAACTGGCCGAGAAACGCCAGGGACTGATCCTCACCACCGGCCCCACCGGCCACGGCAAATCCACCACCCAGGCGGCCGTCATCGACCATATCAACCAGACGCGCAGCGAACACATCGTCACCATCGAGGACCCGATCGAATTCCTGCACCAGAACAACAAGTGCGTCATCGAGCAACGCGAGGTCGGCAGCGACACCCGCTCCTTTCCCACCGCGCTACGACATGTCCTGCGCCAGGCGCCCAACGTCATCCTCGTCGGCGAGATGCGCGACCTGGAGACGATCTCCACCGCCCTCACCGCCGCCGAAACCGGGCACCTGGTCTTGGCGACGCTGCACACCAACGACGCGCCACAGTCGATCGACCGCGTCATCGACGTCTTCCCGCCGCACCAGCAGAACCAGGTGCGCGCGCAGCTCTCGGCGTCGCTGCTGGCCATCGTGGCCCAGCGGCTCCTGCCGGGCCTCGACGGCGGCCGCGTACTCGCATGCGAGGTGCTGTTGAACACCTCGGCGGTGGCGAACCTGATCCGCGAGCACAAGATCGCGCAGATTCCGGGCATCCTCGAGGCCGGGGGCAAGTACGGCATGATCACCATGGACGCCTCGATCAAGAAGCTTTACCTCGAGGGTTTCATTGGCGAGGACGTGGCCCGCGCGGCGATGAAACACCCGCAGAAGCTGCACTGAGGAAACGTCGATGGCTTTTCTCTGGCTGCTGTTTTTTCTGCTCCTCGACGCGGTCGCCGTCGCCTGGTACGTGCTGCTGCGCACGCAGACGAAGCTGCCGCCGGTGCTGCGTTCCTGGCTGGCGGCGGTGGCCTTTCTCTTCCTTGGCCTGACGGTGCTGGTCCTCGGTGTGGGGCACATCTTCGGCCTGGACAACCTGGAGGAGAACCGTTTCGGCACCATCGTCAGCGCGCTCGGTTCGGCGGGGACGATGGTAGTCTGCGGTCCCTTTCTCTGCCTGCCGCTGTTGGGCGTAATCGCGCGGTCCCTGTCGCGCTCCATATGCGGCCTGGACGAGGACACGACGATGCCGTCCGAATGCGCGCTGGCGCAGGCGCTGGAGCGGCAAGGATATCACGACCGGGCCGACGCGGCTTACCGCGAAGCGCTGAAAGGCGTCTCCACCGACGCGCAGGTACTGCTTCTTTACGCGGCGTTCCTGAGACGGCGCGCGCGCTACGCCGACGCGGTGCGCGAGTGGGAACGGGCGCTCGAGCACGGGCTGCCGGCCGAGGATGCGCTGCTTGCCGCCACGCGGGCGGCCGAGTGCTGCCAGCAACATCTTCAGGATCTGCCGCGCGCCGTCGGCATTCTGGATCTGGTGCTGGAGAAACATCCCCACGGTGCCGACGCGGCCGCGGTGGGCCGGCGGCTGGCGCTGATGCAGAAAAAACTGGACGAGAGGCGGCCAGGATGAAAGCCGCTCGCTTCCTCCGCTGCCGCCGCTTTCGGACATGCGGGCTCTGGCGCGGGCTGCTGCTGCTGTCGGCGCCGGTGTGGTATGCGCTGAGCGTGGGGCCGGCGGCGTTTTTGATCATGTTCTTCGATGAAGTGCATCCATATTTTCCGGAGACGGGTTTTGAGGATTTTATCGAGACCTTTTATGCGCCGTTGACATGGCTGCATGAAAACACGCTGCTGCGCGAACCGCTGGAGATCTATGCGAAGCTATGGGGCGAGTTCGGCGAGAGCGTGGGCGAATGGATCAATTCCATTTCATGATGATCCGCGACCAGCGGGAGCGCGTGGAAGAGGAACGTCACGCGACCGCCTTGCGTTATTGCCTGCCCCGGCTCGGGGCAATCAGCATCGCGTCGCCGTACGAGTAGAACCGGTACCCTTCCTCCACCGCGACGCGGTACGCCTCCAGGATCCGCTCGCGCCCGGCGAGGGCGCTGACGAGCACGAGGAGCGAACTCCGCGGCAGGTGGAAATTGGTGATCAAACCGTCGATGATCCGGAATCCGTGGCCGGGGCGGATGAAGAGATCCGTCCAGCCGCTTCCCGCGACGACGCGGGCGTTTTGCGCGGAGGCTTCCAAGGCACGCGTCGAGGTGGTGCCGACGGCGACGACGCGGCGCTTTTCTTCCTTGGCCCGGTTGATCGCCTCGGCGGTCGCGGGCGGGATCTCGTAATACTCCGCGTCCATCGCGTGTCCGTCCAGATTCGCGGCGATGATCGGGCGGAACGTGCCGGGGCCCACGTGCAGCGTCAAGTGGACGCATTCGATGCCGCGCACGCGCAAGGCCTCGTCGAGTTCCGGCGTGAAGTGCAGCCCCGCCGTCGGCGCGGCCACCGCTCCTGCTTCACGCGCGAAGGTGGTCTGGTAGCGCACGGCGTCGTCCGCGTCGGGGCCGCCTTCCGCGCGGCCGATATACGGCGGCAGCGGCACCTGCCCGCGCGCGCGCACCGCGTCCATCAACGCGGCCTCGCTCTCGACCTCGAAACGCGCCAGTACGTGCCCGCCGCCGAGGCGTTTCTCGATCACCGCGGTCAACTCGCCATCGCCGAAGGTGACGGCCCGGCCCGGCTTGAGGTGGCTGCTCGGTCGCGCCAGGCAGAGCCAGCACGGCCCGGGGGACGCGTCCGCCGCGAGCTTCGGATCGCGCGCGGCCGGGTGCACGAGCAGGAGCTCGGTCTTGCCGCCGCCGCTACGCTTTCCCATCAGCCGCGCGGGGATGACGCGGGTGTCGTTCCGGACCAGGAGATCGCCGGATTGCAGCAGGTTCGGAAGATCGGCGAAGACGTGATGCGCCGGCGCCGCCTCGCCGATCAGCGCCAGCAGGCGCGACGCATCGCGCCTCTCCGCCGGACGCTGGGCGATGCGCCCGGGCGGAAGGTCGTAGTCGTACCGCCCCAGCGAGTCGTCCACTCAGGACGACTCGGAGATCGAATCGGTCGGCGGTGGGGAGTAGACCGGGCCGGCGAACTCGCGCTCCGCCTTCTTGACGCCGCCGCGGGCGAGGTCGACGACGCTGGCGTTGATCTCGATACCCGCGCCGCTGGGGATGATACGCAGAAACGCCTCGCGCACCCGCCGCTTGAGCTCCTCGGTCCGGCCGATGACGTCCTCGGTGCGCTCGAGCTTGAACGAGACCGCGCATAACAGAGGCAACCCCTCGCCGCGGACGGTCAGCTCCACGCGCGGGTTGCTGATGTCCGGCGCGGCGGTCAATTCGTCCAACAGGCGCGACTCGATAGCGTCGACGCTGATGGTATCGGTGCCGCCGTCGGTGCTGATGGTCAGCGTCCGGTGACCCAGTCCGCGCGTGCGGCTGCGCAGCACGACCAGGATATTCCCGACCACAGCCACCACCGCCACCAGCAGAAACGGTATGCCGAAGACATAGTGCGTCACCAGTCCGACCAGGGGTTCGCGGATCGGCTCGAACATCCACATCAGGACCACTGCCAGACCGGCGACCAGGGCGACGACCATGTTGACCAGTTCCAGGATCTTGTGCATGCGTGTACCTCCTCATCGCGCTCGCGAGTCCTGCGCGGCCTCGCTCTGCCCGTTAGTGCTGAAGAAACTGCTCGTCGATGAAGTTGATATCGTAGTCGTTGTGCACGAACTTGACGTTGCCCAGTAGCGACCGGTGGAAGGGGATGGTGGTCTTGATCCCCTCGATAATGAAGTTGTCCAGCGCCATGCTGGCGCGCTCCATCGCCTCCTCGCGGGTCTTGCCCTTGACGATCAGCTTGGCGATCATCGAGTCGTAGTGCGGCGGGATACGGTACCCCGAATAGGCGAAGGTGTCGACGCGCGTCTTCTCGCCCACGGGGGGGACGAACATATCGATGCGCCCCGGAAACGGCGCGAAGTTGCGGTCCGGGTCCTCGGCGTTGATGCGGAACTCCATGGCGTGGCCGTTGAAGCGGACGTCGCGCTGGCGCAGGCCGAGCTTCTCGCCGTCGGCGATGCGCAGTTGCATCTCCACCAGGTCGATGCCGGTGATCATCTCCGTGACCGGGTGCTCCACCTGGATGCGCGTGTTCATCTCCATGAAGAAGAACCTCCCGTCCTGGAAGAGGAACTCCACCGTGCCGACGTTGGTATAGCCGCAAGCCCGGCACAGCTTGAGCGCCGCCTCGCCCATCGCCCGGCGGGTGTTCCGGTCCAGCACCGGAGACGGCGACTCCTCGAGCAGCTTCTGGTGGCGGCGCTGGATGGTGCAGTCGCGCTCGCCGAGGTGGATCATGTTGCCGTGCTCGTCGCAGACCACCTGCACCTCCACGTGGCGCGGACGGTCGAGATATTTCTCCAGGTAGAGCGTCCCGTCGCCGAAGGCGGCCTCGGCCTCGGACCGGGCCTGCTGCATGGCGCTCTGCAGCGAGACGTCGTTGTGGGCGATGCGGATGCCGCGCCCTCCGCCGCCGGCGGTGGCCTTAACGATGACCGGGTAGCCGATCTGCCGCGCCAGCCGCAGCGCCTCCTCGTCGTTGGGGAGCGCGCCCTCGCTGCCCGGAAGCACCGGGACGCCCGCCTCCTTGGCCAGTTCCCGCGCGGCGGCCTTGTCGGCCATTTTGGCCATGGCCTCGGAGGAGGGGCCGATGAAGGCGATGTCCAGCGAGCGGCAGATGTCGGCGAAGTGGCCGTTCTCCGAGAGGAAGCCGAAGCCGGGGTGAATCGCCTCGACGTCGGTGATCTCCGCGGCGCTGATGACGCTGGGGATGTGCAGATAACTCTTGCCGCTCGGCGGCGGGCCGATGCATACGGCGGCGTCGGCAAGTCGAACGTGAAGGCTGTCGCGGTCTGCCTCGGAGAAGATGGCCACCGTCTCCACCCCCATGCGCTTGCAGGTGCGGATGATGCGGACGGCGATCTCCCCGCGATTGGCGATCAAGATGCGTGTGAACATGAGCTCAATCCGCCGGGGCTACTGGCGCACCAGGAAGAGGGGCTGGCCGTATTCGACCGGCTCGCCGTTCTCCATCAGGATGCGGGCGATCGTGCCTTTCATGCCGGCCTTGATCTCGTTCATGATCTTCATCGCCTCGATGATGCAGACGACCGTCTCGCTGTCGACGCGCGCGCCCTCGTTGACGAAGGCCTCGGCCTCCGGGCTGGGCGCACGGTAGAACGTTCCGACGATCGGGCTGGTGATCGGCGTCAAGCCCTCGTCGTCTTCGGGCGTTCCTGCGCTCGTGGCGACCGGAGCCGTCGGCGCCGGCGCTGCCGCGGGCGCCGGTACGGGAGCGAGCAGCGGCGCCTGGGCGCCGGCTTTGCGCAGCTTGATCTTGAACTCGGGCTCCTCGAGCTGAAGTTCCACCAGTTCGTGCCCTTCCATCAACTCCAGAAGTTCCCGGATCCTGTCGGCGCTGCTCATGCCTCTCCCCTCTTCAGACCGCCTCAGACCACCATGGCCTCGATATCACGCGGCAATCGACTCAACCGGCGGCGCCCCGTTTCCGTTATCAGCACGATGTCCTCGATGCGGATGCCGCCCCGCCGCGGATAGTACAATCCCGGTTCGACCGTGACCACGTGCCCGGGCTGCAGCACCTCCCGCGAGCGCACCGAGAGCCGCGGCGCCTCGTGCACCGCCAGGCCCACGCCATGCCCGAGGCCGTGGCTGAAATACGCCCCACAGCCGGCTTCTTGAAATACCGCGCGCGCGGCCGCGTCCGCCGCCGCACAGGTTGCGCCCGGCAGAATGGCGGCGATGCCGGCACGCTGCGCGTCCAGAACCCGCAGGTACTTCTCGCGCCAGAAGTTATGGATCATACCGAGAAAAAGCACCCTGGTCAAGTCGGAATTGTACCCGTCCACCAAAGCACCGAAATCAATCAACAACAGCCCGCCGGCTTTGAGCTTGCGTTTTCCCGCGTGCGCGTGCGGGCGGCTGGCGTTGGCACCGGAGGCGACAATGGTCTCGAAGGCCGCGTCACTGGCGCCGCGGCGGCGCATCTGCATCTCCAGCTCCGCGCGTACCTCGATCTCGCGCATCCCCGGTTTGATCCAGGCCCTCGTCGCCTCGAACGCTCCCTCCGCGCAGCGCAGCGCTTTGCCGATGGCGCGCACCTCGGCCGCGTCTTTCAATGCCCGCAGGTCTTTCAGCTCGTCGTCGATACCGTGAAGCTTGAGCCCGCGTGCGCCGGCCTTCAACTCCTTGAATGCCGCCACGGTCAGGTGCCCCGCGCAGTAGCCCAGCTCTTTGAACCGCTGCTTGGCGGCCAGTTCGCCGGCAAAGCGTGCGGGATGCTTCTTCCATACCAGCACGTTACAGTCACCGGCGGTCTGCTCCGCTTCCTCGGTGTAGCGCGGATCGGTGATCAACCAGACGCGCTTGCGCGTCACGAGCAGCGCCGAGTCCGCGCCGGTGAAGCCGCTGAAGTAGCGCACGTCCTCAGGCCGGGTCAGATAGACGCCGCCGAGCCGGCGCCGGCGCAAGATAGCGCGCAACCGCGCACGCCGTTGCGGGATTTGTGCTTGCATGGATTTCATGTTCGGTATTGTATGGATACGAAAGCGCGGAGCAAGGCGGAGCAACGTCGACGCCTTCTCGATCCCCGGCGCAGAATGCTTGACAATCCCCCGTTGCGTGGTATTATCCAGTGTTTACGCCCGACTGCGGAAGTGGCGGAATGGCAGACGCGCGTGGTTGAGGGCCACGTGGGGTAAAACCCGTGGAGGTTCAAATCCTCTCTTCCGCACCAGACTCCCACCCACCCCGCGCGGGTGGGTTTTTCGTTTCGATGCATCCGCCGGGCCTTCCCGTTCCCACGCTACGCCACCGACGGCTTGACGATCGTGCGCACGTCCTGCGGACGGTGGTGCCAGCGTTTGCGCCACCAGATCAACTCCTCCAGCTCGTCCAGCGCATGGTACGGCTTCGTCAACTCGGCGAAGTGCTCGGAAAAGAGATACTCCTGTCGCTCCTCCAGCGGGTACGGATTGGCGAAGCCGTCGAGGTAGCGCCGCAGACGCCGGCGCATCTGCTGCAGTTCCGGCGCGTAGGCCGGGTCGTCCGCGAGGTTGTGGCGCTCGCCCGGATCGCGCGAGAGGTCGTACAACTGGTCCGGCGCGAAGTAGGCCGGATGCCGCTGCAGGGTCAGGCAGGCGTCAACACCTCGCCGCCGCCGTAGCCGAGCATGTCGTGCGAGGTGTCATCGGAGATAATGCGAACGATATTCGGTTTCATCTGACTTGCCTTTCCGTCTTGGTCGATTTTTCTGGTAATCGGCTGCCATAACCGGAATCACGCATTCCATGAGGACTTCAGGATAACCATTCGGCGAATAATGGCAAGAGCAAGCCGGGCATCGTGCAATTTGCGTATTGCGAAAAAGCCGCTTGTCGCGAGACGGCCGAGCCCTCTGTTTCGGGGCATTCGGCAAAAACGGTACGCGGAAGCCGGTTGTTAACACAACACGCGCAGGTAAAACAAGAAATCCAAACTTGCCGCTATCTTCCGCGGCTATGTATGATGTCATGCAGGAGGGCGGAATTTGCGTCGGGTCGTCGTACTTATCGCGGATTGGCAGGAAATCGGCAAGTGGACGGATAACGATCCGTACGAATGTTACGGCGACCTGCCGCTGCCGACCGCGGTCAAGATCGAGATCGAGAAATGGATCGCGCGCAACACCATCGCGCGCGAAGACGGATACACCGCCGCCCAGAGCGACTGGGAGGGCTTCCTGCTGGCCAACCGGGTGAAACACCACCTCGGCGCGGACCACAGCGTCTTTCTCTGTCGCGGCACCACGCCGTACAAGTACGGCATGGAGATCGTCGAGGCGGTCGACGCGGCAACACTGAACCCGGCCAATGCACTCGACGCCGTCGCCGGTGTGCGCGACGCCGGCTATAAAGCCGCGCTCCAGGCCTGGCTCACCGGCCAGATCCTGCCGCAGATGGCCCAGACCTGAGCCCGGCAGTTCACGCCGGCGGGGTACGCCCCCAGTCGCTCGGCTGCGCGCCCAGTTCCAGTTCCAGCGTGCCGCCGCCGGCGATCTCGGCGTGGCGCACCCAGGCACGATCGATCGTCTCGCCGTTGAGCTTTGCCCCGACGATGTAGCGTTTCTCCCTGGCACCTGGCGAGACGATGGTCAACACCTCGCCGTTGAGACCGACGCGCAACTCCACCTGCTCCCAGACCGGCGTATTCATCATATACAGGTCCTGCCCCATCAGCGGATACAGCCCCAGCGAGGCCCAGATGTAGAACGCGCTCTGGCAGCCCATGTCCTCGTTGTCGGGCAAACCGTCCATCGTCGCGCGGTACTTGCTCGCCAGCAGGTGATCGACCGTTTCGGCGGTGCGGTCGGGACGGTCGGCATAGATGTAAAGCCAGGGCGTGTGCAGGATGATCTCCTTCCAGACGAACCAGGCTTCGTCGGCGAAGTACCTGTCCAGGTGCTTCACGAAGGCCTCGGGGCCGCCGTGGCGGGCGATCAGCCCGGGGATGTCGTGCAGCACGTTGAGCGCCCAGTCGTGCGCCGTGCCCTCGTAGTAATACGGGCAGTTCCACGCGTCCCGGCGCGTCACCTTCCACGGATCGAAATCGGTGACCAGCCGGCCGTCGACGCGGCGCGGGCGGAAGACCTTGCCCGCCTCGTCCCACATCTCCCAGATCCGCTTGCTGCGCGCTTCGTACTCCTCGGCGAGGCTGTCGTGCCCGAGCTTCGCCGCCAACCGCGCGATACACCAGTCCTGGTAGGCATATTCGACCATGCGCGAGGCGCACTGCGGCGTCTCGGTGCTGAGCATCCCCGTCTCGTGGTACTCGGGGAAACGGCCCTGGCGGTGCGGGTCGTCCGGCTTGGTCTCGGCGTTGCGGCGCATGCCCGCGAGCGCGACCTCGTAATCGATACCTTCGAGGTTTTTCATGGCGGCCTCGGCGATGAGAATATCCGCCGAGCACCCGCCCTGCACGTGGGCGGAATGACCGATGATCCAGGCGTCGGGGATCCAGCCGGTGTGCTTGCCGATATCCAGCAGGCATTTCAGAAAGTCGATCTCCAGCGCCGGGGCGATGCAGGTGATGAGCTGGTTGGCATTGCGCACGCTGTCCCAGAGGCAGTAGAAGTCGTTGAACTGTCGCACGCCCGAGTGCCAGAGTGGGAACTCGTCGTCGACGCCCAGGTCCGCGGGCATGCACAGGAGCCGCGTCATCAGCGTGTACAGCATCGTCCGCTGCGACTCGCTCCCGCCCTCGACGCGGATCGTCTCCAGCCACGGCCGCCAGGCCGCGGCCACGGATTCGCGGACCGTTTCGAACGACCGGCTCGCCGCGTCCTCGGCGTGCCGCCGTGCCTGGGCGATGCTGACGAAGCTGACGCCGACGACCAGGTTGACCTCGCGCTGCCGGCCCAGGCCCACCGCCGCGCGCGCGTCGCGGCCGTAGACGAAACGCGTGCAGGGATGGATGCCGGCGGCCTCCATCCGGAAAGCCGTCGCCGGCGCGTTCCAGCGGGCGTAGAAGTGGACGCGGTAGGGAAAGTCGTGCCCCCAGCCGCCGCGGTACTCGCCGTAACCGGCCAGCTCGTTCTCGGAGAGAGCCTCGATATAGCTGTGCAGGCAGATCGCCACATGTTCGCCAGCGGTCGGCTTCTCGACAACGAACGTCTGGACCACCGCGCCCATGTCGAAGAGGAGGTTCGCCTCGCCCGCGGGAAACCGGAAGCGATGCACCCCCGCGCGCGCGGTACAGGTCAGCTCCACCTCGATGTTCTCCGGCAGCAGGCGGCAGGCGTAGTAGCCGCAGGCGGTCTGCTGGTCGGCGTAGGCGGTCGGTTCGACATGGCAGCGCGGGGTGCCGCCGAAAGGCATGACCCGGACGATGCCGTAGCGCGACTCGCCGCCGGTGCCGCTGACGTGCAACTGGCCGAAGCCGGCGATGGGCTGGTCGGGGTAAAAGCCGCCGGTCGGCTGCGGCGGTTTCGAGTCGGGACCCGGGCGCGCCAGCCCCAGCGGCATGTACGGCCCGATCAAACAGTTGCCGCCGCCGGTGACGCCGATGCGCGGATCGATGTGATCGATGGGATCCATGCCGATTCCTTTTCGTCAATGGTCGTAACGCGTGGTAACATTCAATCGTTCTCCGGCTGCACTTCGCCGGGGAGATTCTCCGGGTCGAGGCAGAGCCGCTGATCCTCCTGCCGCAGACGCGCGCGAATCTCTTGTGCGTTAACGTCGCGCGGTCGGCAGCCGTCCTTTGCCGCCTGCGCGGCGTCAACGCCCACCGGTAACAGGCAGCGATAGGGAATACCGCTGACGGCGATGTTGAGCCCGGCGCGGATCTGCTTGGCCAACACCTCGAAGGTGGACTTGATATCCCCCGACCAGACCGCCGCGCCGTACCGCTGCGAACCAGCCCACGCGCTGCGGCAGAGGTTGAGCGCCTTCTCCTGCCCTGCGGCGGTCATGCCCTCGTGAAACGCGCGCTCGTGTTCGATCGGATAGAGACAGGCCACCTCCTCGCCGGTGCCGGCATGAAGTTGGAGGTTGTCCTGGTGCGGGCCTTTCATCTCCGGCTCGATGCAGTCGAGCCAGAAGATACGGAAGCCGTGCCGGTAATACCCTTCGCGCGCTTTCTCCCAGAACAGCGCGCGTGCGCCGGGATTCGTCGGGTCGTAATAATGCAGATAGACCACCCCCTCGGGACGAGTGTCGAAGAATTGCAGCGTGGTGGGAAGGCCGTGATGCACGGCCAGGAGGTAGCCGTTTTCGTAGAACTCCGGATAATTGGCGGAGTTACCGTTGAAGGCCGGCCAGACCGAAACCATCGCCTCCACGCCCATCTCTTTCAGTTCTTTCACCAGCCCCACCGGATCGGGCCAGCATGTCTCGTCGAAGCGGAGATCGCCCATCATCGGCCAGTGGAAGAAGTCGATGACGATGACCGAGAGCGGCAGGCCGCGTTTCTTGTATTCGCGCGCGACGTTCAGGAGCTCCTCCTGCGTCTTGTACCGCAGCTTGCATTGCCAGAATCCGCTCGCCCACTCCGGCAATCCCGTCGCGTGGCCGGTGGCGTCGACGTAATGACGCATGATCTCAGCGGGGGTATCGCCGGCGGTAATCCGGTAATCGATCTGGTGCGTGGCTTCGGCGACCCAGCGCGTGCCGGTGTGGCCGAGTTCGACGCGGCCCAGCGCCGGGTTGTTCCACAGAAAGCCGTAGCCGCGACTGGAGAGAGTGAAGGGGATGCAGACCTCGCAGTTGGCCTGCCGCAGGTCCAGGACGCACCCCTTCTGGTCGAGACGACCGTGCCGCCGCTGGCCGAAGCCGTATAACCGCTCGTCCTCATACGCCGCGAAGCTGGCCGTGGCGTGCCAGAGGTTGCCGTCCTTGGCCTTGTACGCGCGCGCGGGCGGGTGCAGGATCTCGACCACCGTCTCGGCCAGCAGTTCCCCGCCGCCTCGGCGACCGTCGGCGGCAGGAGCGCCGGACTGACGTCCCGGAAATCGGCCGCCGGCGTCGCCCGGACGCGGACGCTACTTTCGCCCCACGGCTCGACGCGGACCGTCTCGTGAAGGCAGCGATAGATCAGGGCGTGGCCGTCGAGAGAGATACGGTCGGGATTCCTGCACGTACGAATCTTTTCGTCGATCATTCCGGATCCTCATGGCAGAAGGCGGCAAGCGTTCCGCTTGAAATAGCACGGTCGCGGCCTGCGCGCAAGGACCAAAGCGTCTCATCGCTGGCACCGCGGGCAGTAATAGCTCGAACGCCCGGTCTGGACGAGACGCTTGATCGTGGCGCGGCATGCCTTGCAGTGCTCGCCTTCGCGGCCGTAGACCTTGAGCGCGATGCGGAAGCGGCCTTCGCTGCCGTCGGGGCGGCGATAGTCGCTGAGAGTGGTGCCGCCCATGGCGATGGCGTCCAGCAGCACCGCTTTGACATGCGCGGCGAGGCGTGCGCACGCTTCGCGGCCGATTCGCCCGGCCCGGCGGGTGGGGCGAATCCCGGCGCGGAAAAGCGCTTCGCTGGCGTAGATGTTGCCCACGCCGACCACCAGCGTCGCGTCCATCAACAGCGGTTTGATCGCGCGCGTGCGTTTGCGTGTGATCGCGTACAGGTACGCCGCGTCGAAATCCTCCCCGAGAGGCTCGGGCCCCAGGTGCGCGAGCTCCTCCGGCTCGCCCCCGCTTGCGGGCAGACGCACCGCGCGGCATTCACCGAAACGGCGCGGATCGTGAAAGCGGATCTCCATGCCGCCGGAGAGACGCAGCAGCAAGCGGTCGTGGCTATCGAGTGGTTCGCCGGGATTGTCGATATGCAGCGCGCCGGTCATCCCCAGGTGCAGCAGCAGCGCGCGCTTTTCCTCGCACTCGACGATCAGGTATTTGCCGCGTCGGCGGACGGCGGCGATGCGCCGGTCCTTGACGTGTCGCAGCAACTCGCGCGCCGCCAGCGGATGCCGCAGTTTGTCGACGGTGGCGTGAACGGCGACGATGCGCTGATCGAGAAGATGCGGCTCGATGGCGCGCCGGACGGTTTCGACTTCCGGGAGTTCGGGCATCAGACCATGTGGGCGCCGGTCTGCGGCTGGGGGTCGTCCGGCGGCTCTTCCGAGGAGGCGTCTTCGCCCGCTTGCGCCTCGTCCTCACCCTCCTCGCCCGGCACCTCGGCCGCTTCGTCCGCCGCGGCGGCCTGCGCCTCGGGGTGTCGCTCGTCCAGCCACTTCTGCAGGTGCACGGCGGTATCGGCGATGCGTTCGGCGATGCGGGTGCGCGAGTCGGGGGGGAGTTGCTCGAGATGTTCGATCTCCTGCCTCGCCTGCTGCAGCCCGGAGGCGAAGGTATTCAAGGCTTCGTGGAGCTTGGCGTGCGCGCTGCCGACCGAGAAGGCGTTCTCGACGCCCTCGAGTTCCTTCTGCAGCGAGTTGAGCTTCATCACCAGCCCCTTGAGCTTCTTCTGCTCGCGGTCGACCAGGACGGTGCTGTTGTTGGCGATGTATTCGTTCAATTGATTCTCGCACGTCTCGATGCGCTTCTGCTGGAACGCGACCTGCTTTTCCAAATCCGCCAACAGCGCCATGCGCTGCTGCTGCTCGGTGTCGAACTGCTCGGTCATGATCTCGCCGGCCTTGACGGCGCTGTCGCACATGTAGGTATATTTCTCGATCAACAGCGCGTGGTCGCGCACCTCCATGTCGCTGCTGGCCTGGAGTTCGCGGAACGCGTTGAGAAAATCCTTCAGACTGCCGTTGGTCTCGCCCCAGCGCATGTAGTTCTTGGCCATGCCCAAAGCGTCGCGGAGCTTCCGGTCGGCTTCGTCGCCACTAAAGATGGAGGTGAAGAAAGTGAACAGATCGTCGATCCAGCTCATCGCGACTCGCAATGTCGAAAACACCCGAGACGATTGCCGCGGCGAAACCGCCCTTTGCTCGCCCGCCCGCGGCATCCCGCATGTTGCCATTCGGTTCGTAGCGAGATATTAGCGGATTGCCACGGCATGGGCAAGAGGCTTCTGCATCTTATCGCGCCAGAGTGTGTCGACTGTATTTTTCGGCTAGACCGAAGTCCGGACGGGAAAGCGGGTTAACCCGCCCGAACCGCGTCCTGCGGCCCTTCGTCGGCACCGGCGAAAGCCACCTCCCGCACCGGCGCTTGACCGGCACCCTCCGCCTCCCCGTCCTCCACGCGCTCGTAAGCATCGGTAAAGCGCAGGCTGTACTTGGTGCTGATGCCCGGCTCGTCCTGGGTGACGCCGTAGATGGCGTCGGTCATGCCCATGGTGCGCTTGGCGTGGGAGATGAGAATGAACTGCGTTTCCTGCGAAAAGTCACGCACCGCGTTCATGAAGCGATCGATATTCGACTCGTCCAGCGGCCCGTCCACCTCGTCGAGGATGCAGAAGGGGCTGGGCTTGCTGCGGAAGATGGCGAACAGCAGCGCCACCGTGCAGAGCGCCTTCTCGCCGCCCGAGAGCAGCGAGATGCTCTTGGGCTCTTTGCCGGGCGGCCGGGCGATGATCTCGATGCCCGCGTCCAGCGCGTCGCCGTTCTCCGGCGCCTCGAGGATCAAGTCGGCCTTGCCGCCGCCGAAGAGCATGCGGAAGAGCTCCTGGAAGTTTTCGCGCACCGCGTCGAAGGTCGCTTCGAAACGCGTGGCGCACTCGGTGTTGAGCCGTTCGATCAGGTCCATCAGGTCCTGCGCGGCGGTCTGGATGTCCTCCTGTTCGCTGCGCAGGAACTCGACCCGCGCCTCCAGTTCGGCCAGCTCCTCGATAGCGCAGAGGTTGACCGGGCCGATGCGGCCGATCTTGCCCTGCACCTCCTCGATACGTTCGGCCAGCGCGGCCGGCGCGAGCTGCCGCGGATCCTCGTGGGCCTCCTCGTCGGGCTCGTCCCGCGCCGGTTCGTCCTCGGCCAGCAGCTTCCCCGCCGCCGCGGACAGGTCTTCGATGCCGAGTTCCTCGCGGGCGCGCTCGCTCAGCGTCTCCAGCCGCATCCGCGCCTGGTTGACCGCCAGTTGCAGCTCGTGCTGGCCTTCCTGAATCTCGCCGAGGCGTTTCTGGCAGGCGCGTTCGGCCTGGCGCTGTTCCTCCAGCCGCTCGCGCACGCCGGCGAGTTGCTCGCGCATGGTCACGCCCTCTGCGCGCGCCCGGTCTCGCTTCTCGAGCGCCTCCCGTTCTTCGGCCTGCGCGGTCTGCAGCCTCTCCTCCAGCGCCGCGGTCTCGCTCCGCGCGCGCTCGCCGCGCTCGCGCAGTTGCGCCAGTTCCTGCGCGCGCTCCTCCCGGTCGCGCACGCGCTGCGCCAGCCGCCGGGCGAAGTCCTCGGCCTGGGCCTGCAGGTTGGCGCGCTTCTCGCGCAGGTCCGCGGTCCGCTCGTTGATCACGTCGAGCGCCGTGCGCGTAGCGCTCTGCTCCTGAAGCTGCTTCGCCAGCCGGTCCTCGGCCTCTTCCTGCCGATCCCGCATCCCCGCCAGTAGCGCCTCGGCTTCTTCCTGTCGCGCGGCGATAGCGGCGGCGGCTTCGCGCATGGTCTCCGCTTCGCGCGCGCGCGCGGCCCGCTCCTCATCCAGGCGCTGGCGTTCGCTCTCGCAGACCGAGAGCGCGGTCGCCAGCTTGGCGGTATCGTGTTCTTTCGTTTCGATGACGCGGTCCAGCGCCTCGCCGTTCGCGCGCGCCTGCGCGGCCGCGTCCAGGGCCCGGCGACGCTCCCGGCCGAGCTGCTCCAGGTCGCCGCGCAGGGTCTCGGTCGCCTTCTCCAGGCTCTCCATCTCGGCCTTGCGCGTGATCAGCCCGCCCTTGACCCCCGCGCCATGGCCGCCGGTGATGGCGCCGCGCGGGTCGATGACCTCGCCCTCGCGGGTGACGATGCGCACGCCCCTCGCGCTCGTCGTCGAGAGCCGCCGCGCATCCTGCAGCGTTTCGGCGATCAGCGTGCCATGCAGGAGATACTCCAACGCCGGGCGGTATTCCGCGTCGAAGTCTACCAGGTCGATGGCCTCGCCGAGTCCGCCGGCTTTCTGCTGCGGCTCGAGCGGCCGGCGCGGGCGGATCGTATCGAGCGGCAGAAAGGTCGCTCGGCCGGCGCGATGGGTCTTGAGATAATCCACGCACCTCTGCGCGCCGTCGGCGTCGGCGACGACGATGTCCTGCGCGTGCGCGCCCAGCGCCGTCTCGATCGCCAGGGCCAGCTCCGCCGGCACCCGCAGCAGATCCGCCACCATCCCCCGCACCGCGGCGCATTCGCCGCGCCCCTCGCGCTGCGCGCTCATCACCGCCTTGACCCCGGCGTAGGCGCCGGCGAGATTCTTCTCCAGATCCTGCAGCGTCGCCAGCCGCGAAGTCTTCGCCGAGAGTTCGGCTTGGACCGCATTCAGCTTTTCGTTCAAGGATTCGGCCTCGGCGAGACGATCGCGTTCAGCCGCGCGCGCGGTCTCGAGTTCGTCGCGGCGCGCAGCCGTCTCGGCCTCGGCTTCGGCGCGCGCGGTCTCGAGGCGACGCTGTTCGGTATCGAGTTCCGCGTCGCGCGCGGCGTTCGCGGCGGACCGCTCGCGATGCTCGGCCTGCCGCGCGGCCAGCGCCTCCGCATCGCTCTCGGCGCGGGTCCTGGCCTGCTGTGCCTGGCTGCGCTCCTCGCCCAGCGCCAGCAGCGCCGCGCGCGTCTCCTCGATTCGTTGCGCCACGCCGTCGAGGGCGTATTGCAGCCCGCTGCGGCGCGCGTCCTCGGCCGCGAGGCGCTCTTGCATCGTCGTCAGCTCCGCCGCGGCGGCATGTCGCTCCGCCTCGTCCTCGGCGTCCTCGCGCGCCATCGCTTCCAGGCGCGCCTCGAGAAACTCGACCCGTGCGCACGCGGCGGTCTTCTCCTCCGCGAGCGATTCCAGCCGCGTTCCGGCGGTGCCGATCTCCCTCTGGATGCGGCCGAGCGTCTCCTGCAGCTCCAGCAGCGCCTGGTCGTGGCGCTCGAGCGCCTGGTCGAGGTCCATCTCCTGGCTCGTCAACCCCGCGGCCTGTCGGGCCGCCTCGCTCTGCGCGACGCTCTCGCGGGTGAAGAGCTCCGCCAACTCGTCCATCTGCCGCTGCCGCTCCCGCAGCTTCGCCTGCAGCGCCTGGCAGTCGCGCGCGTAGTGGACCGTCTTCAGCAGGTCGAGATCCTCCTTGAGCCGCTGGTAACGCCGCGCGGCCGAGGCCTGGCGGGTCTTGCTGCGGATCTGCTTCTCCACCTCCTCGACGACGTCGTTGACGCGGTGGAGATACTGCTCGGTGCGCTCGAGTCTGGCGAGCGTCTCCTTGCGGCGCTGCTTGAACTTGCTGATGCCGGCGGCCTCCTCGAAGATCGCCCGGCGGTCGGCCGGCTTGGCCTGCAGCAACTCCTCCACCTTCCCCTGCTCGATCACCGAGTAGGCGCTGGTGCCGACACCGGTGTCGAGGAAGAGATCGCGGATGTCGCGCTTGCGGCAGGGCTGCTTGTTGATCAGATACTCGCTCTCGCCGGAGCGGTAGAGGCGACGGGTGATGCAGACCTCGTTGTACGCCACCGGCAGCGTACCGGCGGCGTTATCGAAGTAGAGGTTGACCTCCGCGAGGCCCACGGGCTTGCGCCGTTCGGAGCCGGCGAAAATGACGTCCTGCATCTCCTTGCCTCGGAGCGCCGTCGGGCGGGTCTCTCCGAGCACCCATTTGATGGCGTCGACGACGTTGGACTTGCCGCAGCCGTTGGGGCCGAGGATGGCGGTGATGCCGCGGTCGAAATCGAAGACGGTCTTGTCCGCGAAGGACTTGAATCCCAGCAGTTCCACTTTGGTCAGGTGCATGGCTTGTCGCGCCCCCCTCTCGCCGTTTCACGCGGCGACGATATTGTTTTCGGTTCGGCAGCTCCGGCAGCAGCCCGCCTCGTCCAGGCCGATGATCTCGATGTCGTATCCCGCGCGGCGGATCAGTTCCGCGCCGCAGTCGCGGCAGACGGTGTCGCCGCCGCCGCGGACCATGACGTTGCCGAGGTAGACGTGGTCGAGGTGCTTGCGGAAGATCTCCCGCGCGTGCTGCAGCGTCACCACCGAGGTCGGCTGCCGGTTGAGCTTGTAGCGCGGAAAATACGCCGAGAGGTGCGCCGGCGTCTGCCGGCCGCAGTGCTCGGCGATCCAGGTCGCCATGACGTCGAGTTCCTTGGTCGCGTCGTTGAGCCCGGGGATGACCAACGTCGTCACCTCGACATGGCATTCGCGTGCCGCGCGTTCGGCCGTCGCCAACACCGCCGCCAGCGCCCCGCCGGCCTGCTCCTGATAGAACTGCTCGGTGAACGCCTTGATATCGATGTTCATGGCGTCGATCCGCGGCAGCAACTCCGCCAGCGGGTCGGGATTGATGAAGCCGTTGGTCACCAGCACGTTCTTCAGCCCGGCGTTCTTCACCGCCTCGGCGCAGTCCATGAGGTACTCGAACCAGATCAGCGGCTCGTTGTAGGTATAGGCCACGCCGATGGCGTCCTGTTCGCGCGCCAGGCGCACCGCTTCCATCGGCCTGAGCTTGCGCGTGGGTTGTTTCTGCTGCGAGAGCGAGTGGTTCTGGCAGAAGTGGCAGTTGAAGTTGCAGCCGTAGGAGCCGATGGAGAGGATCGGTCGCCCCGGATGAAAGTGGTAGAGCGGCTTCTTCTCGATCGGGTCCTGCGCCACCGAGGTCACCTCGGCGTAG
>CAYWFP010000038.1:0-2061 GCA_964457365.1 uncultured Planctomycetaceae bacterium
TCACTGTTTCCTGCCGATGCCGTTCGCGCGGGAATGGCGCATCGAGTTCGAGGCCGGCGAGCAGCAGGGGAAGACGTATCTCGAGATCGAGTGGCAGCGCTACCGGCCCGGTACGACGCTGACGCCGATGCGGCTCTGCGCGCGCTGGCGTCGCGAGAGCCCGACCGAGCGCTACGCGGGCATGTACAAGGTGCTCGACACCCAAGGACGCGGCCGGCTGATCGGCCTGACCTATGGCGTGCGGCTGATGGATCAGGAGGATCGCTGGAGTCACGGCGGCGCGGAGAACATCTACCTCGACGGCCGGGGCGAGATGCCGATTCACCTGCGCGGCGTCGGCGGCGAGGACTTCTTCGGCCTCGGCTACGGCGGCAACCAGACCGTCCCGCGCGGCCACCACTACGGCGGCATGCCGTACTATACCCACGAGGACGTCGGCGAGGCGCGCCCGGCGCCGCGCGTGGTGGGCACCCGGATCTTCGAGCACGACCCCATCGACTTCGACGAGTCGCTGCACTTCCGCTTCGGGTGCATGCGCAACGACATCTGCTCGACCGCCTACTGGTACCAGGACGAACTCCCGACCGGCTGGGCGCGGACCACGTTCGAGGCGATGGGAAAAGGGCACCGGTACCTGACCGAGGCCGACGCGGATCCCGTCCGCATGGGCGCGCCGGGCCCCGCGCCCGACTGCGGCGCGTGGCTTCTCTGCGGGCCGTTCGGCTACGACGAAGGGAAGGCCATGCGCGAGGCGTTGCCGCCGGAGGCCGAGTTCGACGTCGACGCGGTCTACGACGGCCGGCACGAGGAGGGCTCGCGCTGGCTCACCGACGGCTCGAAGTCACTGGGGCGCGACAGGGCGCGGTGGGTGAAGTACGACGCGATCCGCGGCTTCGTCGACTTCAACCACGTCTTCCAGCCCTATGCGCGCGGCGTGGGAATCTGGCACCCGGGCGTGGCGTATGCGCGCGCCATCGTCCATGCTCCCGAGGCCATGACCGCGCGGGCGTTCTTCTCCTTCGACGACGAACTGGCGTACTCGCTCAACGACGCGGCGATGGCACACCTGGGCGATCACGCCTGTTTCCGCCCGTGCGCGGCGGACCTGCCGCTGAAAGCCGGCGAGAACGTGCTGCTTCTGAAGCAGAGCAACACCCGCGGCCTCAACCACGGCGGTTGGGTCTTCAATTGCCAGATCCGCACCCCGGCGGGCGAACTGCTGGCGCCGCGGGCGGGATAGCCGATTCGCGTTGATTATCGAGACCGGCAGACCTCGCGGCCGCCGGTTATTCTGTGGACAGGCGATAGGAGCAAGCGTGTTCGGGGCAAAGCGTTGCTGGCGGGTGTGGATGCTGGTGGGAGTGGCCGCCTGCGTGTGGTTGGGCGCGGCGTTCAAATGGGCGACCGACAACCGCGAAATGATCGTGCGCTGGCGGGTCGAGCGGATCAAGGAGGCGTTGAAAGCCGCCAACCCCGAGTGGAGAGGCCCGCTCTATTGCGAATACCACTTACGCCGCCGCGTGAGTCTGAAGACAGACCATCCCCGCTTTCCGCTGTTCTCCCCCGCCGTGCTCGACTTTGACCGTCATCGTGATTGGTCTCATACGGGCCACAAAGGCAGAACGCCGCTCGATGATCTGACCCCGCTGCGCGGTTTGCCATTGCGGCGTCTGGACCTGGGCGCAACGAGGGTGGTGGACCTGAGCCCGATCACGAAAATGAATTTGAAGTCACTGAGCCTTCATATGACGACTGTCAGCGACCTCTCGCCGCTGGCGGGCATGAAACTGGAGCGACTCGGCCTCGGGTTCTCTGATGTTGCCGATCTCTCGCCTCTAAAGGGAATGCCGCTCGAGTGGCTTTCACTCGTCGATACGCCGGTGGATGACCTGACGCCGCTCAAGGGAATGCCGCTCGAGTGGCTTTCACTCGGCAATACGCCGGTGGATGACCTGACGCCGCTCAAGGGAATGCCGCTGCGCTATCTGGCTCTATCGGATTTGCCGGTCAGCGACCTCTCGCCGCTGGCGGGCATGAAACTGGAGCGACTCGGCCTCGGGT
>CAYWFP010000038.1:2161-33639 GCA_964457365.1 uncultured Planctomycetaceae bacterium
AAGGGAATGCCGCTCGAGTGGCTTTCACTCGGCAATACGCCGGTGGATGACCTGACGCCGCTCAAGGGAATGCCGCTCGAAACTCTCATGTTGAGCAATACGCGGGTGGAGGATCTTTCGCCATTGGAAGGAATGCCGCTAAAGCAGTTGTGGTTACGTGGCACGCCCGCCGCGGAGAAGCCGTTGCCCGATTGGCTGAATGAATTGAAGAAGAAAGGTTGCTCGGTCATCCTCTGACGAGTACGTGGCCCGCCTTTCTTCACCTGCCGCTATTTTCCCTTGCATTGCACATCAGGCCCGATATAATAAAGCAGTCGCTCTCATTAAGGTGAATGCATGGGCCGCAAGCCGTTCGTGCGCGAACAGATTCTCGAGGCCGCGTTTGACCTCTTTGCCCGGCGCGGGTACGAAGCGGTCTCGACGCGGGAGATCGCCGCGCAGGCCAAGGTCGGGCATGCCTCGATGTACCGCCATTTTCCGTCCAGGGAGGACTTGGGGCGGGAGGTGTATGCCCGCGCGCTGCAGCCGATTCTGGAAGGATTCGCCGAGATGAAGCGCCGCGAGGAACCCCCGCGCCAGACGCTCCGCCGCTGCGCCGAGATGATGTGCGCGTGGTACGACACGCGGCCGCGGGCGCTGGCCTTGCTGATCTTCCCGCCGCACGATTTCTGCCCGGCGGAACTGGAGGAAGGCAATCCGCAAAACCCCCGCCGCGTGCTGCGGGAACTGCTCGGTTGCGATGCCGACACGCTCTCGGTGGTCTGGGGCGCGCTGACGGGCCCCTTGCAGGACCGGTATCTGCGGCGGCGCGGCGGCACGATGAGCGAGGTCGCGCCGGCGCTGGCGCAGGTGATCGAACGCTTGGTGGAGGGGACGTCATGAATCGCCCATGCTTGGTTCTCTTGCTCCTTGGCCTGCTTGCCGGCGCCGGTTGCGCCGCACAGGCTGTGCATCACCGGCGCGCTTTGCCGGGGGTGATGCGGAAGGATACGGGCAAGACGTCGTCCTGCCCCACGCCCGATACGCCCTCCGTTGATGCTGAGCAGCCGCCGGCTCTTCCCATGACCCGGCAGCCAGAACGCGAGAGTCTGCCCCAAGCCGAACCGGAGTTGGACGAAACGCCTGACATCCTCGACGCGCCGACGACGGACGAACCGGAGAGCCTGCATGAGACGGTGGCGCCGATCGTGCCTTCGGTCGAAGCTAAAGACGGGCAGAATTCGGTCGACGATCGCGACCTCGGCGCGGGCGCGGACGAGGAGAAGCTGGCGCCGGCGAAATAGCCCCGGTTTTCTCGCCCCGGTACGGGCCGGGGCGTCTTTTTGGCGTAATTGAGAGCAAGTGCTTTCTAAGGGAGGGTGACTGATGAGACGCGTTAATTGGATCGTGCTGCTGGTCGTCATGCTGGCGGGGTGCATGACGGCGCAACGTCAATGGGTGGGCTTCCAGGGCGCCGCGGTACCGAAGCGCACCGGCATGAATGGTGCCATTCCACCCTGTATGGACGGTACACCTGCCGTGGTGGCGCTGCCGCGGGCGCCGGTTTCCGCGCCGCTTGTTTATGAAACGGTTTGTCCAGACACGAGTTGCGAATTGCCGAAGGCGCCGAACATCCCCGGCGTCGCCAGCGAGGAGTACGACGGCGTGGACGAGAACCCGTTCCGCCTCACCGCCAATCCGGGCAACGACGCCAGCACCTTCTCCGTCGACGTCGATACCGCCAGCTACGCCAATGTACGCCGGCTGCTGACGATGAACGGCATGCCGCCGCCGCCGGGGGCGGTGCGCATCGAGGAACTGGTCAACTACTTCGAGTACGACGACGCGCCGCCCGCGAACGACGCGCCGCACCCGTTCGCGATTCACACCGAGGTCGGCGCCTGTCCGTGGGCGCCGGCGCACCGCCTGGTCCGCATCGGCCTCAAGGGCAAGACCATGCAGCCGGCCGCGCGCCCGGCGAGCAACCTCGTCTTCCTGATCGACGTCTCCGGCTCGATGCAGGCTCCGCAGAAGCTGACGCTGGTCAAGCAGGGGCTGACGCTGCTGACCGAACAGCTCGGCGAAACCGACCGCATCGCCATCGTCGTCTATGCCGGCTCCAGCGGCCTCGTGCTGCCGTCCACCTCCTGCAGCGACCGCCGGCGCATCCTGCGCGCGCTGAAGCGGCTTACCGCCGGCGGCTCCACCAACGGCGGCGAAGGCATCAAACTCGCCTACCAGGTCGCCCGCGAACACCGCTTGGCCGGCGGCAACAACCGCGTCATCCTCTGCACCGACGGCGACTTCAACGTCGGCATCAGCGACCGCTCGCGCCTGCTGGACCTGGTCGCGCGCGAGGCCGGCGACGGGATCGATCTGACCGTTCTCGGCTTCGGCATGGGCAACTACAAGGACGGCACCATGGAGGCGCTCTCCAATCGCGGCAACGGCAACTACTTCTATATCGACGGCGAGCGCGAGGCGCGCAAGGTGCTCGTCGAGGAGATGACCGGCACGCTCGTCACTATCGCGCGCGACGTCAAGGCGCAGGTCTTCTTCAATCCCGCGCGCGTCGGCGCCTGGCGGCTGATCGGCTACGAGAACCGCCGCCTGAATCGCGAGGACTTCAACGACGACACCAAGGACGCCGGCGACATCGGCGCGGGCCACGCGGTCGTCGCCCTCTACGAGATCGTCCCCGCCGGCGCGGCGCTGCCCGGGCGCGCGAGCGATCCGAATCCGTACCTCGAACCGAGGCACACATCGGCAGCCGCGCGGGGCGATCACCTGCTGCGGCTGCGCATCCGCTACAAGCGCCCCGGCGAGCGCGTCAGCATCCTGCAGGAGACGGACGTGGCCGGCGAAGCGCTGGCGCTGCCGGAGACCAGCCGCGACTTCCGCTGGGCCGCCGCGGTGGCCGGCTTCGGCATGCTGCTGCGCAAGAGCCCGCACGCGGGGGCGCTCGACTGGGACATGGTGCGTGCGCTTGCCGGCGGCGCGCGCGGGGTCGACCGCCACGGCTTCCGCAAGGAATTCATGGGGCTTGTCGATACCGCCCGGGCGCACATTGCCGCCGGGGACGAAACGTTCCGCCCCGCATCCGAAACGTCTGTCTGCCGGCGGCGATGAGGATGTGGTGACAGAAGCCACGGGAGGCGCCTGCCCGCAGGCGTCCTCCCGCGGCACGTACGGCGCGTCGGCGAGGATGAGCGTCCCGCACCGGGGGCAGGTGCCGCAGGTGGCGACGAACTTCTCCTTGGATCCGACAAGCACCTCCCGGCACTGCGGGCACTCCAGCCGCCAGCGCCGCAGGACGAACCGGTCCAGGGCCGCGACCGGGGCGAATACGAGATTGGCGAGCGTCAGCATATACGCCCCTTGGACCAGAAGCGCGAGCGTTTTGTCGAGTTTGTCTTCGCCAGGCGGCATGGGGCCGTAGAAGACGACGGTCAGCGCCAATCCCGCCAGGAGCACGGCGGTGCGGGGATAGGTATACCGGCCCCATTTCCGGTTCGCGTCGCGGAACTCCGCCGGCGTCACGGCGCCTCCTTATCCCGTTTCGGCGTTCCAGATATTGCGGATACGCTGGCGCAGATGCTTGGGCACCCCGTGCAGCGCGAGGCGGTAGCCCACGCGTGCGTGCGGCCAGGCGTAGATGCAGGCGCAGTCGATATCGCCCACCTCCTCCAGCGCGCGCAGCAGCCGCGGCGGCGGGTTGCCGCGCACCGCTTCGGCCTTGCCGCGGCGGATCAGCACCGTCGCCCCGCCCAGCGGCAACGCCGCGAGCAGGCGTATCCACAGGCATTTCATTCGCGCTCCCGCTTCGGCGCGTCCGCGTTCGCCCGCAGTCCGTCCAACCCGTGCCGCAACCGCAGGTTCTCGCGCGGCAGCGGATCGATGCAGCGCCGGCGAAGAAGCCATTCGCGGCCGAAGACGAGCGCGACGACCAGCAGCAGATACAGGTGCTCCCGGTCGAAACCGAAACGGCCGGAACGCATGATCGTCCCCGACGCCGCCATGACGGCGATGAAAAACACGATGCCGCCGAAATAAAGAAGCTGACGATACGTCCTCGCGGTCGAGTCGACGGCGCGGGCGATGACCTCTCTGTCCTTCGAGGCGGTCCTGGCGAGCGCTTCCCGCCGCGTGGGCGCGGTCATGGCGTTTCCTCCTGCTCGTCTTCGCCTGCCGGATCCGCCAGCCGCGCGGCGATCTCGGTGAAAGCCGCCTCGCTGGCGCGAAAGGCGTCGACGACGGCGGGGTCGAAGTGCTCGCCCTTGCCGTCGAGGATGATCGCCTTGGCCTTCTCGTGCGGGAACGCCGGCTTGTAGACGCGTTTGCTGATGAGGGCGTCGTAGACGTCGGCGATAGCCATCAGCCGCCCGGCGATCGGGATGTCCTCGCCTTTCGTCCGCCGCGGATACCCTTCGCCGTTCCATTTCTCGTGGTGGGTGTAGGCGATCTCCCAGGCCAGGTGCAGGAACGAGTTCGCGCCCAGGTCCTGCTCCGCCTGCGACAGCGCCTCGGCGCCGTAGACGGTGTGCAACTTCATGATCTCCCATTCGTCGGGATCGAGCTTGCCGGGCTTGAGCAGGATCGCGTCGGGTACCCCGACCTTGCCGATATCGTGCAGCGGCGCGGACTTCTCCAGCAGGTCGATGCGCGCGGGCGTAAGATATGCGGCGAAGCGCGGATGGTCTCGGAGTTGCTCGGCGAGCGCGCGGACGTAGGCCTGGGTGCGGCGGATATGCATGCCCGTCTCGTTGTCGCGCGTTTCGGCAAGGCTGGCCAGGGCGACGATGGTTGCGTCCTGCGTCGCCTCGAGCTGATGCGTGCGGTTGCGCAGCCGGTCGATCATCACGTTGGTGTGCTTGGCGATGACGCCGAATTCGTCGGCGGTGCTCACCGGTACGTGCGCGCTGAGGCTGCCTTCGGTCACCTCGTGCAGCGTCGCGGTCTGGCGGCGGAAGAAGTAGCGCAGGTTGCGCGAGTAGGAGACGGTCAGGTTGATCAGCAGCGTCACCAGGATGCCCAGGACGACGAGGATTTCGCGGATCACCGAGTCGATTGCCGCGTCGGCCAGGGCCGCGTCGCCCGAGGCGATCACCAGTTCCAGGTCGCGCACCACCAGCAGCGCCAGCACCCCCGACACCAGCAGCGCGCAGACGACCGCGAAGCCGGCGAACTTGCTCGGTAGCGAGAAGTAGCGCGCCTCCGGGTCGAGGTTCAGCCCCTGTTCCTCGAAGTCGAGCGCGGTGTCGTACTCGCGCAGCAGCGCCAGGTCGGCCGCGGTGAAGAAGCCGAGGGTGGCGAAGCCGAGGACGCCTTTCAGGCCGCTGCCGAGGGGAAAGCCGTAGGCCAGGTGGTTGTAGAACATGATCGCGACGCCGACCAGGGCTATGACCGCCAGCTCGACGATGTACTGCCGCCGCGAGCGCAGGTGAGGCGGCCCCGCGTCGACGTGGCGACGGGTCAGAACGTGACGCAGCAGAAAGCCCGCTCCCAGACCGACCGCGATGATCGCGGTCCATTGCCAGGTGATCAGCGACTCGAGGAAGTTGCAGACCTGGCTGCCGTAGAAGCTCATGATCGCGAAAATCAACACGTAATGCCAGGCGGCCAGCCGGCAGATGCCGCGCGGATGGTGCGTCGTCATGCTGCCCTTTCGAGCCCTCGGGATCCCGGGTTGCACTCTATGCCGAAAGGAAGCGCCCGTCAACGGCAATGACGGAGCGAACGGCATTTCCGGATGCGTCGAAGACGTACCGAAATAAGTTAGCGCAATTCCGGAAAAAAATTTGCCGCCGCATCCTGTTGTCGCCGAAGCGGCTTAGCCTGGCCGGGCAACTGCCTCCCGATCCCGTACGGTACAGAACTGTACCAAAACCGCTTGATTTCCGGTTCGTCGCGACGCAAATGTGAAGGCGGGCATGCGGCGGGCTTCGTTCCCGCGACTGCCCGGAGAGACGCCCGGCGGCGCGAGGCGGTGAAGCCGTAGCAGTCAGCCGCCGGGGACGAAGGCGGGCTTTGTTCCCGCGACGGGTCTTTGACAATCGAGTGTGACGGTCGACGGATGAATGCCGCGGTTGCCGTGGCCGGGCCGGTGGAGTAGAATACGCGTATGGACTTCCGTGACATTCTGCGCCGCATCAACAACATCACCCGCCTGCCGCGCTGGCTGAAGGAGTTCGACGAGCGTTGGACGTGGCGCCTGCGCGGCTACTGGCGCTCGACGCCGGCGGGGAGCATGTTCTCCATCGTCCTCGGGCTCTCGGTGCCGGTGACGCTGTACCTGCGCACGCGCGGGCCGCTCTACATCTTCACGGTCTTCCTGCTGACGCTGCTGGCGTGCGCGGCGGTGGCCAAGTTCATCTTCCGGCCGCGCGTGGAGGTCGACCGCGATCTGCCCGAGCGCTGCCCGGCCGGCGCGGTGCTGAAGATCCGCGCGCGGGTGCGTAACCGCAACTGGCTGCCCGCGTTCGATCTGGCCGTCGGCGAGTTCCGCCCCGATCCGTCGATCCGCTACAGCCAGCAGCCGGAGTATCTCGACTGCCTGCAGCCGCGGGAGAGCGCGGAGGTGGAGTACCGCTTTACCCCCACCCGTCGCGGTGCGTACGAGTTCCCCGGCCCCGTTGCCATGAGCGCCTTCCCGTTCGGCCTCTACCACCACACCCGGCGCTTCCGCCAGCCCCGGCGCATGCTCGTCTACCCCGCTTTCGCGCGGCTCAACGAGATCGCCCTGCCGGTGGGGCGCAAGCACCAGCCCGGCGGGCTGCAACTGGTCAGCAACGTCGGCGACTCCGAGGAGTTCCTCGGCAACCGCGGGTACCTGCCGGGCGACCGGTTGCGCGACATCGACTACCGCGCCTGGGCGCGGGTGGGCTTTCCGGTAGTGCGCGAGTACCGCCAGGAGTATCTTTGCCGCGTGGCGCTGATCGCCGACACCTTCTGCCCCTACAGCGACGCCGGCGCCGAGGACGATCTGGAAGCGCTGCTCTCGCTGGCGGCGGGCATCTCCGACGCGCTCTCGCGCCAGGAGTACGTCATCGACATCTTCGCCGCCGGGCCGGACCTGTACCAGCTCCAGGCCGGCCGCAGCCTGGCGTACCTGGACAACATCCTCGACTTGCTGGCCTGTATCGCGCCCTGCCGCACGAATCCGCTTGCCACGCTGGCGCCGGCGCTGGTGGAGGAACTGGCGCAGATCAGCACGGCGGTGATCGTGCTGCTGGACTGGGACGAGCGGCGCGAGACCTTCGTGCGCGAACTGCGCGGCGCGGGGCTGGCGACGAAGGTCGTCGTCGTGCGCGGCAAGCCGCCGACGCACGATCCGCTCGGGTACCTGGCCGAGGCCGGCGCGGTGACGGTGCTCGCTCCCGATGACGTCAAGCACGGAGTCGACCGCCTATGAGCCGCGCCACTTCCGCCCGCCGCCGCCGGCGTCCGGTCGGCTTCCGGCTTCCCTGGGGCGACTATGCCGCCTACGGCCTCTTCGTCCTGGCGCTGACGGCGATGGGGCTGGCCTCGGACCGGTGGGTGCTGATCGTGCCTTTCTTCTTCGCGCTGGCGCTGCACGCGCGCTACGGCGCGAAGACGGAGTTCAAGCTGACGCTGATCCGCGGGCTGCTGCTGGCCATTCCCTTCGCGGCGCTGACGCGCGAATGGGAGGTGACCACGTAGTACACCGAACTCAACTTCTCGCTGAGCTTCTACGGCTCGCTGTACCTGCTCACCGTGGCGCTGCTGCACCTCTTCGGCAGGCGCGACCACTGGCGCTACCCGCTGGTGCTGATGAGCACGGCGCTGACGGTGGCCGCCGCGGGCGTGCAGATGCCGCGCACGCCGTACATCATCATCGTCACCGGTTACGCGGCCATGCTGGCGGTGCTGCTGCGCAGCCAGATGCGGGTGCGTTCGGACACGCAGCGCTCGCATAACCGGCTGATGCAGGCGGTGGTCTTCACCTTCAACGTCGCGGTGCTGACCACGCTGCTGGTCTCGGTCCACCTCAAGGCGAACTTCCCCAACGTCAACAGGGTCATGTTCCGCATGTTCCACCGCACGCTGCAGCTCTCGGCGATCGGTTTCGACGAGGACGCCGGGCTCGGCGACGTCCATGTCCGTCGCGACGATCCGCAGGCCGAGCGCATCGTGTTGCGCGTCTTCTCCGATCGCATGCCCGGCTACCTGCGCGGCAAGGCCTACAAGCGCTACATCGCCGGCCGCTGGGTGGTGGGCTCCGGGCCCATGAGCTACCGCCTGCGGGCGACCGAGGAGCGCCGCGCGGGGCAGTTCGTCCTTCCGGGCCGAAGCAGCCCCGGCGAGGAGGAGGCGCCGCAGATGACGATCCACCCGGTGGCGGAGCTTGGCGCGCATTTCTTCCTGCCCCTCGAGGCCACCGCCGTGCAGACCGCGAGCAAGCGCGTGCGGCTGTTTCCGGGCAATATCCTGCAGGCGCACTACCGCGGCTCCAGCAGCGGGTACCAGGTCTGGACGGACGATCTGCCGGTGCGGCGCATCGAGGAGCGGCGGGTGCGGGCCGCGGCCGAGGCGTATCTACACCCGCCGGCGGACAAGGCGCTGCGTTCGCGCCTCGACGAGGTGATCGCCACGCATTTCCCCGGGGTCGCCGAGACCGCCGCGGACGACCCGGGGCCCGCGGTCGCGGCGCTCGCGACCTACTTCGACGACGCCTACGACTATCGCATCGGCGTCGACTTCGACGAAGGGCAGGACCCGCTCTTTCAGTGGCTCGACACCGACCGCCACGGGCACGGCCACTGCGAACTCTTCGCCTCGGCCGGGACGCTGCTGCTGCGCCGGATGGGGGTGCGCGCGCGCTACGTCACCGGCTTTCTCTGCGACGAGCCGTGCGGCTGGGGCGGCCTGTGGCTGACGCGGAACCGCGACGCGCACGCCTGGGTCGAATACTACCACCCGCAGAACGGCTGGACGGTGGCCGAGTTCACTCCGGCCGACGGGCAGCCGCGGCATCGTGGCGAGCCGCGCGCGGGACTGCTGGCCTACCTTGGCGGATTGTGGGAGCGGATGAAGAGCTATTTCATGCGCGAGGGCGTTCTGGGGCTCTTCACGGGGCTGCTGGAGGGCGTGGCCTATATCGGCGGCTGGATGATCGACACCTGGGGGCGGGTGGCGATTCTGCTGGCGCTGCTGGCGGCGTTCGTGCTCTACCGGGTCTGGCGTGGACGCCACGTTTCGCGTTCGCGCCGGGAGCGCGAACTGCCGCCGGAGATCGCGGTGCTGCAGGCGCGTTTCTATCGTTTGGAGAAGACGCTTGCCCGCCGGGGCTGGCCGCGCGAGCCGACCGAGACCATCGCCGAGTACCGCGCGCGCCTCGCCGCCGCCGACATCCCCGAACGCGCGGCCGCGCTGGGGTTTCTGGCCGAGTACGAGAGCATTCGCTACGCGCCGTTCGAGTAATTTCCTCTCCCTCCAACAAACCGCCCCTCCCGTGCGGAAGGGGCGGTCGGTCGAAACGGTCGCTCCGGTACGGGTCAGAAGTCGCCGAAGTCCTCGTCGTCCTCGAGCGGAATGACCTGGTTGGGCTTGGCCACCTTGGCGCTCGCGTCGTGTCCGGGACCGGCGAGACGCTTGGCCGGCGGGTGCGCCGCGGGCTGGGCTTGATGCGCGAGGACGTGGTGCGTACCGTTGCCGCGCGTGGCCGCGGCGCCCGCGCCGCCGACGAGTTCGATGAGGTTGCCGACGACGCTGTTCATCTGCTCGGCCTGGGCGCTGAGTTCCTCCGAGGCCGAGGCCGACTCCTCGGCGTTGCTGGCGTTGTTCTGGGTGACCTTGTCCATCTGCGCCACGGCGGTGTTGACCTGGTCCACCCCCTGCGCCTGCTCCTGGCTTGCGGAGCTGATCTCGGCGACGAGGCCGGCGACCTTGTTGGCGCTCTCCTCGACCTCGCCGAAGCTGACCTCGAGCTGGCGGACGATTTCGGTGCCGTTCTTGACCCGCGCGACGGTGCTCTCGATCAGTTCCGACGTGTCGCGCGCGGCCTGCGCGGAGCGCTGGGCGAGGTTGCGCACCTCGTCGGCGACGACCGCGAAGCCCTTGCCGGCGTCTCCCGCGCGGGCGGCCTCGACCGCGGCGTTCAAGGCCAGCAGGTTCGTCTGGAAGGCGATCTCCTCGATGGTCTTGATGATCTTGCCGATCTCCTCGGAGGCCTGGTTGATCTCGTCCATGGCGCCGGCCATGTTCTTGACCGCGGCGGCGCCCTCGTCGACCTGACGCTTGGTCTCGCTCATCATGGTGTTGGCGGAGCCGGCGTTGTCGGCGTTCTGCCGGGTCATGGAGGCCATCTCCTCCAGAGCCGAGGAGGTCTCCTCCAGCGACGCGGCCTGCTCGGTCGAGCCTTCCGCCAGCGACTGGCTGGCGGTGGCGATCTGTCCCGAGGCCGAAGCGACCTGTGAGGAACTCTCGGTAAGGTTGTCGATGATGCGGTTGATCGGCCCGGTGATGCTGCGGGTGATGAAGATGGCCACGGTCACGCCGATGACGAGCGCGACGACGAGGCCGACGATCATGAAGGCCGTGGCGAAGGAGAGGGCGGTGACGCCGTTATCGGCGGCGACTTTCGCGTCATTAGCGATGCTGTCGGTCCCGCCCATCGCTGCGGTGGAAAGATTCAGCGCCAGTTCGACCACATGGTCGCCGGCGTCGCCACGCGCTTTACTGACGGTGTCGAGCTCATGCCATTCCTTGAGGTAATTCTGCAGCGCGGTCTCGTATCCCTCGGCCGCGTTCCGGATGTCGGCGATCAACTCCTTGTCTTTTCGCTCGTAGGTGATCTTCTCCACTTTGGCGAGCTCTGCCTCGATCTTCGGGAATTGCTCATCGATGGTCGTTTTCAGGTCCGCGGCCTTGCGGTCGGCCTGGGCCTTGAAGGCCTTGATGCGCGTGGCGTTGCCGTAGTCGATGACGTTGTTGATGCGGGTGATTTTCTCCAGCCGCTCGTCAAGTTTGGCGGGATTCGCCGACAGCTCCGGGTCGCGGTAGTCGCGCGCCATCCTCTCGTTCTGACCGTCGAGAAAGGTCTGGCATGCGTTTACATATTTGCCTGCGCTGGCGTCCATGTTGCCGCGGGCGGTGTCCATGTGCCTGTTGATCTCCTCGGTCTGTTCCTTGAGTTTCTTGTAGGTCGCGATGGCGGTGGTGATCTCCGTCATGCTGCCCTGGAGGGCTTTCAGGTTCTTTGCGTCTTCCGCGAGATTGGTGAGCTTGTCGACCGCCGTTTCTACCTTAGAGATGGCGTCGTTGCCTGCGGTCAAATAATTGTCCTCAAAGGTGAGGCCATAGCCGCGCATGGCGTACATCATCTGGTAGCTGGTGACGTTCAGCTCGTTCGCCAGTTGCGCCTCGGGGATGTACTCGTCGGAGAGCTTGGCGGAGTTTTCCCGGATCTCGCCCATGCTTACCGAGACGCGGGCCATCTGATAGATGGCGATGCCGCCGAGGGCGATGGCAATGAACAACAGCAGGCCAAACCCCAAGAAGATCTTCGTTCCCAGTTTCATCCGTTTCTCCCTTCGTATCGTCAGGCGGCCTGCGGCGCGCCGCGAATATCGGTGATCACCCCTCGGCCTCGTCGCCGCCGAGGTGGCCGACCGCGACCAGTTCCTCGCTGCTGAGAACCTTCTCGATATCCAGCAGGATCTTGACCTTGTTGTTGACCTTGCCCATGCCGAGGATGAAGTCGGTGTCGACCTTGGTGCCGAAGGACGGCGCGTCCTCGACCATGTCCTCGGTGATGTCAAGGACTTCCTGCACCGTGTCGACGATGATGCCCATCTGCACTTCGCCGACCTCGACGACGACGACGCAGGTTTCCTGCGAATGCTCGATTTCCGGCATGCCGAATTTCAGACGGAGATCGACGACGGGGATAACCTTGCCCCGGAGGTTGATCACCCCCTTGACAAAAGGCGGGGTACGCGGCACGGCCGTAATCGGCAGCATGCCGAGGATCTCCCGCACGCGCAGGATCTCGAGACCGTACTCCTCGTCGCCGAGGACAAAGGTCAGATACTTGCCGTCGCGCGTACGCTTCTCCGCCGGCGGCGAGGCGGCTTGCGGCGCCTGTGTCGTGTCGTCCTGTTCCATTGTCACTCCTCCGAGCAATTCGGCCAAGGGGATGCAAAAACCGTATAGCGGCATTGCAAACAAGCATGTAAGGCACCATACACCACTGCGTTCGAAAATCAAACACCATAAACGTCTGAAAAATAAAATACAATCGTTGTGCCAGCGGTGCGGGCGTGACTTTTGATTGTTGTCAAGAAAGGCGAAATGCGTATACTCTTTTACGCAAGTATCCAGTGGACGGCAAGTTGTCGTGGGAGGAAGGAAATGCCCGAGAGCAATGCGCAGGAGGGGGCGGCGGCGAACGGCGACCAGTCGCAGCAGCAGATGCAGATGTATATCCCGCCGGATCTGGACTACCAGTACCGCGATCTGTTCAACCTGATCGCCGGACCCGAGGAGGTGGTGCTCGAGTTCGGCAACCGGCACAAGTCGCTGCAGGGACGGGCGACGATCGCCAACCGCATCGTACTCTCGCCGCAGAACGCCATTCGCCTGCACCAGACGCTCGGCAACGCGATGCAGCGCCTGCAGCAGGAGATGCGCGAGCGGCAGCAGGGCCAGGGCGAAGGCGCCCCCGGCGGCAACGCTTGAAGCAGGCGTCGCTCGCGATACAACGCACCGGCCGTCGAGCGCGCGCGGCCGGTGTTTTCAGAGGAAGACGCGAGGGGTTAGGACGAGACCGAGGCGGCGAGCTGCTCCTCGACGTCGGTCTTCTCCAGCAGCGCCTGCAAGCGCGCGAACGCTTCGTCGACGCGGTCCACCGCCGCGCGCGCGGCGTCCAGATCCTCCGCCCGGGCGGCCATCTCCACGGCCTTGAAGATCTCGAAGAGTTCCATCGCGCCGAGCGAGCCGCTGGCGCCCTTCCATTTGTGAGCCACCTCGATCACCTCGGCGGCATTCGGTTCGCCCATCGCCCGGTGCAGACTCTGCAGATCGCCGGGGATGTCGTTGCAGTAGCGCTGCAGCAGCATGCCGAGGAACTTGGCGTTGCCGCGGCAGACCTTGCTCGCGCGCGGCCAGTCCATGACCGGTTCGGACGTCTCGGGGCCGGGCGCGTCGGTTTCGTCCGCCGGTGACGTTTCGGGCGCGCTCTTCCTGCCGCGCGAGGCCACGTAAGCCGGGTCCTCGCCCGAGGCCAGATCGACCGCGAGTACCGTGTCGGGCGAATGCCGCCGCTTGCCGGGCTGCTCCGTCGCGGTGGTCTCGTACGTGGCGGTCCTGCGCAGGCGCTGCGGCGCGTAGCGCTTCAGCAGGGCGACGAGTTGCTCGTACTCGAAGGGCTTGGGGATGAAGTCGTTCATGCCCGCGTCGAGGCATTTCTCCCGATCGCCCTTCATGTTGTTGGCGGTCATGGCGATGATGGTACTGTCGCGCAAGGCGCCGCTCATCTGCCGTACCTCGCGGGTGAACTCGAAGCCGTCCATCTCCGGCATGCGCACGTCGGCGAAGATAACGTCGAAAGACTTCTCGCGCATGGCCTCGAGCCCTTCGCGGCCGTTCCAGACCGCGGTCGTTTCGCAGCCGATCTCGTCGAAGCAGCCGATGGCGACCATCTGGTTGATCTCGTTGTCCTCCACCAGCAGCACGCGCAGGCCGGCGAAATCGACGACGACGTCGTCGGCGTCGGTGCAGCGTTCGTCGCGCTCGCCGGCGGCCTTGCCCTCGGCGTCCTCGGGCAGTGGCAGGACCATGGTGAAGACGGTGCCCTTGCCCATCTCGCTCTCGACCTGCAGAGCTCCTCCCATCATCTCGACGAACTGCTTGCTGATGGCCAGCCCCAGGCCGGTGCCGCCGAAGCGGCGCGTGCTCGAGTCGTCGACCTGGACGAACTCCTCGAAGATCATGTCGAGCTTTTCCTGCGGGATGCCGATGCCGGTGTCCTTGACCTTGATCTCCATCAGGCAGCGCCGCTTGGGATCGCGCCCGAGATACCGGATCTCCAGGACGACCCGTCCCTGCTTGGTGAACTTGATCGCGTTGCCGCCGAGGTTGATCAGGATCTGGCGGATGCGTCCGGCGTCGCCGACGAGATGCCTGGGCGCGTCGTCCTGGTAGGAATAGATCAGTTCGATGCCCTTCTTGTGGGCGTTGACGCGCAGCAGATCGGCCACGTCCCGCGTGGTCACGCCGAGGTTGAAGCCCGCCGCCTGGAGGCCCATCTTGCCCGACTCGATCTTGGAGAAGTCGAGGATATCGTTGATGATGGCCAGCAGCGATCGCGCCGAGCGCTGGATCGCCTTGGCGTAGTCGTCCTGCTGCTCGTCTAGCCGGGTGCGCAGCAGCAGATCGGTCAGGCCGATGACGCCGTTCATGGGCGTGCGGATCTCGTGGCTCATGTTGGCCAGGAAGGCGCTCTTGGAGCGGCTGGCGGCCTCGGCGATGTCCTTGGCCTCGCGCAGTTCCCGGGTGCGCTTGTCGACGAGGGTCTCGAGCTGGGCGTTGAAGGATTCGAGTTTCTTGGCGTAATCCTCGGTGGTGCGCACCGCCTCCATCAGGGCGTTGCGCTTCTGCCGCACCTCGGTGACCATGGCGTTGAAGGATTCGGCGATCTGGCCGAGTTCGTCGTTGCCGCGGAGGATAACCTGCTGGTCGTAGTTGCCGTCCTGGATCGACTGCATTGCGCCGCGGATGTTCTGCAGCGGGATCAGCAGCGACGAACGGATGAGGTAGATCAGCACCAGCACGATCAGGCCGTCGAGGGCGACCACGCGGGCGATGATGCCCATCAGCCGGCTGTTGAGTTCGCGCTCCATGTACCGCGGGGAGATGAAGACCTCCACGGCGCCGATGGTCTCGTGATTCTTGAGGATCTCCTTGGTTTGGGTGATGTAGTGCGCGTCCTCGGGTCGTTGCTTTCGGCCGACGATCTGTTCCCCGTCCTTCTTCCACCGGCCTTGCATTACCTCAAGGTAACCCGGTTCCCAGATGAAGACGCCGTCGATATTCCGGTCGCGCATCTCGGCGAGGACGATGTCCTGCGCGGCGACGATGTCGTAGTCCCAGACAGGCTGACGCAGGCTGATGGCCATGCGGTTGGCGATCATTTCGGACTGTTCGGTGAGTTGCGCGCGCATGGCGCGCGAAGCGGTCGCGTACTCGTAGAAACTGAACGCGGCGAGCGTGACCGTCGTGGTCAGGACGACGATGAGGGTGACTTTGACGCCGAGCTTGTTCTGGACCAGGCTCAGCGGCCATCCGGCGTCGGGCATAGAAATCGATCCTTTGACGCCCGGCCTCGCGGCGGGCGGTGCGACGAATCAACAGACGCTTTCGGCGTTGTGGATATACGCTTTACCCATCGTCCGAAAGAACGCGGCTGCAAGCAAGTTAGGTTTGCATTAAGCGACGTTGCGAAGGCGGGTCATGTCCACAGGGAAAGCCAATACCATCCTAACAGGATGCGAATTTGCCATCGTCGCGTCGCTGCCTGATAATGCTCCGGTCGCGCGTATCGCCGGAGGAGCCGCAGCATGGCGTTTCGTCTTTTATGCATTCTCGTGATGGGGGCATGCTTCGCCGCGATGGCCGGGGCAGGGGAGTGGCAGGTGCTGACCGAGGAGTATCCTCCGTTCAACTTCATCGAGAACGGAAAGGTCACCGGCTTTTCCGTCGAGATCGTCCGCGAGATGCTGCGACGGATGGACGAGGACGTCCCCGTCGAGATGGTGTCATGGGCGCGCGGGTACAACCTCGCGCTGCGCCAGCCCGAGGTGATGCTCTTCTCGACCGGGCGCAACGACGCGCGTGAGGACCTGTTCCACTGGGTCGGCCCTCTGGCGCGGCAGAAGTGGGCGCTCTTCGGCCGGCGGGGCGACGGAATAACCATCGCGACGCTCGACGACGCCAAGGGGGTCGCCGCCATCGGGACCTACAAGGACGATATCGAGCGCCAGGAGTTGAAGGCGCTGGGGTTCACCAACCTGGTCATGGCGATGAACGACGAAACCAATATCCGGCGGCTGATGGCGGGGCAGATCGACCTCTGGCCCTCGAGTACCCTCGGCGTGGCATATATCGCCCGGGAGGCGGGCGTCCCCTTCGAGGATCTCGAACAGAAATACGTTTTCAACTTTTACAGCGTCTACATCGCCATCTCCAAGTCGACGCCCGAGGACACGGTCGCCCGCTGGAGCCGGACACTCGACGCGATCAAGGCCGACGGCACCTACGATACGATCCGAAAGAAGTGGCTGCCGGAAGACCACGGCACGCCGCAACCGGCCTACGCGCCCGCCGACTCCTGAATCGCTCCGCGTTTGTCTTGCCGCGAACGGGTTTTGCCTCTTGCGCTCCGCTGTGCCATCGAGTAGGGTTGTTCCGCGGAAATCGATGCATGCCGCGTCTGTTCATCAGTTATCGACGGGGAGAGAACGATGGCCGAGGCGTTTATCGAAAAGCTGAACCCCGCGCCGCTCGACGGCGGTTTTCGCCGCGAAGACGACTGGGTCTGGTGCGGTTCGGTGATCCGCGACGATGCGGGATCGTTCCACATGTTCGCCTCCATGTGGACCAAGGCCGTGCCGTTCAACCCCAACTGGCTGACCAATTCGCGCGTGGTGCACGCGGTCAGCGACACCGCGGCGGGGCCGTATGTCTACAAGGACGACGTGCTGCCGCCGCGCGGCCGGGAGTGGTGGGACGGCATGATGAGCCACAACCCGACGATCCACCGCAGCGGCGGGAAATACCTGCTCTTCTATACCGGCACGGCCTACGCCGGCGCGATGCCGACCGACGAGACGCCGGTCTCCCCGCAGATGCGCCTGGAGGCGCGCGCCAACCAGCGCATCGGCCTCGCCGTCGCCGACTCGCCGAACGGGCCGTGGACGCGGCCGGACCGGCCGTGCGTGGACGTGCGCGCACGGCACTGGGACAGCATTCTGACGACCAACCCCGCGCCGTGCGTGCTTGCCGACGGGCGCATCCTGATGCTGTATAAATCCACCGGCGCCGACGACGCGCCGATCCAGTACGGCGTGGCGACGGCCGAAGGCTGGGACAAGCCGTTCGAGCGCCTCGGGGCGGACGAGCCGATCGCGTTCGAGAAGCCCGGCGTCAGTTACGAGGACGCGTATATCTGGCACCAGGACGGACGGTTCCGGATGATCTTCAACGACATGACCGGCACCTTCACCGGCGAGGACCACGCCGGAGCACATGCCCAGAGCGAGGACGGCATCCGCTGGCGCTTGAGCGATCCGCCCAAGGCGTATTCGCGGACGGTGAAATGGGCCGACGGTTCGGTCTCCACGCAGGGCTCGTTCGAGCGGCCGCAACTGCTGCTCCAGGACGGCGTGCCGAGCCATCTCTTCGCCGCCACCGCCGACGGGCCGGGCGGATTTTCGCGGGCGAGCCATACGTGGAACATGGTGGTGCCGCTGGCGCGCTAAGGACCCGTTAAGCAATAATTTCAGAAATCCCGATCTTATTGCTTAACGGGTCCTAAGCCGACACGACATGATGCGAAAGGATGACGCGATGAGCCTCGAACTACGGTCCGACTGCCGCTATGCCATGCTGATCGCCACGAGCATGGGCGTGCGCCTGACGCCCGAAGCCGGCCAACCGATGCACGCGGGCGGTCGCATGCGCCTGCAGGTCACCAGCGCCGAGAGCAACGTCGCCAGCGTCGCCTCGCACCTGGGGCTGCCGGTCAAGGTGCTGACCAACTTCGTCGAGGACAGCCCCGTCGCCAAGCTGATCCGCGCCGATCTGGCCGCGCGGCATATGGACTGCGAAGGCCCGGAGGTGGCCCAGGGCGGTCCCTGGGGCTACCGGCACCAGTTCAACCTCGCCGACAGCGGCTACGGCGCGCGCGGGCCGCGGGTTCACAACGACCGCGCCGGCGAGGTGGGCCGCCTGCTCGCGGCCGAGGACTTCGACCTCGAGCGCATCTTCGGCGCCGAAGGCGTGCAGGTGGTGCATCTCTCGGGATTGATCGCGGCGCTCTCGCCGCAGACGGGAAGCTTCTGCATGGACATCGCCCGCGCGGCGAAGAAGCACGGCAGCCGCGTCTCCTTCGATCTTAACCACCGCGCTTCGTTCTGGGCGGGGCGCGAGAGCGAACTGCGCGACATCTTCGCAGAGATCGCCGGCGTGGCCGATATCCTCGTCGGCAACGAGGAGGACTTCCAACTCTGCCTGGGCATCGCGGGCCCGGAGGCCGGCGGCAAGCACCTTTCGGGGAAGATCGAGAACTTCAAAGGCATGATCGCGCGCGCGAAGGAGGCGTATCCCGGCGCGACGGTCTTCGCCACCACGCTGCGCGAGGTGATCAGCGCCAACCTGCACAAATGGGGCGCGATACTCGCCGCCGGCGACGCGTGGCACGTGGTCGAGCCGCGCGAGATCGGGGTCATGGACCGTATCGGCGGCGGCGACGGCTTCGTCGGCGGCATGCTCTACGCGATCCTGAAAGGCTGGGAACCGCAGACGTGGGTCCAGTTCGGCTGGGCCAGCGGCGCGCTGGTGACGACGCTCCTGACCGATTACGCCACCCCCGCCGACGAGGAGCAGATCTGGAGCATCTGGGCCGGCAACGCCAGGGTGAAGCGCTGAGCAGTGCCACCAGCGGGAAACAGCAAGAACGGAGCCGGCCGGGCGGTCGGCTTTTTTTTGGCAAACATCTATCTCTATGGCTTATAAGGGGTTGCGACGACAAGGTCGGCGGGCATGGTAAAAACGGGCGACCGAGAAGCGCAGTTGCGGAACAAACGGGCTCGGCGTACGTAATACGGGCAAGCGAAGGACGGGGGCGCTGGCGATGCGGCGATGCGGCAAGAAGGCCGGGAGAATAAGCAGGCGGGCTGTGCGGAACCGCGATCTGCTCGCGGCATGCCTTCTCTTCGCCCTGGCGGCGACGGCGAGCGCCGGGGAGTGGGTGATCCTGCGCGACGGGCGGGTCGGGCGCGTCGTGGACGAGGAGAAGGCCGACTTTGGCGCCGGCGCGGAAGCGTATGCCGCCGCCGCTGTGGTCGCGCGCCTGGACGACGCGGACATCCGCAAGCGGGTCGACCGGGTCGTGGCGATGCGTCCCGGGCCGCAGGCATGGCAGGCGGTCATGCAACTGCAGCCGCTGGGGCGGGCGGCGGTGCCGCGGCTGCTGGATTACCTGCGCGGCGAGGACATGCAGAAGCGCGCCAACGCGCTGGTGGTGCTGCAGTTCGTCTGGAGCGACGAGGCGGTGGTGGCGGTCTCGGACATCGCCCATTCGCCCGGGGCGGGCACGCTCCGCGCCCTGGCCATCTCCGTCCTGTCGATGCACGCGACGCCGACGCAGGTCGAGGCGCAACTCGCGGACCTGGTGGACGCCCACGATGGCAAGGTGGCCGCTGCGGCGCTGCAGGCGCTCGAGCGCGTAAGCCCCGACGTGCAGCGCATGCTGCGCGCGCTCACTTCGCGGACGCTCAAGTACAAGGCCTGCGACTACCTGCCGCGCTACTACCATCCGCTCCTGACGCCGCCGACGCTGGCGCTGTTGAAGAAGCGGCGCAAGGAGGTGGTGCTGCCGGCGATGACGGCGCTGATCCACCAGAACGCCGACAGCGCCGAGGCGCGCGCGGCGGTGACGGATCTGCTCGACCACGGGAGCGCCGCCGTCGTCGACCGCGCCGCGGAGTACCTGAGCTGGCACGGTACGCCGGCGGAAATAGACGCATTGGACGCGGCGTTCGAGGACGTGCGCGACGGGTATGCCGCCGCGTCTATCCTGGCGGCGAAGGAGGCGATCGGTCGGCGGGCGAAGCTGCAACGGTTCATGACGAAAAACGACCCAGAGGAGTCGAACCCGTACAGCGAGATCCTGTGGACCGCGGCCGGCGGCGGCACCGACGTGCGCGCGCGGGTGTTGACGCTGCTGCGTAACGCCGAGGAATACGAACCGGTGCTGCAATACAAGAAGCGCGGCGCCAACGACGGGCGGGGTTTTGGACCGCGCTGTTTCGCGCGCCTGGCGCTACAGGGCTGGCTCTTCGCCATCCCCGGCCTCGAGAAGTACTGGGAGGCGCCGGAACGACCGGCGCCGGAGGAGGACGGCGAGGCGGAGGTGGCCGAGAAGCTGAACCCGCCCGTGCGCGCGTTCTTCGATCCCAAGCGCAAGAGTTTCGGCGAATTCATCAATATCCCCGGCACCCCCTTCTCCGGCCAATATCACGTCGGCGACGACATGGCCCGGAAGGACGATCACGCCACGGTGGTCAGTATCGGCGCCGGGGTGGTGCGCGCCGCGGGCATGGCCCCGAGCTTCGGGGGCCTGGTCATCGTCGAGCACGTCGACGCGGAAGGGGAGCGCTTCTGCTCGCTCTACGGCCACCTCTCGCCGTATATCCACGTCCGCGCGGGCCAGCGCCTCAAGAAGGGGCAGAAGCTCGGCTCGGTCGGCCGCGCCTACACCTGCGAGAACGGGGGCTACTCCGCGCATCTGCATTTCGGTATCCACACCGGTCCGTTCGGCACGGGGCAATGGATCACCGGGTACATGCGCCCGGAGCAGTTCCGTAGCGGCAATCACGGCTGGGTCGATCCGCAGAAATTTATCAAACCGCGAATGTAGCCATGCCATGTATCGTTTCGCTTAATTAAAACGAACTTGCGATTCTGTTCGGAATCGGCTAGATTCCATGGAAACGAGACTTTCAGCCCCCGTTTACGGGAGTCTTGCCGTGAGTGAGCCGAGTATACGCGAAGCGATGCAGGGCAATGCGGTCAAGGTTCTTCTGATCGACGACGACCGAAATTCGTGGAAGACGGCCAAGCGCGTTTTCGAGAGTTCGCGCAAGCTCAAGTTCGATCTCGAGTACGTCACCAACATGGCCGAGGCACTCGAGCACCTGGCCAAGGACATGCCCGACGTGATCGTCTCGGAATTGCGGCTTCCCGACAGCGGTGGCAACCAGACCATCGAGACCTTGAAGGAAGCGGCCGAGGAGGTGCCCATCGTCATCATCGGCCGCATCGAGAACGAGACGCTCAGCGACGATACCATTCTCGCCGGCGCCGAGGACTACGTCGTCAAGAAGAACATCGGCGCCAAGACCATGCTCGCGCGCATCATCCGCCGCGCGCTGGCCCGGCGCGTGGCGCTGAACCATCGCACCATCCCCGGCTTGCCGGCCCAGGGCGTGGAGACGCCGCAGAAGCCTCTCGTGCAACCCGCGGAGGCCGACGCGTCCGCGACACCGGAGACGGAACCCGCGGGGGCGGCCGAAACCAAAGAAGAAGCGCCCGCGGAGCCGGCGGAAGAGGCGCTGCAGAAACCGGCGCTGCAGGATACCGACACGCAGTACGATCCGAAACACACCGGCGGCGCGCGCATCCTCGTCGTCGACGATCAGACCGTGATTCGCCAGGTGCTCTCGCGCACTCTCAAGGATGCGGGCGCCACGGTGGAGACCGCCGAGAACGGCGTGAGCGCGCTGCAGGCGTTGAAGAAGGCGGCGGGCGAGGGGCCGATGTACGATCTGGTCCTGCTGGACCTGATCATGCCCGACATCAACGGCGTGGAGGTGCTGCAGAAGCTGCGCGCCAACGACACGCTGCACGGCCTGCCGGTGATCGTCCTCTCCAGCGCCGGCGGCAAGGAATTGATCGTCTTCTGCGCCAAGCTCGGAATCGACAAGTACCTGATGAAGCCGATCAAGCCCTCGCGCCTGCTGCATGCCGTTGACGCCAGCCTCGTCAAGCGCAAGAACGCGGCGGCCGCGGCGCAGTAGCTTCACGTCGGGCAGCACTCATCGCCCGGGATGAGCTTGCAGGTCGGATTCGCCAGCGCCGCGCGCCATTTCATCCGCCCGACCGCGCCGCAGCCGAAGAAGACCAGGCAGAAGGCGCCCGTCGCCTCGGCCAGGATCCTGTTCATCGCGGACCTTTCGTTGAGCGCTCCAGACGGCCCCTATCGATCGCCGCCGAGAGTGTAACCGCCGAGCGATTCAGGGGAAGGGGAAAACCGGTGCGGGGCCGAGGAGGCACAGGCCGCTTTACACCCGCGGCCTCTTCGCATATCGTATAACGATAACGCATTCAGATACGAACGGGTGCCCTCGGATGAGTTTTCGCCGGTACTGGAACAAATGCATACGCACCAAACTTCTCGCCTGGACGGCCGCGGGTGTCGTCGGCACGGCGATCATGTTCTGTATCGGGCGCAAGGCGTACTTCCATTTCAGATGGCGGGCGCTCAAGGCCGAGTTGCGCGCGGACGGCTATCCCCTTACGGCGGAGGAATTGCGGGCGCGGTATCCGAAAACACATCTGCCTCCGCGGAAGAAAGGGGATGCGCTCGACAGGGCGACGGGGCTGATTGCCGGGCCGCTCAAGGATAGCGCCGCGTACGCCATCAGACTCTCCAGCGGCGATTACTACAGCTACAACGATGGAGCCCCCGTGCCCCCCGAGGCGCGTAAGCTTCTGCGCCGGCACGCCGCGGACAATGCCGCGTATTACAAAGCCCTGGACAAAGCGCTGCAGGAAACGCCGAAGCGGCTCGGTATAAATCTGGACGATCCGACGGGGCGATTTGGTCTGCCGTATCTGGCGCAGTATCGGCGCCATGCCAAGCAACAGGCCATCCGGGCGCACGAAGCGGCAATGCGCGACGACGGCGACGAATGCGTGCAGGCGATCGAAAATTTGTACCGACTCTCGCGCGACCTGAAGCAGGAGCCGTTTCTGATCACCAGCCTGGTACGGCTCGCGCTTGACGGGATCATGGCCAAGAATACGGTGGAGCCGGCGCTTAACCGCACGCGGATGACCGACGGGCAATTGCGACGGCTCGACGAGGCGCTACGCAAGACCGGAGAGATCCTGGTCTATCCCGAGGCGCTGCTCGGCGAGATGGTCTACATGAACCGAGTCACGCCAGACGAGGTGATCGATGAATTCTTGGCCGTCGAACTGTTCAAGTCTCGTCGCGAACGCGAACGCTTCTTCGAGGCGATGCTATACAAGTACGCCGGCGGATTCGAGGCCGACAGATATTACTATGGCGAAGCGATCAGCCGCGTGTACGACGACTACCGCCTGCCGCTGCGCGCGCGTGCCATGCAACGTTTCGAATACTGCGAGGAAGAGCGGTTCGAGGATTGCTATTGGATCTATCCGGTTTTGTATTCCGAGATGCTGAGTATTTTCAAGCGACTGAACCGGCAAATCATCAGCGCGCATTGCCGCTTGTGCCTCGCCCGCCTCGCCGTCGCGGTCGAACGCTATCGCCTTGCGCACGGAAGGCCTCCGGTTGCGCTGGACGAACTGGCGCCCGAGTACCTCGACGCCGCTTTCCTGGACCCGTACAGCGGCGAGTTGTTCAAGTACCGGCCCGCCGGGGATGCGTATCGCGTCTACTCCGTCGGCGTCAACTACGTCGACGACGGCGGCGACGAGGAGGACGCGGAGTTCGAAGATTCCTATTGGGAGAAAGACATCGTCTTCACGGTAAAGCGTGCTCCGGAGCCGGCGGAGAGTGCCGGGGAAGGGGAGTAGGCACGCAAACACCCGCCCCCCCGGGGCGGGTGTTGTAATTGTATTGGTGCGGAAGAGAGGATTTGAACCTCCACCCGGTTGCCCGGACTAGCTCCTGAAGCTAGCGCGTCTGCCGTTCCGCCACTTCCGCCTATTCGGCAAAGCGAATCATTATAGCGGCGGGCGCCAGGTTGTCAAGCGCCCGGCGCCAGAAGAAACGCCACCACCGCGTTCTCGACCTCCCGGCTCCAGGCGCGGCGGTAGAAATTGTGGTTGGCCTCGGGCACGATCCGACGCGATGCCGGCAGGTTCGCCCGCGCGCAGAGCGCTGCGTAATATTCCCACGCGGCGACGGCCTCCGGGTCGGCCCCGCCGTAGACGAAGAGGCACGGCGCCGCGATCCGCGCGCACGCGGCCGGGATGTCGCGCGCGGAGTCTTTCAGCCGGCGCTCGGCGTCGGATTCGGCGCCGCTGCGGCCCAGCGTCCGGGCCACGCCGCCGGTGTCGATCTCGCCGCGCAGCAGCCGCCGCCACGTCGAGAGCGCCAGCGCCTTGCGCGCGTAGGTCAAAAGATGCATCCATGTCTTGCGCGCGGCCATGCCCGAGGAGCGCCGGGTGAACGGCAGCGTGCTCAGCAGCACCAGCCGCGCGGCCGTCTCGAGCGTCGCCGCGCCGAGAGCGACGTTCCCGCCCGAGCAGAGCCCGCAGAACGCCGTCGAGGTCACGGCGGTTTTCGTGCGCAGAAACGCCGCCGCGGAACAGGCGTCGTCGATCATCGCGTCGAGGTCCACCGCGGCCGGATCGCCCGCGCTCAGGCCGCGTCCGGAGAGGTCGAAACGGAGCGCCGGCGCGCCGCCGGCGGCGAGCTGCCGCGCGATGCGCACGAGGATCCGGTGCGGCCCGCAGCGGTCGCCGCCCCAGCCGTGCAGCAGGACCACGCCCGGCGCGCGGCCGGTCCCGGAAGGCGGCAGGGAGAGCGTTCCGCAAAGGGGATGCCCGCGCAGGTTGTCGAAGACGACTGCGGATTCGGCCACGCCCGCGAGTTCGGAGGGGGCGGTCATGGCGCGTCATCCTCGTCGGAGAGCTTCTCGCGCAAGCGGTCGCCGAACTCGCGGCTGCTGCGCATCAGCTTCTTCTTCGAGTCGGCGATATCCCTCTCGGACGCCTTGCCGCGCGCCCAGTCGGCTACGGCGACGACGAAGCCGGCCAGGCGCGAGTCGCGGCAGGCCTCGCCCCAGGCGCCGGGCATGCCGGAGATCACCACCGCGGCGACCGCGCAGACGACGAAGCCTTTCACCGCGCCCAGCGCGCCGCCGAGGACGCGGTCGAATTGCTTGAGCTTGAGCTTCTTCAGCAGGTGCGAGAAGACCACCGCGAAGACGCGCAGCGCCACGCTGACGACGGCGAAGATCCCCAGGTACGCCAGCAGGTCGCAGGCGTGCGGGTTGTCGATCCAGCGCTGCATCGCCTCGGAGGTCGCCGGCCCCAGGATCAGCGCCGCGAGGATGCCCAGCACGACCGAGAGGATGCCGGTGACCTGCCAGACGAAGCCGGTGAAGACGCCAAGTCCAAGGCAGAGGACGATCACCGATGCGATAAGGATATCGATGGAGTTCATGCGTTCAGTATACGTCCGACAGGCCCGCGAATCAACGCCGCCGCCATCCTATTCGTAGCGGATCCATTCCAGGCACAAGCCGTGCGCGGGCGCGCCCCGGCCGGCCTGCTGCCGGTCGCGGGCGGCGAATACGGCGGGGATGTCCGCGGGAGCGAAACGTCCCTGGCCGACGTCGACGAGCATGCCGACGATGTTGCGGATCATGTTGTAGAGAAAACTTCGCCCCTCCACGTCGACGGTCAGGTCGAATCCGTCGGCGACGATTTCGCAGCGGTCGACGGTGCGCACGTTGTTCGCGCCCTCGGCGTTGCATTCCTGGTTGCTGAAGGCGGTGTAGTCGTGCGTGCCTTCGAATTGCCGCGCGGCCCGAACCATCGCGGCGGTATCGAGTTCGCCTTTGACGTACCAGCGGGTGCAGCGGTCGATGGCCGGGCGCGTCGGGCCGCAGGTGATGGCGTAGCGGTACAGCTTGCGTTTGGCGTGGCGGCGCGGATCGAAGTCGTCGGCGACCGGATGCGTGGCGCGGACGGAGATATCCTTCGGCAGGCGTGAATTCAACGCTGCGGCGAAATTCTCGGGCGGGATGATCGTGTCGGTGCGAAAGGCGGCCACCTGACCGCGCGCATGCACACCCGCGTCGGTCCGCCCCGCGCCGCGGAAACGTTCGCGTTCGCCGGTGAGTTTGAACAGCGCTTCCTCGAGCGCGGCCTGGATGGACGGGCCGTTGGGCTGGACCTGCCAGCCGCAGTAGTTGGTGCCGTCGTATTCGATTAGGGCGCAGATCGTCGGCATGGAGATTACTCTAACCAAGCGCAGGGCTTGCGCAAGCACAGTTCCTGACCAGGGTGGCACTGAGAGCTTCTACAAGCACCAGACGCGGCCGCCCGAGCCTGGAAGGGCGCGCTCGTTTGCCGCCACCCCGCGTCGCTCGCTGTAACCGATGTCTCGCATCGCTTTTCACTCGCTTCTTGACTGACGGCAAACCAGCTGCGCCGAAATTCTGAAATTATTGCTTAACGGGTCCTTAATACCCCCTAAATCCTCCGCCTCTGGCGGAGGGCCCGGATAGGTTCGACCGATCCGGCGTGAAACGAAATAGGTTCCTCCTCTGGAAAGCCCTCTTGCGAGGAAAGGAGGAACCTATGCGCGATTGGAATACCCTATCGCATGTGCAGTGGGACTGCAAGTACCATGTGGTCTTCATATCGAAGTGCCGCCGGAAGGTGTTGTACGGGAGGGTGAGGCGGAAGGTGCGCGCGATTCTGCACGACCTGGCGAGGCGGCGTGGCGTGGAGATTCTGAAGGGACATCTGATGCGGACCATGGGCATATGTGTTTGCGCGTCGCCCCGAAGCACAGTGATCGGCTTTCTGAAGGGAAAGAGCGCGGTGCGGATTCACCGTGAGGTCCTGAAGAATCGCCGCGTGACGGGGAAACACTTCTGGGCGCGCGGATATTGCGTGAGCACGGTCGGCCTGGACGAGGCGACGATCCGGCGCTACGTTTCGGAAGAAGAAACCGTGCCGGTGCAGAGCGATCCCGACGCCACCGCTCCGATGTCCGGTCCCGAAGCCCAGACGCTTCGGAAAGACGCCGACCTGAGCGTCGAGGAACTGGAAGCGCTCTGGGGCGGGACAATCACAGAGGATTTGTCGATTGACGCGACGATCAAGGCCGAAGGCAGGAGCGTGCGCACGCCGTCGGGTTTGAGTATCTCCTCGATGCAGTTGGGCAAGGCCGGCGATCCCGTCACGCCTCCACCCCACTACGAGCTGATCGAGATGCTTGGGCAGGGCGGCATGGGCGTGGTGTATATGGCCCGGCAGGTGTCCCTGGGGCGCACCATCGCCATGAAGAAATTCTTTTACACCGCCCCCTGTTCCGGTTACGCTCACTCAGAACAGAACGCTTGTGCGAATCGGTCCAATACCCAGGTGGATACCCTCTCGTGATGATCCTGATAATTCTTCGCTGATGTGCGGCTTCGTCGGGTGGATCAACCGCGACCCGCGGCAACCGGTTGATCCGGCCCTGCTCGCGCGCATGAACCGGATGCTGGCGCATCGCGGTCCCGACGACGAGGGATTGCACGTCGATGGCCCGGTCGGCCTCGCCCATCGCCGGTTGAGCGTGATCGACCTCTCCGCGAACGCCGCGCAGCCGCTCTTCAACGAAGACAAAACTGTCGCGGTTGTCTTCAACGGCGAAATTTACAATTACCCGGCGCTGCGGCGCGAACTGGTCCTCGCCGGTCACGTCTTCACGACGCAGTCGGATACGGAAATCCTCGTGCATGGCTGGGAGGAATGGCGTGAAAACCTCGTGCCGCGGCTCGACGGCATGTTCGCTTTCGCCATTTTCGACCGGACCGCCGGGCAGCTTTTTCTTGCGCGAGATCGTTTCGGCAAAAAGCCGCTCTTCTACGCATTTCTCGACGACGCGTTCCTCTTCTCCAGCGAGATCAAGGCGCTACGCGAACATCCGGGGTTCGATCCCGAGCCGGATCCTGTCGCGATCCGGCAATTCTTCGCACACGATTATATCCCCAGCCCGCGTACCATATACCGGCGATGCCGGAAGATGCGGCCCGCTTGCTCCATGAGCTTGCCAATCCAACGTCTCGACGATCCACCCGTCGAGACCGAGTATTGGCAACTTGCCTACGAGGATAAAATCTCGCCTTCCTCGGCGGTGGCGGTCGAACACGCGCGGACTTTGTTGCGAGACGCTGTCGAGAGGCGCCTTATGAGCGACGTGCCGCTCGGTGCGCTGTTGAGCGGCGGACTGGACAGCAGTACCGTCGTCGCGCTTATGCGGCGGATCATGCCCGACGGAGACATTCAGACCTTCTCCATAGGATTTCCCGAAGCCACCTACGATGAAACGTCCTATGCCCGGACCATCGCCGGGTGCTTCCGGACGACTCACCATGAACTCGTCGTCACTGGAACGGATGTCGTCAACGAACTCGGAGCGATCCATAAGCACATGGACGAACCGTTCGCAGACAACTCCATCCTGCCCACTGCACTTCTCTGCCGTTTCGCACGCGAACGCGTCACCGTGGCCCTGGGGGGCGAGGGCGGCGATGAACTGCTGGCGGGCTACGAACCGTTTCGCGCTTATCGCCTGCTCGGTCGCGGAGAAGCGATCATACGCCTGTTCCGCCCGGCTCTCCGGCAGGTCGAAAAGTTGTTGTCGGCAACCGACCGGAATATGAGTCGCCGTTTCAAGCTGCACCATTTCCTCCAGGGCTTTCCGCCGGAGATCCCGCGCGGAGAAGGTCTGCACCTGCCTCTGTGGATGGCATCGCTCCCGCCAGAAGAACAGGCCGAATTTTTCCGGGACAACAAGGAAGAATTCGACTGGCGGGAGATCTTCGCCGCATCGTTACGGGCGTTCGCGACGCCCACATTCATGCATCCGGTGGATCGCATGATCCAGTGGTACCTCAAGGTGTATTTGCACGATGATATCCTCGCCAAGGTTGACCGCGCCGGCATGATGCATTCGCTGGAAGTGCGTTCGCCATTCCTGGACACGGCCTTCGCGGAATATACCGCGCGCCTGCCTGTCCGGTTCAAGATTCGATGGAATACCCGCAAGGCGCTGCTGCGGCAGATGATGCGGGGCATTCTACCCGACAGCATACTTGCGCGAAAGAAAAAGGGCTTCGCCATGCCGGTGGCGGCTTGGCTCCGTGGCGAACTGCGTCCGTTGCTGCGGGAGATGAGTGATGAGAATCTCCTCCGACGGCAAGACCTTTTCGAACCTGCCGCAGTCGGCCGCATGTTGAATGAGCACCTTGATGGAAAAACCGATCACCGGAAACAGCTATGGGCGTTTCTCTCGTTCCAGCTATGGGCGAACGAACACGGCCTGTTGTGAAGGATTCTCCGAGTACGGCAATCCCCGCCCGGAAGTTGTATTTCTCTCCATCTCCCTTTATGACCAAGCCTTTGCCATGGATCCATCAACCATGACGCCTCCGGATGGCATACTGAACAGTAGCGACATGAGCAGCGAACCAACTGTGCGTTTGGGGATTGATCTGAATGAAGCGCCGAGAGACACGTCGCTGACAATATTTTCTGGTTGAGCCAAATAGCTGGGGAAAATGAAGCTCACGATGGCGGTCGCCAGATGAACAACCAAGGCAACGAGGAACGCATGCTTGGGCTTCGCCATTTCAGCTTATCCGGAAAAAAGCCTTGAAGATCAACGACGGGTATTTACCGTTGCCATCCTTCGATCTTGAAAATACGTTCAGCAAGTTTTCGCTCATCCTTACCTGAATCTGGTCGGAACCACACTTCGAAACGTGCGGCATAGGGTTTCCCCCAGTCGCCCTCGTAGATCGTGAATCCCGCCTTGGCTCCGAATTTTTCCGAGGGATCCGTCGACCATGTCATTCGAGTTTTCGATTTCGCTTCCAGTCGATCAACTGACAACGGCGTACCCTCGGTAACCTCGAATGCCTTCAGATAAACGAAGCCGGGCTCACCCGGATTGAGCGAATATACCACCCCATAAATTCCAGGCTGCATACCCGTCAACAATCGGAAGGGATGGCCATCATTTCCTGCGAGGCGGCTTGCTAGCGCGCGCGCTCTGGCGCGCGCATTCGCCAGTGCTGCTGCTGGATCCTCCAGGAATGCGGAGAACTCTTTCTCCAGGGCCGCGATGCTGGCTTTGGTTACGCGTCGTTCGGGGTTGGCGGATTGCTCAAAGATCTCTACCCAGACGCCGCCACATTCGATCATGACGCGGCTCTCATGCATACTGTTGCCGATGCTCATGTCCGGATTGATCGGATTAGTCCCTTCTTGTGCGTGCTGCACGTAATATCGGCTCCATTGTCTGCGATCCAGACATAGAAGACAGCGGGTTTGAAACCGGGCACCGTTACCAAACTTCGAGATATAGCCGTGCAACTCATCCCGGGGTTCTCCTCCGTAGCTCCATCGTCTTGACGCAAATCGATTCCCCTGCTCGACAAACACATGCCAGTCTGGCGAGGCTTCGATATAGTCACGAAACACCCTGGGGTGATCTATTGATACCTTGCGCAGCGAGGGCATGTTCGGGGTAAATTTCGGTGTGTCGTTGCCGGGGATGGCCAGGGCTTTGCGGATGCTGTCTTGAAAGTCATCGATCTCCTTTGATGCAGTCGCACTCATGCCCTCACTTGCATCTTGAACCGGTTCGGCAATCTCAATTCCTTCCGGTATAGTAAGGTTGTCAGCAAAGCCATCTTTCGATGGACCGAAGAATCCCATCAGCAGGTATACAATCACAATGGTGAAAAGTGAAAGCGCAGTCATGCCAAGAAACGAAAACAGGCTCACGATTCCCCGTTTCCGTCGCTTGGTGGAAAACTGGACGATGCTCGCAATCAATATGCAAACAAGGCTTGCCAACAGAAAGAACGCAAGAGTATTTGAAATCATCGGGTTAGCGATAGAGGTTTCATGGAGAAAAAACAGCGCAAGTATGAATCCTGCAGCTACCGTTGGCACCCACCAACTGCCGAAGAATTTACCGATGCTGCATTTCAGCCAGTTTGCTTGCATAGATACTCCTTGCCCGATGACCTCTCAACACTACGGCCGATCGTCAGGCGCGTCAAGGGCATGCCTGTCAACGATATGGCTTGGTGGCGTGGCCGCACCGACCACGAAGAGTTTTCCCTTTCTCGCCGTTATGTGACAAATGCTGTGAGGGCAGCAAGGCAAGATGAGGAAGCCGCACGCATTGAGAATGATCGCAGCTGCAGCACGGAACACAGCATATGCTTTCCGCGTCGGCATACTCAAGCGTCGGTGCGTTTCCAGCATACCGGCAGCAGCTGTGATGGCCATGAATGACGGTGGACACGAACAGGTAGCAGAACAGTCCGAAAGCGGCAAGGAATTTATGATGCCAGGAAAGGCATGGGCAAGGCTGTGCGCGGCTTTTCGTTAAAGCCCGCCACTGCTTTGATGAATTGGATCCTGCATTCGGGCAAGATTGGGAATAACTATTTTATTACTTTTACAACCCCTTTAATGATAAAGATGGCCTGAAGTTTCATAAAAATATCCCAGAATCTCCAGCGCCGACTGAATGACCTTATGCGCATTCTACCTTTGGCATGATCCGCATTCACGCCGCGTCGTCATCGAAAACATCATCGTCGCTATCGTCATCGGCGTCAAGCGCCGGCGGATCGCCGGCGCGCTGGATTATAACCTGAATCCCGCGCTGCTCGGAGTCCGCCGCCGGCGGCGGAGTAGACGCGGCACGGGCGCAAAAAAGACCGGGAGGTTTCCCTCCC
>CAYWFP010000039.1:0-33055 GCA_964457365.1 uncultured Planctomycetaceae bacterium
GTATTCGGGGAGAAGTTCCCCATGCCGGCGGAGGCGGTGTACGAGTACGTGACGGTCACGGTAGACGTGGCGGAAGAGCGAATGAGGTTGCGGGTCTGCGGAGAGACGATTGACGAGATGGCGTACCGACTGCGTTGACGGCGCACGCGCCCAGCGCGGCAACTCCAGTCGCCCTACGGGCTCCTTCCGTCGCCGCGCTGGGCGCCTTTCTCTATCCGAACTGTAACCCATGTCCTGGCCCTTCTGGGTGTAACCGATGTGTTGGCCCTTGAGACGTATTGATTACGCGTAACTCTACTAACCTCAACCGCGCTCCCGCAGACCTGGAGATTTTGGCCAATAGATTATTCAGTACGGCTGATTGGTAATTGTTGCTGTATGTGTGTAGTGGTGTTCCGCCCCCTGGTGTCGACTCGGCCGTGATTACCGCTGTTAATACCGGCATGGTCAGGGAAAGGAATTTCGAGGTGTCCGCAGCCGGCTGCGTATCTCCTTCGTCTGGGGCATCGCCCTCGACGCGGCGGAGCGCGACCGCGATATTTTGCGCCAATTGGTCTGTGGCGCCACCAAGTGGCCGAAGGGGCGCTGCCGGGATGCTGAGTGCCTCGCGCTGCATTCATAACCTGATGCCGCAAAGCGGGTTATGAGCGCTTGCGTAATCCGCGGTGCTTTGGTATTCTGATTGTTACGGGCATGACACGCGGTTTCGTGTCCGAATGCGGCATGCTTGCACCGCCATATAGCGCGAGAAGACGCAGGCGTTGTCGGAAACGGCGCACGTTGCGACGGGACGCCTGCAGCTTTTCTGTCCACAGGGGAAAACGCAATGCATCCTCGCCCTGTTCGAAACATGCTGCGACTCGCCGCCGGCATGATCGTCATGACCTTCTCGCTGCAGGCCGGCGAGAAATCCCCGCCGCTGCGCCTTGCCGTTCTCGACCTCGACAGCCCGGCAAACCTTCCCTGGCTCGGGCCGGCGGTGAGCGCGGCGATCAGGACCAAACTTGTCGGATTGGAGGGAGTGACTCTGCTCGAGCGCGAGCGGATCGACGAGATTCTGCTGGCGAAGAAGGATCAGCCCCTCACGCCGGCAATGCTCGGCACGGATTATCTCCTGCGCGGCTCGGTCCAGTTCGTCGGCACGTGGCCGGACGAGAACGCGAAGGTGCGCATCAACGCCGGCATTGTCTCGGCAAAAACCGCGAAGATGAAAAGCGACGCGACCTTCGTCATCGACGGGACGGTGAAGAATCTCTTTGACCTGGAGACCGATCTAGCGACACGTTTCGCCAAGGCGGTCGGCAAGGAACCGGCGCAGTTGTTGGTTCGCTATCGCGAGTCGAAGAACCTGAAGGCGAAGCGGTTTTTTGGCGAGGGGCTGCTGAAGCTGCGCGCGTCGGAGGTTATCATCACAGAGACACGCGCAACGAGCGACGCGGCGAAAGACAAGGGCGCTGCCGGAGAGGAAGTGCCGGGCGAGAGCGCCAGCCCCGTCTCGCAGTCGCTTGCGCCGGAGAAGCGAGTGAAGGTCGACGCGCTGCTGCGGGACGCGGTCGTTCTATTCCGCCAGGCCCAGCGCGAGAACGAAGGCCACTTCTTCGCCCGCGCGCATACGTATGAAGGAAGAGCGCGCGAGTTGCTCGCGATGTCGCAGGCGGACGATGCGCAGGCGCAGGCGGTGCGCGACGAGACGGTGAAGCAGTTCCGTGCCGACGCGGCGGAGGCGGCGCCGGCGTTGTATGATCTGGGGCGGGCGCTGCAGGTCAACGGGGAATACGACGAGGCAAGCGATGCTTATCACGAGTATTTGCGGTGGATGAAGGAGAGCAACCGCTTCATCCTCTGGACGAAGGATTTCCGTTTCCGCGAATTCCGCTCGGTGCTGTCGGATTGTTGGCCGACCGTCCGCGAAGACCACATGCGCGCCGTCCATGCCGATGGGCGGCTGTATCTTCTAGCAGGCAACGAAGAAGAAAAGGTGCTCGCTATCGTCTGCCTCGACGCGAAGACGGGCGAGACGATCTGGGAGAACCGGAGGGTTCCTGCCGAACTGCCGCCGACGTCTTTCGGGTCGGTGCATCACGACGCCGACAAGCATTACTGGTATACCGCCGAACGGAGTCCGTTGATGGCGGTAATCGAAGGCCGCGTCTATTGGTACGCTTCCGATGCGCTCTGCCTGCTGGACGCGGCGACCGGCAGGGAAACGATGCGGATGGAAGTGCCGTTGCCGTATCCGGAGACCGAAGCTTATATGTACGAGGCTTTTCACGTTCCGTGCGTCGCGCCGGGTCGTATCGTCGTTGCCAGAGAGTTTTCGGAATATTTTCCGGCAGGCTTAAAAGAAAGCGCGTCCTACGCGGTCGTGGATATCGAGAAGAAGAAAATTCTATGGACAGGCGACAAGAAGATCCGCCGCGTCTGGAGCGGCGCGGTCTGGGAAGGCGATTGGCGCGAGCATGAGTCGCCGCGCGCACTCGTCGACGGCCGGCCGGTCAAGGTGGCATCGGCGCTCGAAGGCTCCTTGAAGGATTATGAGATACACGGCAGTCGACACGTGCCCGACGTCGCGTATTGCTATAAAGGCTCTTTCCCGGAAAAATTGCGGCGTATACGCCTGAAAGACGGTATCTGGACGGCCGAAGACGTGCCCGATTTCACGATTCTGCAGATCTTGAACGGCACCTTTTATTCCCGGCTCGAGATGTCGGCAAGGAACCAATTCGACAAGCGCAGAGAAGACTGGGTCAGTCAGGTCCGCAAGGGCTGGATCATGATGTGGAGCGAAAGCGAACGTGCTTTCCGCCATGTGCACTTGCCCGAGTCTTTGTCCGAACGCGTCTGTCGTCTCTCATCCGCATATCAGTGCAATTGCCTGCAAGAGCCTCAGTATATGGACAGCCGTCTTGTGGACGACCGCATCTGGATACTCGAAGACGCCGACAGCGGGCGGCAATCGGTCTGGACGCTAGACGGAAAACTGGTCGGCAGCCATCAATACGGCAACCGGTCGACGCGACGGCTGTTCATGCCCGACGCGACGATGATCGTCCTGTACAAGCACCAGATCTCCCGTGCGCGCCTGACCTATCCCGTGCAGGGCGCAGTGTCGGAAGTGCATCTGAGGTTGAAGACAGCGGAATGCCATCTCGCGCGCCAACGTTACGAAGACGTACTCAAAGAGACCGACCGCATCGGAGCAGGCGCGGCGCATATCCCGCAGGCCGAGTGGCTGGCTGCGAAGGCGCACGAAGCGCTCGGGCGCAAACGCGAGGCGCTCAATGCCTATTACCAGTGCTTCGACCATTCTCCTCGCGGCGACGCACGCGGGAAGAAAGCGCTCGCGCAGGTGAACACACGGGTGCCGGTAACCGTCTATTGGCGGGATATGGTCGACAAGGCCTGCGGCCCTGATGAAAAACTTGCCTTCGACGGGATGAGACTCTTCGTTGAAGACGCCACATGCCTGATTAACGCAGTCAAGAGGCGAGGAGATATCCCCTCGAAGACATATGTGGATCTGAATGCCGGTCGCATTATCAATACATGCCCCGCGCTCGGTTATGGAGTGCATCTGGGAGATGATCGTTTTCTTTATTGGGACGGGGAAAACGACGCGCATTACTTTTTTGATGCGCGCACCAACCAGACAAGTGGCCACGTCGTGCCTCAGTTGTCGCAAGAAGACAGAGACGGATCCGTTTTTGGCACCAATGCCAATTATCCGATACTTCGCCACGCGCTGACCCATGGAGTAATGCTGCGATATAAACGGCTGAACGACGCGGAGAATACACATGACGACGAGGTGGTGGCGGAGATCCTCGCCACCGATGCGAAAACGGGCCGGTTGTTATGGCGCCAGTCGACGGCTTGCCTGCATAACGACTTATCTGGCAACTGCGTAATGGCGGGCGATCGCTTGCTCTTGTGCTGCACGTCCGTATCGAATGAGCCTGCCGGCGTATTCATGGCTATCGATGTCGGAACCGGCGAAATCACGGCCCGCAGCGAATGGCCGCTCGGCCGCAAATCGGACCAGGAGCCCGTGCCGCCGTTTCAGCGCATGGGGCACTTCTGGGACACGAACGGCCCGCCGGTCCTTTGGAACGGTTTGCTGATCGTGCGCGATTTCAGGAAGATTTTATACGGAATCGACATCGAGACCGGCGAGATGCATCCCTTCCCCGAATCCCTCTTCATCCGCAAGGAAATCGACGTCGGGCTGCGCGGCGAAGCGCGGCTGACGGCGCTGAAGGATCCGGAAAGTTACCTGAAGAAGCATCCGCAGATCGTCCGGCGCTACCTCGGCGAGGAAGGGAAGAGCCCGTACTTCGAAGCCGGCGAGAAGTGGATGCTGTTGCATTCCGCGGACGGAAAGAAAGCTGTCGAAGCGATGCCGTTCATGGGGTATCGCTTCTGGCCGCATCCCATCGGCAAGGATCGGCTGGTCTTCTGGCATTACGGCGAGCGTTTCGTCGTGGTGAACAAGACGGCGTTTCTGCGTTACTTTGGTATCGGTCCGGCGACGCCTCGGAAGAAGTAAGCCGCGGCGCTACGCGGCGAAGGACGGGAGGATAATCGATGCAACAAGCGCGAAGATCCTGGACGCCGGTTCTTGTTGCCGTCCTGGCGTTTCAGACGACAATCGTGCTGCGCGCCTCGGACGGGCCGCCGGTATTTGCCGAAGAGGACGGCGTGCTGATCGTGGAGGTGGAGGCGGTGAAGCCGGCCGGCGCCTGGGCCGCGCAGACGGAGATGGCCGGCTTTACCGGCGATTGCTATTACACGTGGACCGCAGGCGGCATCGACCACGGCGGCAGCGCCGGTCCGCTGGTCTACAAGTTGCGCATCACCACGCCGGGCAAGTACCACTTCCGTATCCGCAATCGGCACGACTTCGAGGACAGTACCGAGCAGAACGACTGTTTCACGCGCATGGACGACGGCAAGCCGACGAAGACGTTCAGCCATACCCGCGGCAAGTGGACCTGGGCGACCAATCACGAGCATCACGGCGGCGGCAAGCCGCCGGCGTCGTACGAACTGACCGCCGGCGAGCACGTCTTCACCATCTGCGGCCGCTCGGGCGGCTTCAGTATCGACCGTTTCGTCTTCTACCTCGACGGCAAAGAAGCACAGGCGACGGACCTGTCGCGCGAATCGACCGACGGCCTGCCGTCCATGCCGAAGCTGGCGAAGCTCGACCGCGCGGCGAGATACTGGGAAGAAGGCCGTCTCGGCAAGGCCTTCGCCCAGGCGCAGAAGAGTCTCGCCAGCGACGATGCCGAGGAAGCCACGGAGGCGAAGCAGATCGTCGAAGCCTTGCGCGCGCATCTCCGGCGGCAGAAGGAGCGGCTGGGAGAGTTGAAGAAACGCGCGCCCGCGGCGGCGACCAACGCGCTGGAGGAGCTGGCCGATCAGTACAAGTATTCCGAGCCGGGCAACGAACTCGACGAACTGGCAAAGGAATGGAATCGCGAAGACGGCGTGCGAAACGCCCGCAAGGCGAACAGGATCTACGCCAAGCTCGAGGAGGACGTCAGCGAACTGCAGCGCGCTTCGGGTACGCGGCTCAAGCCCGGAACCGAGGCGTTCGAACGACGTTTCAAACGCGAGTTGCGGAAGATTGAACGCTACGCCGAGGAGTTGCGCGCGGATTACCCGGATACGCAAGCCTGCCGCAAGGCCATGGCGCTGGTCGAGACGGTCGGGATCGAGCTGGAGTAATCCACCCTCCGACAATACGGCGACGCATGCAATCCTATCCGGCCTGCGGGAATGCGTTTTTTTTCGGGGATTCATTGACGTCTGTCCGCGACCGGGGTAAAGGAGGCGCAAGCCATCTGCCCTTTCCCGATGGGAGACGTCATGGATCGCAGCTACGACTGGACCTTTCCGCTTCCGCGCACCCATACCGGTATTCTGCAGGGCAACGGCGTTCTGGGATTGATGATCTGGGGTGGCGGCGAGACACTCTGCATCACCGCCGGCCGGGCCGATTTCTGGGACCATCGCGGCGGCCTGCCGTGGCGGGAAGGGATGTCGTACACGGCCATCCGCGACTGCCTCGAGCGCGGCGACGAAGCCGGACTGCGCGCGCTCTTCGAGCAGCCCGGTGCCGAACCGGGCCAGCCGCGGCGACCGAGCCTGCTGCCGATCGGTCGGTTCGAACTGGTCTTTCCCGGCGGGGAACTGACCGGCGGCACGCTCGCTCTTCGGGACGGGACGGCGACGATCCGTCTGCGCCAAGGGGGGCGCGAACATGCGATGCGGATCGTACTGGACATGGAGCATCCCGCCGCAGCCATCCGGCTCTCCGAGGGCCTGGAGCTTGGCGCGGTGAAGCGGGTAACTTCGTGGGACTACGTCGGCGATCATCTGCAGTCGATCTCCTTCGCGCCGCCGGCGGAATTCGAGGAGGGCGGCCTCTGCGGCTGGCTCCAGACGCGGCCGGTCGATCCGCCGCTCTGTGCGGTGTGCGAGCGGCGCGGACAGGAACTGGCGCTGGCGGTGGATATCGCCGCGGACGAGGACGCCGCCCGCCAGAGCGCCACGGCGCGTCTGGGCCGGGTTCACGCCTCCGGCTTCGCGGGCGTGCAGCGCGCGGCCGGGGAATGGTGGACGCGCTACTGGCAAGACGTCCCGACCGTAGACGTTCCCAATCCGACGCTCCGGTTCCTGTACGATTACGGCATGTACAAGTTCGCCGGGCTGACCAATCCCGATGGCGTCGCCGCGGGCCTGCAGGGGCCGTGGATCGAGGAGTACCAGATGCCGCCCTGGTCGGGCGACTATCACTTCAACATCAACGTGCAGATGTGTTACTGGCCGGCCTACCGCGGCAACCGGCTGACGCACCTGCGCCCGCTCTTCGACCTGATCCACTCGTGGCTGCCGGCGCTGCGTTACAACGCGAAGGTCTTTCTCGGCATCGACGACGGGGTGATGCTGCCGCACGCGGTGGACGACCGCTGCGTCTGCATGGGCGGCTTCTGGACCGGCTCGATCGACCACGGCTGCACCGCCTGGGTGGCGGAGATGATGATGCGTTACGTCCGCTACTCCGGCGATGCGGACTTCCTGCGCGCGCAGGCGTGGCCGTTCATGGTCGGGGCCATGCGCGTCTACGAGGAGATGCTCGAACGCGACGGCGACGGTTTCGTCCTTCCGGTCAGCGTCTCGCCCGAGTATCGCGGCGCGTCCATGCATGCCTGGGGCCGCAACGCCAGTTTCCAGCTCGCCTGCGTGCATCGCCTCTGCGAGGATCTGCTCGACGCGGCGGAACAACTCGGAGAGACGCCCAAGCCGATCTGGATGGAGATCCGGCAGAAGCTGCCGCAGGCCTGTCTCGTCGAGAGCGGCAGCGGGATGCGCATCGGGCTCTGGGAAGGGACCGACCTGGAGGAGAGCCATCGGCATCACAGCCACCTCGCCGCGCTGGTGCCGTTCGACATCATCGACGCGGACGACCCGGCCTGGCGGCCGACGGTCCTGGCCAGCATCGCCAACTGGATCTACCAGGGGCCGGGACTGTGGAGCGGATGGTGCATGCCGTGGGCGTCGATGCTGCAAACTCGCCTGGGCAACGCCGACTGCGCGGAACTGCTGCTGGAGATCTGGGAGCGGGTCTTCACCAATGTCGGCCGCGGGACGCTGCACGACGCCGACTTCGCCGGTTTCTCGCTGATGGGCATCGGCCCGGTGAGCGGTTCCGCCCGCAGAATGCGCAGCATGCTGCCGGAGGAAGCCGCGCAGGCGATGAAGCTCAGCGCCGAGACGAAGGGCGAGATCATGCAGATGGACGCGGGGATGGCGGCGGTGGCGGCGATTCTGGAGATGCTGCTCCACGCCCGCCGCGGCGTCCACTACGTCTTCGGCGGGGCGCCTGTACGCTGGAAAGATGCAGGATTTGCTGAGGTACGCACCGAGGGCGGTTTCCTGGTCAGCGCCGAGCGCCGGAACGGACGGGCCGTCTTTGTCGAAATCCTCGCGGAACTCGGCGGCGAATTCCGCCTGCACTGGGACGGCGCGGCGACGCTCAAGGTGGACGATTCAGAGGCGTTGCGCGTAGACGGGCCGGTGCTGAACTTGTCGCTGTCGTCAGGACAAACGGCCCGGATCGAGCCGGCGTAACTTATTTCTTGAAAAACAGATATATTCCTCGTTCGCCGGCCAGTGCGCCTCGCGCGTCGCCTCGCCGGTAGGGCGGCTACCTGATCGACGCGAAAATAACGCATCTTTTTCGCAGTAGAATGCTTGACAAACAGACCAAGGTTCAGTATAGATGAATAAAGATTCATCAAAAAGGATTGCGATGGCGAGCGGAAATCTGGTACAGGCGTTGACGCGGGGGTTGGACATCCTTGTGCTGCTGGCCGAAGCGGGCGAGAGCTTGTCACTGAAAGCGATCAGCGACCGCTTGGGGCTGAAGAACACCACCGTACACAACCTGCTGCGCACCTTGCGCGCGTCGGGTTTTGCCGCGCAGTTGTCTCACTCGCAGGAATATACCCTCGGGCCGCGATTGCCGGCGCTGATGGCGCGCTACGGCGCCAACAAGCTGCTCATGCGGATGGAAGGCATGCTGCAGGCCCTGGCCGGCGACGATCCCTCATGCACGTATTCCTTTACCCAGCCGGTCGGGGGCGAGGTCTGGTGTCGGCTGCGGTTGAGCCCGGATCATCACAGCAGGATGCAGCGCACGCCCGACACCACGTTCAACCTCTACAGCAGCGCCTCGGGACTGGCCACGCTGGCGTTCGCCGGCGAGGAGATCAGCCGGCCGCTGCAGCAGCGCCACCCTCTGCTCGAGGAGGGAGCGCACCTGTGGCCGCGGCGCGAGAAGCTGGATGCGTACCTGGCGCAGTGCCGGCGCGACGGTTTCGCGCTGCACCCGCTGCGAAGCGATACGCAACTGGCCGTCGCCGCACCGGTTCGTCACGCGGACGGTTCCTTCGCCGGCACGCTGGGCGCCAGCCGTTCGGCCGGAGAGGGCGAGCATTTCGACGAAGCGCCGCACCGCTCCATGGGCGAGCGGTTGGCCGCGATTCTGCAGGACGATTCACGAAGCGGAGACGATCATGACAAACGCAATTGAGAACCCGGCCGCGGCGGCGAGGCGGACCATCGCCGATCCGGGGAGTCTGGACCACGACCCGGTGGCGGCCGCGCGCGCGGTCAAGAAGCAGGCGATCGCGCTCGGAGCGGACTTCGTCGGCATCGGTAATATCGAACGCTGGGAACGCGCGCCGTTGCAGATGGATCCGCGGCAGATCATGCCCGAATGCCGCAGCATCGTCTGCATGGGGTTCCGGGTGATGCGCGGTTCCATGCGCGGCATCGAGGAGGGCACGTACTTCAGCAACTACTCGGCCATGGGCTACGGCGGCATCACCTATCTCTACATGCCCATAACCGTCATCAACCTGTGCAAGTACATCGAGGATCGCGGCTACGAGGCCATCCCCATGGGGCACCAGTCGGACTGGCGCGCCATCGACAACGAGGGGCAGATGAAGCCGAACTACAGCCGCCCCGTCGCGCCCGGCCGCGCCGCGCCGGATATCATGGTGCACCTGCGCATCGCCGCCTTCCTCTGCGGCTGCGGCGAGATCGGCATGAGCAAGATGTTCCTCTCGCCGCAATACGGTCCGCGCAATCGTGTCGGCATTGTTCTCACCGACGTGGAACTGGCGCCGGATCCGTTGTACGAGGGGCCGCAGTTGTGCAACAAGTGCGGCGCCTGCGCTCGCGCCTGTCCGGCGCAGGGATTCGACACGAGCAAGACGGTAAAGGTCGAACTCGCCGGGCGCGAGGTGGAGTGGTGGGACCTGGACATGAAGAGATGCGACATGTGCTTCCGCGGCGGGCAACCCAGCGACGCGCCGGTGGCGAAGGAAGAGAAGTACATGGATCCCATGTACGGCCGGCAGATCAAGCGCGGTTCGCACACGCCGTTCAACCGGAAGCCGCGCAACCTGTACAACACCGGGCAGGCCGTCTGCGGTGCCGCCGGGTGCACCCGCGCGTGCATGATCAGTCTCGAGAACCGCGGCGTGCTGCAGAACAAGTTCAAGCAGAAGTTCCGCCGGCGCAAGCCCTGGTCGGTCGACTGGTCGCAGGAGGCGTACCCGGTGGACGCTTCGGCGGCCGACCGGGTGCAGACGAACGAGGCGGATTGAGATGACAGGCGAAAACCGGCCGAACATCCTCTTCATCATGGACGATCAGCATCGCTTCGACTGGCTGGGCTGCCTGCGGCCGGGGACGGTGGAGACGCCGAACCTCGACCGCCTGGCCGCCGAGGGCATGCATTTCATCCACTGCTGCACCACCTCGCCCGTCTGCGCGCCGGCGCGAATCGCCCTGGCCACGGGGTTGATGGCGCCGCGCACCGGAGCGTATACCAATAACGACGTGCTGGCGCCCGGGGTGAAGACGCACTACCAGCATTTCCGCGACCACGGCTATCGCGTGGAACTGGTGGGCCGCACCGATCTGCACAAGCCCGGCGCGCCGGGCAGCGTCCACGGCAACCGTCCGCTCAACTACGCGCACGGTTTTACCCGCGCGCTCGAGATCGAGGGCGGCATGGCCTGTGGCCTAGCCGGGCGGGACGGACACGTGAGCGGGCCCTATACCAAGCGGCTCGCGGAAGATGGCTGGTTCGAGGCGTATGTGAAGGATTACCTCGACCGCTGTAAGAAAGGCTGGGTGGTAGGCGCCAGCCACGACTCGGTCCTGCCGCGGGAGCTGCACCAGGACGTCTTCGTCGGCGACGCGGCTGTGGCTCGCCTTCGACGGCTGGAATACGATTATTCCTGGTACATGTTCGTCAGCTTCCAGGGGCCGCACGACCCGTTCGATCCACCAGCGGATCTGGGCGCAAAGTACCGCCGGCGCGCCATGCCGGAGGCGATCCCCCCCACGGAGGAACCGCGCCCCGCGCGCATCGACAAACGGCGAGAACCGTTCGCCAGGGCCACCGCCGAGGATATCGCTATCGCCCGGCGACAGTACTCGGCCAAGGTGGAATTGATCGACCGGCAGGTGGGAAAAATCCTCGACGCGCTGCATGCCCGCGACGATGCCGCGAACACCATCGTCGTCTTCGCCAGCGACCACGGCGAGATGCTGGGCGATTTCGGCCTCTTCCAGAAACAGATGGCCTACGAAGGGGCGCTGCGGGTGCCGTTGATCGTCTCCGGGTCGGGCATTGCCCGGGGCAGAAGCAAAGCGCTGGTCGAACTCTTCGATCTCAATCCGACACTGGTCGACTTGGCCGGACTGCCGGTACAGGACGGGCTCGAGGCGGCCTCGTTCTGCCGGATTCTTCGGGGAGAGGAGCAGATCCACCGCGATGCCTGCGTGGTCTGCGGTGAGGGCTATCATGCCGTGCGCACGCGCGACTATACGTATATCGAGAACGACGACGACCTGACCGAACTCTATGATCTGAATGCCGACCCGGATCAGCGCCGCAACGTGGCGGAAGCGAACCCCGACCGCGTCGCCGCGCTGGCCCAAGCGCTTCGCCGACGGCTTGCGGGACGAGCGCGCGAAACGGCGATTGTTTCGTGATGGCGAATCCACGCTTGCATCGGAACGACCGGGCGCTATGATGGCCCGCGTCGGCAAAATCGCCGGCGCGACAAGTCCATGCCCGGAGACGACCATGCCCGCGCAACCGCATATCCTGCTGATCTGCACCGACGAGCAGGCGCCGCAACTGATGGGATGCATGGACGACCCGTTGGCGCGGACGCCGAACCTGGACCGGCTGGCCGCGCGCGGGGTGAATTTCCGCCAGGCCTACTGCAACAACCCGATCTGCGTGCCGGGACGCTACAGCATCATGACGGGCAAATACGTGCGCGAACTGGGCGCGCTCTATTACGGCGACGGGCTGGACCCGCAGACGTGGACCTATCCGAAGCATTTCGCCCGCGCGGGCTACCAGACGACGTGCGTCGGGAAGATGCATTTCATGGGGCTCGAGCAGATGCACGGCTGGAGTCTTCGGCCGTATGGCGATATGGAAATCGACCGCCGTTTCGCCAAGATGCCCGGCTTCACGGGCGATCCGTATGCCGAAAGCTGCCGCGATCTGCCCAACCGCCCGCCCGGCGGCGGGCTGGCGCAGTGGGTGAAATCGGCCGGACCGGGCGAGAACGGGTTCATCCTCTTCGACGATTCGGTGACCCGCGAGGCGCGGATCCACCTGCGGGACTATTTCCGCAACGAGATCATCCCGCAGTTCCACCCCGAGCGGCCGCTCTTGTTCGAGGTCAGTTACAAGACCCCGCACTGGCCGTTCTGGGCGCCGCGGGAGTTGTACGACTATTACCGCGAGCGCGTCGAGATGCCGGCGGTGGCCGAGGCGGCGGCGACGATTCCCTTCCTGGCGAACAAGCAGCGGAACGAATTGCCGACACCGGTGACGCGCGAGGAGATCCTCAATGCCCGCGCGGCGTACTACGGCCTGATCGAATACGTCGACCGGCAGATCGGTCAGGTCCTGGACGTCCTGGACGAGTTGGGCGTGCTGGACGATTTTCTGATCCTGATGCATACCGATCACGGCGAGATGGCCGGAGAGCACGGGATGTGGGGCAAGGCCTGCGCGTACGAGCATTCCGTGCGGGTGCCGCTGATGGTCTCCTGGCCGGGGCGGATTCCCGAGCAGACGGTGGTCGATACGCCGGTCTCCAACGTCGATATCTTCCCCACGCTCTGCGACTACGCCGGGCTCGATACCCCGCCCGATCTGCGCGGCACGAGCCTGCGCCCGCTGATCGAGAATCCCGACGCCTTCGCCGCGCGGACGGTCGTCTCGGAGTTCTTCGGCGCCGGCAACTGGGTCATGGCGCGGCGGGGCGCGCTCAAGCTCGTGCGTTACTGCGATCCCGAGAACGAACCGCAGGGCGCGCAGCTCTTCGATCTCGAGCGCGATCCGCACGAACTGGACAACCGCATCGACGATCCGGCCTACGCCGAGACGGTGCGGGAACTGAGCCGGGAGATCGCGTCTCTTCCGGCGCCGTTCCGCCGGGACAGCGAACGCGAGCGCGCGTGGCATACGCCGCCGGCTTATCGCGACGACTAATCCATCCGGTTGTGGGAGAAAGGAACCCGATGAGCGACCAGCTTCCGTCTCGTCAGATCCACCTGGACTTTCACACCTCCGAGAAGATCGCCGGCATCGGCGCTGACTTCGACGCCGACGCCTTCGCCGATACGCTGGCCAAGGCGCATGTCAACTCGGTCAACCTCTTCGCGCTCTGTCATCACGGCTGGATCTATTACGATTCGCGGAAGTTCGCCCAGCAGAAACACCCGCACCTGGAGTGCAACCTGCTGAAGGAGCAGATCGAGGCTTGTCACCGACGCGGCATCAAGACGCCGATCTACGTCTCGGTGCAGTTCGCGTACGAAACCGTCCGGCTGCATCCGGAGTGGCTGGCCAGGGAACCCAGCGGCCGGCACCTGGGGATCTACCCCTTCGATCCGGGCTTCTACCACGTCCTCTGTCTGAATACGCCGTACGTCGATCATCTCAAGGCGGTCGTCGGCGACATCTTCGACTCGGTGCCGGTGGATGGATTCTGGTTCGACATCGTCGTCCCCCGGCCGTGCTGCTGCCGCTACTGCACGGAAGGGATGCTTGCGGAAGGGATGGACCCGCGCGAGGAGGACGACCGCATCCGCTACGGCAACGAGGTGCTGGCGCGCTTCCAGAACGACATGACCGCCCATGTCCGGTCGCACGACGAAGACGTGCTGATCTTCTACAACAGCGGCCACATCGGACCCAAGCACCGCGCCATGCTGCCGGCGTTCACGCACCTGGAACTCGAGAGTCTCCCCAGCGGCCATTGGGGCTATATCCATTACCCCCTGACCGCGCGCTATGCCCGGACGCTCGGCTACGAGCACCTGGGCATGACCGGCAAGTTCCACACCGCCTGGGGCGACTTCCACAGCTACAAGAACGAGGAGGCGCTGGACTTCGAGGTGCTGCTGATGCTGGCGATGGGGGCCAAGTGCTGCATCGGCGATCAACTCCATCCGCGCGGCACGCTCTGCCCGGTGAGTTACGGCCTGATCGGCAATGTCTACGAGAAGGTCGAGGCGCTCGAGCCCTGGTGCGTCGGTGTCGAACCGGTCTGCGATATCGCCGTCTACCATCCCGAGGAGTTCGAGCTGATCAACCGGAAGGGCGGTTCTTTGGGCACGACGCTCAAGGGGGCGGTGCGGCTGCTGCAGGAGTTGCACTACCAATTCGACATTGTCGACTCGCAGGCGGATATTTCGCGCTACAAGCTGGTGGTACTGCCCGACGAGATCCCCGTCGACGACGCGCTGGCGAAGAAGCTCAACGACTTCGTCGCCGCCGGCGGGAAGATCCTCGCCACGCATCGCGGCGGCCTCGAGACCGGCACGGAGGCGTTCGCTGTCGATTTGGGCGCGACGTACGAAGGCGAGGCGGAGTTCGCGCCGGTCTTCGTCGTGCCGACCGACGAGATGGGCGCGACGCTGCCCAAGGTGGAGCATGCGCTATACCTGCAGGGAAGCCGGGTCGCGGCCTCCGGCGGCACGGTGCTGGCCGCGAACAGGCGACCGTACTTCAACCGGACGTGGGAGCATTACTGCAGCCACCGCCACGCGCCCGGTAACGGCGAGACCTGCGGGCCGGCGGCCGTCGCGACGGCGCACTCGGTCTATTTCGCCCAGCCGCTCTTTACGCAGTACGCCGACAATGCGCCGCGGTGGGTGCGCACGCTGGTGGGCGACGCTCTGGCGCGCCTGCTGCCCGATCCGGTCATGACCGTGGATGGGCCGCACGCGCTGATCGCCACGGTCAACCGCCAGGCCGAGCCCGACCGCTACGTGGTCCACCTGCTCTGTTACCTGCCGATGCGCACGAGCGACAAGATCGATATCGTCGACGAGGTGATCCCGATCCACGACGTGGCGGTGACGCTCCGCGTCGGAAAGCCGGTCTCGTCCGTCTCGCTGGCGCCCTCGGGGGAGGCGCTGGACTTCACCCGGGACGGCGACGCGGTCCGTTTCGTACTGCCGAGGCTGGACGGGCATGCGGTCGTCGCGCTGGCGTAACGCGTCGACCGGCGCCGACGTCTTCTCGCTTGCCTAGAGCGGGGTGCGCGCGAAGTGCTTGAGTTCCTTCTCCGGACGCATTCCGGCGCTCCTCTCCGGAGAAGAAACGCGATCTTCAGGGCAGGGGAACGGCGCACGGTTCTCCCGACTCCAGGCGCAGCGGACGGATACCGAGTGCTTTGACGCCGGTGAGGAACGGTTCCGGATCGGCCGTGTTGGCGGCGAAGAGACCGTAATGCATCGGTGCCGCCGCTGCCGGCTGCAGCATCTTGATCACTCGCACCGCTTCCTCTCCGTTCATGTTGCCCAGGCGCCCGTTGATGCAGATCAGGGCCAGGTCGATGCGTTCCGCGCTTCTTCGGCGTATGCCTTCGGCCACGGCGGCGTCGTAGGTGGTATCGCCGCTGATGTATAGCCGCGCATCGCTTGTTTCGACCAGCAGGCCGATGGCGTGCGCATCGCTGTGGAAGGCCGGCGTGGCGTAGAGGGTGAACGGCGGGTGGCTCAGCACTCCGCCGGATGCCAACAGAGGCATGAGGCGGCGGTCGGCGATTTCGAGTCGATGGGCGTGATCGAGAACGCTTGTCGGCCCGGCGAAGGTGCAGGCGGGAAACCGCGTTGCCAGTGGCAGGACGGTCTCGGGGTCGAAGTGATCGGCGTGGTCGTGCGTCGCCACGACCAGCGTCGGCGCCAGTTCCTTCACGCTCAACGGAGGCGGAATCATGCGCGTCATGCCCGTCTCGCGCAACGCATCGCTGAGGTACGGATCGACCGCGATGCGCGCCTCGCCAGCGCGCAGCAGAAATCCGCCTTGTCCCAGCCAGGTAATCTCCATGGGTTTTCTCCGCGTCGGCGATTTTCCCGCTACTGTATGAAAAATCCCAATTTCCGCAAACAGATAAAAAGTTGTCACAGGCGAGGAGGTTTCGCGTATATACTGCAAATCCTTGGCAACCGATTGCCAGAGAAGCGCTCTGACAGAAAGGACGTGAATGTTTGTACGCTTTGTCGTCGTGACTTTGGTAGGTTGTCTGTTTTTTATGGCCGGGGACGGCGCCACTCAGGCGCAAGAGAATCACGAGGTGCCGACGAAGCGCGCCAAGCCTATTGTAACATGTTGGTACATGGTTTGTTACCGCAATTCGGTCGAACGCTACATGGAAGAGATCCAGCTGGCGCAGCGGCACGGGATCGACGCGTTTCTGCTGGATGTCGGTGCCTGGAAGATCTTCGACGAGGAAGGCAAGTGGCGTGTGGGCGAGGGAAGCTATAATCACGACAAGAACTACGTCGATTCGGTTACGCGCTTCTTCGAGGCGGCCAAGCGTCTCGGTTCGGGGTTCAAGCTGGCCATGTGCCCCGAAGCAATGGTCTTTCGTGGCAATCCGCGATTCGTCATCCCCGACATGATCAAGATGTTCAAGGATCACCCGGCCTATCTGCATGTCGACGGCAAACCGTTTCTCTGCACCTATATCGGCAATATCGACGGGTACGAAGCGGGTTTGAAACCTTTGAAGGAGGAGGGCATCGATGTCTGCTGGGTGCCGGCGATGGGGGACCGGCGGCACGGTTACGAGCTCAGCTACGAGAACGTCCTCGGGCTCCTGCAGGGCAGCGACTTGATGAGCGGCTTCACCATCTTCGGCGTCAACAACACCAACGCGATCATGCGCGCCAACAGCGCCTGCCGCCGGGCCACGCTCTTCGCCGACCGGATCTACATGGCCGGGGTGAATCCGCATTACAACTCGTCGAACCTGCACGACCGTCTCGGTATGAAGGGCTACGGCGCGCAGTGGGAGAGCGCCATCCGCGACGGCGCGGACATGATCTCCATCGTCATCTGGAACGACTACAACGAGGACTCCTTTCTCAATCCCGGCCGCTGGCCGCACGGCATGGACAAGCCTTACGCCAGTCGCGACGAATCCTTCCTCGACGTCACCGGCTATTATAGCAGTTATTTCAAGCGCGGCGCGCCGCCGCCGATCACGCAGGACAAGCTCTTCGTCGTTCATCGCGCGCGCTCGCACTGGTTGAGCAAGGGCTGGGACATGAAGAACGAGCAGTGGATCGATATCCGCTGGAAACAGTATCCGTACGATCAAGTCCACGACGACGTCTGGGACCGCGTCTATGCCACCACCTTTCTCACTGCGCCGGCGACGTTGACCATCGAACTCGGCAAGCACAAGAAGAGCGTGGAGATGCCCGCCGGGATCGCGCACGTCAATATCCCGATAGACGCGGGCGCGCCGCACTTCGTGCTCGAACGTGGCGGCGAGATCCTGCTCGACGTGATCAGCCGCAAGCAGGTGATTGCCGAGGCCACCAAGGAGAACAGCTTCCTGCCTTCCGATAGGGCCAAGCACCTCTTGAACCGCACCTTCACCAGCGGCGCGGCGGTGGGCCCGGTCAAGCGCGTCGAGGCCGAGTCGGGCACTCTTCATCCGAATACCGAGGTGGTCGATATTCCCGGCGGCAAGGGCGTGAAGACGATGGCGACCGAGAACAGCGGCTTCGCCGTCAAGATCGACGGCTTCGAGACCGGCACCTACAACGTCCGCATCCGCTACAGCAATCCCGATCCGAACGAGGCGCGGCTGACGCTGCAGGCCGACGGTCCGCCGCGCGGCGAGAACGAGTATCCGCATTACATGCCCGCCTGCCTGCCGAGCACCGGCGAGGGGAAATTCGCCACCGCCACCTTCCTCTGGTCGCTCTACGACAAGACGACTGAGATGAAGCTCGTCTTCGAGAAGAAGACGAGTTACGACAAGAACCAGAAGAAGCAAGTGGACGATCCGTTCCAGAGCGACATCGGCGCGGTCGTCGTCGACGCGCTGGAGTTCGTCCGCGTCGAGCCGTGGCGGGACGCGCCGGAGAAATGGACTCAGACGCCGGAGATGGTGTTCCTGCCGGGCGGGACCTTTACCATGGGCAGCGACAAGCACGAGCCGGACGAGGCCCCGGCGCACGAGGTGACGGTCTCGTCCTTCGCCATGGGCACGTACGAGGTGACCAACGCCGAATACGAACGCTACGCCCCCGAGCACAAGAAGTTCCGCGACGGCTTCTCCTGGCGCGATCGGGATCCGGTCATCTACGTGGGCTGGCAGGACGCGGTCAAGTACTGCAACTGGCTCTCGGAGAAGCACGGCCTGAGCCCGGTCTACGAGCACAAGGAAGTCGAGGAGGTGAACGAACACCGGTGGCGGCAGATGCAAGCCCAGCGGCAGCGCGAGATCGAGAAGTTGAAGCAGGAAGGCAAGCCGAGCGACAACCTGCCGCCGCTGGAAAAGCCGGTGCGCAAAGTCAGGAAATGGATCGTCGATATGAAGGCCGATGGCTTCCGTCTGCCGACCGAGGCCGAGTGGGAGTACGCCGCCAGCGGCCGGGGCGAGAACCGGCTCTACCCGTGGGGCGACGAGAAGCCCGGGCCGCGCCACGGCAACATGATGGTCGCCCGGGGCGAGCCGGCCGATATCATCTACGGTCCGCAACCGGCATCCGCGCCCAAGGGCGTCTATCCCGTCGGTTGCTTCCCCGCCGGCGCCAGCCGCGACGGACTGCTGGATATGGCCGGCAACGTCTGCGAATGGTGCACCGACTGGTTCCACCCGTACGAGGCCGGCGCGCAGACCGACCCGGTCCGCCTGGACAAGTCCGCCACCGGCTATCGCGCCATCCGCGGCGGCTCGTGGGGCTTTTACGGCTATTCGCAGCGTTGCAGCGACCGCGAGTTCAACACCCAGGTCTACCCGGGCTATACGTATATCGGCTTCCGCCTGGCGATCAACGAAGCGGGGTGGAAGAAGCTGAATAAACGGTAGGTTCCGAAGGGACAAGCGGCGGCAGCGCGAATCCGAGATCGCCGCCGTCCGAGCGGCGCAGGCGGTCTCCCGCATATGGCGGGAGGCCGTCTACTCGCGTTCAAGCACGAAGACGCGGTAGTCGCGGGGGCGGATGGTGAAGGTGATCCTCGCGCCGTCGGTTTCGATTTCGAGCAGTTTCTTCATCTTCTCCTGCGGCGTCTCCTGCCGCTCGAGGGTCAACCCGCCGGCGTCGCCCAGCGGGTCGTCGAGCCCCAGTCCCTCGCCGTCGTCCAGCGACAACCCCTCGTCGGGCAGCGATTTCTCCTTCTTCTTGCCCGGCAGGATCATGTCCTCGCCGTACGGGGGCTCCGGCTTGCAGTCCACGTCGCGCCAGGCGACGGCGCCGCCGCGGCCGAAGATGCGTTGCGGATCCGCCGCCGCGGTGAGGGTGCGCGGCTTTTTCGTCAGATTGCTGATCACCACCAGCGCCTGCTTCTCCTTGATGAAGAGGCACGGCAGGATCTCCGGCGGGGCGCCGCCGTCGAGGACGAGTTCGTCCTTCAGGTCCCAGTAACTCACATAGCGCAGCTTCGGATCGGTCAGGTCGAACTGGCGGAAGTTCGCCTGCAGGCCCGCGTCGGCGTTGTGCCAGAGGAACCAGAAGTCGTGCGGCACGAAGTTGGCGTGCATGGCGCGGAGCTGGCGGTATTCCCACTTGTAGTAGTACGCCGGCGGATTCGGCGTGTTCTTCGGCCCGTAGGTGCAGTTCTTGAAGAAGGTGTACCACCCCCATTTCTTCGCGTTGCCCATGATGCGGAGTTCGTCCACCGACCAGCGGTCCACCGCGTCGGTCTTCGAGTAGGCGTGGATGTCGCGGTCCTCGCCGTTGACGGTGCTGGTGCAGAAGCTGAAGGCCGGGATCTCGAAACACCAGGTCATATGCGGCAGGATATGGCAGGGCTTGCCTTTCTTCTGGAAGAGGCGGTACATGCGCTTGCAGAAGCGGCGGAAGCCCATGGTGTTGAACCCCACGCGCCGACCGTTCTCACTCGGCGGATAGCGATACGCCGTGCTCGCCAGCGAGTAGGTCCGCCCCATCGAGGTGTCGTCGAAGTAGATGCCGTCGATCAGGCCGCGTTCGAGATACTCGTTCATCGTCCAGACGAGGTAGTCCTCCCATTCGGGGATCCAGGCGATGCGGCCGGTCCCGGCCCAGAGATCGTGGTTCCAGTCCTTGAAGCTCTCGCCCGGGCGCGGCCAGGAGTAGTCGATATAGCAGAAGACCGGGTTCTCCTCGCCGAACTTCTCCTGAATGTCCGCGTGCATCTCCGCGGCGATCTCCCAGCTATGCGGCTCGACCGCGAAGCTCAGGCCCCGGCCTTCGGCGTTCTTCATGCTGAAGCCGACGAAGTCGTCGATGCAGTCGAACTGGGCGTTGGGCTTCCCGCGGGGTCCGCGGTTCCAGGCCCGGCAGCCGACCGGCAAGGGACGCGTGGGCGTCGGATGGAGGATGAAAGTGAACGTGCGCTCGGTCTCGAGGACGACCGGTTCGCAGATCACGTTCATACGGTAGACCACCGCGTCCTCGCGCCGCCGGATCTCCTGCGCGGGGACATCGTCGACCGGAGTCCAGCCCTTGTCGTTCTCGCCGTGGAAGCCGATGCCGGCGTGGTCGCCGCCGACCCAGATCGTGGGGCAGAAGCTGCCCTGTTTCACGCCGAGTTGCATGCCCTTCTTCGAGAGCGTCGTCCAGACGCGCCCTTCGCCTTCCGGGATCATGCGGATGTCGTAGCTGCGGCGGAAATTCTTCCCCGCGCCGTTGCAGATCAATTGACCGGCCACCGCGGCGTCGAAGTGGAAATCGACCTGCAGTTGTTCGATCTTCGCCTGCTCCCCGCCGGCCTCGAGTCTGATCGTATAATGGATCAGCCCGTCGAATTCCATCCATGCCGAGACGTTGGCGCCGAGGCCGTCGCCCTGGAGCGTTCCTTGCCAGCGCACCAGGTCCTCCGCCGTCTCGGTGAATTCGACCGCGCCCGTGCCGGTCAGCTCGGTCTCCCGCCCGCCGACGGTGGCGCGGATGCGCGGGGGTGAAACGAAGAGCTCGCGGCCGGCGGAAACGATTTGCCGCGGCAGGCCGCCCGGGGCGAGTTCGACCGTCCGTCCCCACACCGACATCGTCCGGTCGTTCACCGCGATCGGCGTCCACGGCTTCGGCACGGTTCGCTCCTCTCCGAGGGTGTTGCCGTACCACGCCGGCTCGACGCGCTCGTACGGGATCTCGACCGTGGCCAGCGTCTTCCCTTCGGCGCTTTTGGAGGTATATACGAGTTGATGGGTGCCGAAGTCGAATTCCCGTTCGGCGGTGACGGCCCCGCGACCGTTCTTGTCGAGTTCGACGTCGGCAGCTTCCCAGAGCGCTTCGCCGCCGGGTTTATCCAGCAGGCGGACCGAGACGCTCGTCGGCGCCACGCCCTCGGCCGGCAGGCAGGCGAGCTCGATCTTGAGCTTTTTCACCAGGTCCCACGAATGGGCGAAATAGGTGTAAAGCGCCTTGACCTCGGGCAGTTTGACCAGACGCGTTTCGGCGTCGGGGAAGTAGCGCGCGTAGGCGTTATCGACTTCCTCCGGCGCCAGCGGCCAGTCGTAGACGCGCAGTTCATCGATCAGCGTCGCCGAAGGGATCAGCCTGAGCGCGTACGTGCCGTCGGGTTTTCCGCCGGTACGCTTGTTCCACGCCTCGTACTCCTTCTTGTCCGCCGGGCCGCTGAGCGAGCGGAAGGAGAACTGCGGCGCGGCCTGCGGTTCGGCGTCGATGTAGATGCGCGTCTTGCCCTGCTCCCAGGTGATGACCACGTGAGTCCAGGTGCCCGGATGGATGCCGAAGAACGGCTTGATCGAGGCGACCTTTCCCGCGCGGCCGAGGCTGAGGTTGACCGAGCGGAATCCGCTGAGGTAATGCGGCGTCTTCGCCGCGGCCAGACGCATCAGCTTCATCCCCTTCACGCCGCGCCCGTGGTAGTCGCCGAGGTAGAAGTTGTTCCAATTTTTGGGGCGGATCCAGAATTCCAGCGTTCCCTGTTCCTTGGGCAGGGCGTTGAAGCCGACGCCGGCGAAGGCCGCGCCGCGGCCGATAGAGCTCATGTCGAACGCCTGGCCGCGCACGCCCGGGACGAAGCACGAGGCGTTGGCTTTGCCGTTTGCTTTCATGCCGGAGAACGTCTCCGGTTGCAGCGTACCGTCGAAGCTCCACCAGGCATACGGCTCCCCGCAGCGTTGGAAGAAGGGCGGTTGATCGGCGAGCGGTCGTTCCTTCCCCGGATCCGTGAAGGCCCAGCCCTGCCATTCGTAGATGAACGGTTCGCCCGCGCGGAGTCGCACCTCGTCGACCACGCCGCGAAAGCCCGGCGACCCGGGCGCTCCACCGATGCGCAGCGCCGTCTCCAGTAACGCTAGGAGGGAGCGCGCCTTGTTCTCGACCAGCGGCGTGCCGTTGACGCGCAGCGCCGCGCGGCGGAGGTGTGCGCCCGTGCCGGTCAGCGAGAGGGCGATGTTGGTCCATGTCCCGGGGGGACAGGGGCGGGGGTGATCAAGTACGACCTTGTCGCCGAGGCGCAGTTGGATCTTCCCGTTCGCGTACCAGAGCCGCGCGCCCTGTGCGGCCGGATCGCCGAAGCAGGCGAGCGCGCCGCTTGTGGCCTCGGCATCGGGCTTGATCCAGAAGTCCAGCGTCAGGCCTTCGTGGACGCTGTACGCGCCGTTGAGGTCGGCCTTGTCCAGCAGCACCCAGCCGTTTCCACCCAAGCGGACGCCCTCGGCGAAACGCCCGGCCTTGGCTTTGGCGGCATCGCCTTCGAGTCGCCCCTGAATCGCCTTCTCTCGGGACATCCTGTCGCCCAGCCCCGGGCCGTCGAGGCCATCGAGCCCCATGTCGTCCAGTTCGTCGCCGGCGCCGAAGGTGTCGAGCGTCTCCTCGGCCTTGGCCTGGCGCGGGTTGAACGCGCAGAGGAAGATCAGATCCGGCGCTTCGAGCGAGGCCGGGCTTTTCCAGAATTCGTCATGCGGCGGCACCGGCGCCCGCGGTTTGATTTCACCGCCGAAGGCGAAACCGCCCGCCAGCAGGACGAATAGCCCGAGTCGGATGAATACTCGAATCATGGCCGCTCGCTTTCTGTTGTTCGCCGGTAGTTGTTCCTCGTCTACGATAGCCTATAGCCGGTCTGCAACCGGGCCGTCTCGACGCAAAGACCGTATGCGGACGCGGCGAGCAAGGGTATGGCGACAGGCAGTCCTCTGTCATAGTAGCCGACAGATCGCCTTGGGCAACCCGCGGACGTTGCATTTGTATAACGGTCTTCGTCGCCCGGTGCGACTATTTCTTCGCCATCTCCGGCGGACAGGGAATGCTCTCGCCGTCGACCGCCAGCGTCCCGGCAGCGAAATCCGCCCGCACCTCGGTGCCGTCCTCGAAGACGGTGGTCTTGCGCTGCGGTCCGTCGGCCTGGTAATCGGTTATCGCCAGTTCCTTCAAGTGACCGAACCGGATCGCGCAGAGGTCGTACGCGGCTTTCAGCGCCTTGGCCCGTTGATCGTCGAAGACCGGCATCAGGCCCGGATGGGTGGAGTATTCCTCGCGCAGGATGCGGCCGTAGAGGACACAGTCCATGGCGTTGGCCCAGCTCGGGCCGCCGGCGGCTTCGCAGAGGGTCAGGCCGCTGAAAACGAGTTGCCACAGCGGCACCAGCTCGCCGTGGCTGTGGAGTTGCATGATCGGCCAGGACGGATCGCACATCTTCATGTGCCATTCCTTGCCCGGGTTGGTGATGCAGTCGGCCGCCACGGAACATGGAAAGAAGCCCATCTCCGTCCCCGCCGCGCCGAAGACCTCGCGCATGGCTTCGAGCACGCGGATCTGCCCGCGGGCGCAGTCGGCGCGCGTGCCGCGGTGCTTGGGGTGGTAGTTCACCTCCAGCGGTTGTTCCATGTAGTCGACGTACGACATGCCGCGCATGCCCAGCGCCTGCAGCGCGTGCGCGTGGCCCTGCAGATCCTCTTCGTCGTAGGCCAGCGGCCAGCCGCAGTATTCCACGCCGCCGGCCCAGCAGCCATGGATCAGCGGCTCGCCGAATTGGTCCATGACCACCTTGTCAAGGTCCGTCTCGGGCGAGCCGGCGCACAGCATCATGAAGTTGTTGTGCACGTGCATGTGATAGCCCATGGCGTTGCCTTCGCGGATCAGCTCGCGGAAGCCTTCCTCGCCACCGAGGCGTTCCTCCACCGGCAGGCGCATGGGGTACTGCCCGTCGTGGCCGCGCGTATTCCACCCGGTCATCTCGGTGAGAATGCCGTCGATGCCGAGTTGCTTGCAGGTCTTGAGCGATTCCAACGCCTCGGCGAAGGACATGTAGCGTTGAAACGAGCCGGGCTGCCGGACCTTCATCGAGGAGGCGAGATAGCCGACGTGTTCGATGCCGAAGAACAGCTTGACGATGATCGCCTTCATCAGGTACGCCACCTCCGGCGACTCCGCGGTGCGCTCGCGCAACGTTTTCTTGCCGCAATCCTCGAGGACGTGGCGGCGCAGACGTCTGCCGGCGGCGAGGAGCATGTTCTCGTCCTTGGGCAGGACGGAGAAGCGGTATTCGCGCAGCCCCGTTTCCACCGGGTCGATCCACAGCCGGCGGAGGGTGATGTTGAAGGAGATCTCGCCCGCGCCTTCACCGTCCGCCGAGACCCGGCAGAGGGTGTCGGGCGCTCCCTTCAGCGCCAGGCAGACCAGGCCGCCGGCCTCCTCGCGGCTGGCGCAGATCGGCAGCGTGGGCACGATTTCCCAGCGGTCCTGTTCGCCATAGAGCAGGAACCGGTCGCTGAAGGCCGGCAGCGACCCCGTCGCGGCCCGGACGCCGGTGATCAGCGGCGCCAGCAGCTCGCCGTGCACGCGCATCAGACCGGGCAGCAGGTCGACGCCGAAGAGGCGGAAGAGCCGGTCGTCGCGTTCGTAGACCTCGTGCGGCACCAGGACGACCGAGAGCTCGCCCTCGCGCTCGCGCAGCCAGAGCGCCAGTTCCAGCCCGTGCTTCTCGTCGATGACCATCACCCGCGCGCCGCCGGGCACCGGCTCGACCCACATGGTGCGGTACTTCTCCACGCGGAGCGTCCGGCGCAAGGCCTTGTCGTGAACGTGCAGGCGCATCAGCGGGATGTTCTCGACGCTCCGGCCCGACGTCTTGTCGGTGAAGGTGACGAGCACTTCCTCCTCGCGCGGATCGATCTGCAACTTCCAGTCCCGGGCTTCCACGGCCAGGGGGTTGACATGGTCCGACATGACAGGTCCTTTTCAGCGTTTGTTGATCAACGTCGCGCCGGCAGTCCGGTGCGTATCCCAGATGTTGTCGAAGCCGCTTCGTGCCTCACTTCTCGATCACCAGTACGCGCAGGTCGTGTTTCTTGATGCCCGGCACGGTGAAGGTGCCGTCGACGGCGAGCATGGTCTCCTCGGGAGTCTCCCAGTTCTTCGCCGTGAACGAATCGGGCAGCCCCAGGCGCGCGGTGTCCAGCGTCACGATCGCCTCGCCGCCTCCGCCCCAGTCGCAGAGAATGATTACGACACGCTTCTCGAAGTCGTGGACGATCCAGGAACTGTCGATACCGTGGATCTGCGCGACAGGATTCTTCGTCCAGTAATTGTACGTGCGGGCCGAGTCGGTGCCGATGCCTTCCGCTAAAAGCATCTGCCGCACCGCGCGCGAAAACTTGTCGACGGTGCTGGCGATCTCGTGGGTGAGGACCACGCCCGCGCGCGTGCGCAGAATCCACGGATCGCGCGCGTGGCCGCCGAGGACGCCGGGGTAGTTGCCGGTCTGGCGGGCGATATTGATCGCACGGATATAGTCGCGATTGAAGCGATCCTGGAAATCGGAATCCCCGTAGCGCCACTCCCAGCCGAGGTAGAAGCCGGTCCAACTGAAGACCGGAATCAACGCGGCGTTGGTCATGTGCGGCATGTTGACGTTGGGACGTCCCATCTCGTGCGAAAGCTGGGCCGTGCGCTTGGTCACCTCGCGAATGCGCCAGATGTCGCCCTCGGGCTGGATGAAACCGTCGGGGCGGACATATCCATCGCCGGTGACGAGGTTGCTGTTGGGGTAGATGCAGATGTTGTCCCAGTAGATTCCGTCCATGCCGTTCTCGAAGAATTTTTGATAGTGCCACATCAGGAAGTCGATGCGGCTGGGCGTGGGGATGACCACGAAGTCGGTTGACCCCCGGTTGCGGCCCATGTCGGTGGTGCGCTGCATGAAGTTGCCGCGCCGCCACTCGTCCTGGTAGACGCGCCAGGACTTGGTATAGGTGATGGCACCGCGGATATTTGTGTACGGGACCAGCAGATGTCCCAGCTTCGCGCTCGACCAGTTCACCTCGGCCTTGAAAATGTTGTTGGTCCGCTTGAAATACTCCTCGAACCATTCCTCGTCGCGGTGGCCGAACTTCGCGGCTTCGGCGATTTTGCGGACGACGGTCCAGTCGTTGTTCAGGGGCATGACGCCGAAGACGTGGCCGCCCCAGTACATGCACATCCCGAGGAAGGTGGTGACGGTGCTGCCGCCGCCTGTGAGCCCCATCCGGCGCCAGTGCGGATCCTTCGGCATGGGCTTGGCCGGCGAGGCCATCAGGCCGAAGACGACGGTATGTTCGCGCTCCAGCGTCGCCGGCATCTGGATCAGCCGCACGCGCAGGTAGAGGGTGTCGCCTTCGCGCACCAGCGCCTGCGCGGCCACCTCGTTCTCCGGATCCACCACCCAGTCGCGGTCGTTGGCGCCGAACCAGCAGAGCCCAGGACCCTCGTGCCCGACCCAGATATACGGCAGGAACGTCCCCATCAGGTCCGCGCGGCTGGCGCGGGTGCTGGTCCAGACTTCGCCCTGGCCTTCGTGGACGGCGCCGGCGTAATTGATGCGCAGCCCGTCGCCGCAGGCGTGCATCAGCGGCGCGACCTCGTCCTTGACAGGGATGACCAGTTCGAGCGAATCGATCGTTTCCCCGCCCTTCTGCTTCAGCTTCATCGTCACCTTCATGCAGCCGTCGAAGTCGATCTCGGTGATCGTCTTGCCGTGGAGCGGCCCGGCGGTCCACGCCGCCTCCGCCTTGGCCCGGTTCGGCCGCGGGCGGGGGAACTTCACCTCACTCCCCTCGGCGCGGATCGTCTTCCCGCCGACCTGCGCCTCCAGCCGCATCGGCTCCGCGAGCAGTTCCACGCCGTCGGCGACGACCTGGTCCCAGAGCCCCAGGCCGTTGAGCGTATGCTTGCGCAACACCGTCGAGACCGTCGTGCCGTCGATCTCGATCGGCGTAAACGGAGGAATGACGCGGTCGCGCCCACCGATCTTGTGTTTCTTCTGCTCGACCAGCCACGGGAAATCCGACGCCTGCTCGAAGAGATGCTTGCGCGCGGGCTTCTCCGCGGGCTTCTCCGCATCGAGGTAGAGTTCGACGAAGAAGCGGCCGTCGGGAAGATCCTTCAAAATCGTCCGCTCCTCCAGGGCGAATTTCTCCGGCGCGGGAAAGGTCAGCGTCTGGATCTCGGCGCCTTCCTTCTCTTCGATCAGGCGCAGGCGGAGAGACTTGATCTTCTCCTTGCCCTTGAGAGCCTTGTAGTCGGCCTTCCAACGCAGCATTTTCGGCGTCGGATGCCATTCGATGGCGAACTCGGTCGCCTCCTCGGCCTTCGCCGTGGCCGCCTTGGCCCAGATCGCCTGCTTCGGTTTGGTGTCCCATTTCACGTCGCGGTGGTAGAATATCCCGCCCGCCGGGTCGGTGACCAGGATCTCCGCGAGGGCGGGATAGCTCTCCGCGGCGAAGAAGTCCTTGCGATACTCGAAGAGCTTCTCCGCGCCCGGCGCGAGCGTCTCCTCGTACTCGCCGTAATAGCGCGGCTGCTGCTCGGCGTTGTAGCCGAGTTTGACCTTCACCGGCAGCGCCGCGTCGGTGGGGTTCTTCACGCGCACGGCGACGTTGATGCCCTTCTCGTCCTGGAAGCCCACTTCGTCCACGATCGGGGCGTTCTCGACGAACTTGATGCGTCCCATGGTGTCGTGTGAATCGAAGGAGACCACGTTCGGCGCCCAGCGCGATTGATCCCAGCCGAGCTTGTAGTTGCGGCAGACGCGAATGCCGATCTCATTGGACGGGTCGGCGATCTCCAGATCGCTCAGGTCGATGGCGAACTCGGCGACCCAGACGCCGTCGGCGACGGAATGGGCCTGCACGAACGATTCGGGGCGCCACCAGGTATTGCTGGTGCCGTCCTTGTGTTCGAACATCGAGTCGAGGACTGCCTTGTTGCTGTTGAGAAGAATCTGGAAATACTTTCCCTGCGTCTTCTCCGGATCGTTGTCGAACCAGAGTTCGATCGAGTCGTCGAAGACCGCCTTGCCGATGTCCTTGTTGCCCTTGGGCACTTTCTTGGCCACGATGCCGGCCTGGGGATGCACGCCCGAGCGGATGGCGACATACATCTTATCGCCGTCGCAACCGAGCCAGAACTCGCCCATGCGCGGCTGCAGTCTGTCACGCTTCTGCGAGACGAAGCGGCTGCAGTGATACGTCTGCCACTCGCCGTCTTCGATCTTGCCGTCGATGGTCGGCGCTGTCCGCATCAGCGGAATCACCGCGTACGGACGGACCTCCGCCTCGTTGGTGTTGTGTTCACCCGCGGCGCTGTCTTGCCGCAACACCGCTCCAAGCAACCCCGCGAGCATCAACGCCGTGAAGAACACCCGTAAACGCCGCATCCTTGATCCTCCTGTTTAATTGATGCCAGGGAACAATGCGCCGGCATGACCGAAGCGATCTCACGCTTATCGGTGTTGCCGGCACGGCCCCTTTCGTCTTGATCGTGTGAAGGCGAATCGCGATTGGCGTGTGCCTTTCGATCTTACCCGAAAGGAAAGATTACCAGAACTATCCAAAGTATACCAAAACAGGCGCCAGCGTCAACGTCCCTTAATCGACGATAAATTTTGGAAGTGACGGAATCCTTCCTCGTGCGTCAATGCGGTGGCGTACGCTGGTAAAGTCATGCCCGCTACGACAGGGGATCGAAGCGATGAATCTCGATGCGACGAAGGGCGGGCGGCCGATAGGTTCCGACCGGTGACCGCGGAGGCTGCAGCGCGGGCGCGCGGGATTTCTTCGTATTGCCTCGCGGCGCCTCCGGCATATAATCGAGGCATTTCCCGCTTTTCCATGGCCTTTTGCGGATATAGGACAATCATGAAGAAAAACAAGCCCAACGTCATCCTCGTCTATGCCGACGACCTCGGGCGCGGCATGCTGAGCTGCTACGGCCAGCGCTATTTCGCCACCCCCAACATCGACCGCCTCGCGGCCGGGGGTGTCCGGTTCCGGCACGCCTACGGCTGCGCCTTCTGTGCGCCGGCGCGCGCGAGCCTGCTGACCGGCTACCACGACTGCCACGCCGGGCGGTGGAGTTACACCCGCGCGGGAATCTACAAGCAGGTGTCCACGGGAGCCCTCTCGTATGCCCAGGCGCGCGAGTTGATCAACTCCACCAGCTTCGCCGAGCGCGAGGACGAGGTATTCCTGGCCACCATCGCCAAGCAGGCCGGTTACCTCACCGGGCAGATCGGCAAGCTTGAATGGGGCTTCGCCACCACGCCCGAGCGCATCCGGCGTCACGGCTGGGATTACCATTACGGCTACTATGACCACCAGCGTTGTCACGGCTTCTACCCGCCGTTTCTCTTCGACGACGGCGCCATGGTCGAGATTCCCGGAAACGAGGATATCCACTGCGGGGTGGCGCACAACTGGGAGACGCCCGAGGCGCGCGCTCAGCGTCACGACCGCGCCGGCAAGCGCGTTTATTCGCAGGACCTCTTCGACGAGAAGATTCTCGCCTTCATCCGCGCTCACAGGGACGAGCCGTTCTTCCTCTATCATCCCTCGCAGCTCCCGCACGGCCCCATCGCCATACCGGAGATCCATCCGTCGCTGCGCGAGGTCGAGGGGCTGACCGGGTTCGAGAAGGAATACGCCTCGATGGTGCTGCGGCTGGACCATACCGTCGGGCTGATTCTGGACGAGCTGGAGCTGCTGGGCCTGGCCGAGGACACGCTTGTTCTCTTCTGCTCCGACAACGGCCACGAAGTCTACTACCGCGAGGACGGCCGCTGCAGCGGCTGCGGCGAAGATCTGCAGGGGCGGCGCTACGACAACGTCGATTACGCGTACTACTCCGAACGCTCCAACGACGTCTTCGACGGCAACGACGGCATGGCCGGCCGCAAACTCTCCAGCCTCGAGGGCGGTCCGCGCATTCCCTATCTCGTGCGCTGGCCCGGAAAAGCGCCTGCCGGCAAGGTGAGCGAAGAATTGATCGCCAATTACGATTTGCTGCCGACGCTCGCGGAGATTCTGGGGCATCCCGCGCCGGAATGGAAGGACGGCGAATCCCTGGTCGCGGCGTATCGCGGGGGCGCGCTGGCCCGCCGCAGGCCGTACGTCGTCTTCGCCGGGGTGGAAGGGCCGGCGCTGGTGACCGCGGAGGGCTGGAAGGTGCGCTACATCATCTCCCGGCGGCGTTTCCAGTTGTTTCATCTCGCCGAGGACTACCGCGAGGAGCACGACCTCGCCGCCGCGCAGCCCGAGACCGTCAAGCGCCTTGGCGCGCTGCTGCTGCGCGAGTGCGACGGCAACTTCCTCCACGGTACCGCGGAGAACCATAAGGCCGTGCGCATCGACGAGTACATGGCCGGGATGGGTCCTGAGGAGGCCTTCGCGGTCCACCCCCATATCGAGAAGAGGCGCGGTAAGAAGTAGGCGCGCGGAAGGAGCCGCTTGTCCCATCCGCTGTCTCGGCAACGACGCCGACGCGCGCTTGCCGGCCAGCCCGAAGGCGCGCGCCGGCGCCGGTTCGGCCTTGCCTCGGCTTTCGCGCGCGGCTATGATGCATGCCTTCAGGACGGATGCTGCCGACAGGATCGTCAATGAAACCGCAGAACGATATCCCCGCGATTCTCGCCCGGCTGGAGCGTCCCGCGCGCGTGGTGGTGACCGCGGGCATGCCCTACGCCAACGGCCCGCTGCACTTGGGGCACCTCGCCGGCGCGCACCTGCCGGCGGATATCTACGCCCGCTGGTGCGGCATGGTGATCGGCCGGGAGAACGTGCTCTACGTCTGCGGCAACGACGACCACGGCTCGACCAGCGAGGTCGCGGCGATGCGGGCGGGCAAGCCCGTGCGCGAATTCATCGACGCGATTCACGCGCGGCAGACGCGGACGTTGCGGCGCTACGCCATCGGGCTCGATATCTTCACCGGCACCTCGCAGCCCGACTGCTTCCCGCTGCACAAGGAGATATGCCAGGACTTCCTGGTCAGGCTGCACGCCAACGGCATGCTGGAGAAGCGCACGAGCAAGCAGTGGTACGACCCGCAAGCCGAGCGCTTCCTTCCCGACCGCTACGTCCGCGGCACCTGCCCGAACCCCAAGTGCGGCAACCGCGATGCCTACAGCGACGAGTGCGACGTCTGCGGCCACCAGCACGAACCGGCGGAGCTGATCGAGCCGCGCAGCAGCATCAGCGATGCCGTCCCGGTGATGCGCGACACCGTGCACTGGTGGCTGAACATGTGGCCGGTCTCGGAGGTTCTGCGCGAGTGGATCCAGAGCAAGGGCAAGACCTGGCGCAAGCCGATCGTCACCCAGACGCTCGAGTGCGTCCTGCCCTCGCTCCAATTCGACAATACGCACGAAGCGGCGTACAAGACGTTCCGGAAGGAACTGCCGAAGCACAAGATGAAGTACGCGCCGGGCAAGCAGGTTGTGCTTCAATTCCAGAACAAAGACGACCTGGAGACCGCGCGCGCGGCGTTGCGGGCGAAGCCGCTTCCCCACCGCCTGCTCGATGACTGGGCGCACCGCTCCATCACCCGCGATATCCGCTGGGGCGTGCCGTTGCCGGAGATCGATCCGGATCTCGCGGGCAAGACGCTCTACGTCTGGCCGGATTCGCTGATCGCGCCGATCTCGTTCACCAGGCTCTGCCTGCGGCGACGCGGCGAGCCGTCGACGCGGTACCGCGACTTCTGGTGCGACCGCGAAGCGCGTGTGGTCCAGTTCCTGGGCCAGGACAACGTTTTCTTCTACGTCATCATGCAGGGGGCGATGTGGCTGGGCACGCAGGACGATCCGCAGCGTCTTCCGGCGCCGGGGGAGTACCGGTTGACGGACATCGTCAGCAACTTCCACCTGCAGGTGGAAGGCGAGAAGATGAGCAAGAGCAAGGGCAACTTCTATACCGGCGACCAACTGCTCGACGAGATGGGGTATACCGCCGACCAGATCCGCTATTACATGGCCATCCTCGGCCTGGCGAAGGGGCAGGCGGACTTCGATTTCGAGAAACTCGACGAGCGGAACAGGTTCCTCGCCGGACCGCTCAACGCCGCGTTCGAGCGGCCGATCTCGGCGGCGCACTCCAAGTTCGACGGCAAGGTTCCCGGCGGCGTGCTCCTCGGCAAGGTGGAGGACGACACCGCCCGCATCGTCCAGCGCTACGTCAAGTCGATGGAGCGCGCGGACTATCCGAATCTCCTGTACGAGATCGAGAACTACGCGCGCCTGATCAACAGCCTCTTTACGCAGTACAAGCCCCACGACGACCGGCACGAGGAGGAAGGGCGGCGCAACGCGCTGTACTCGTGCTTCTTCGTGCTCAAGTCGCTGATGATCATGCTCTATCCATTCGTTCCGGAGACGATGGAGCGCCTGCGCGAGTCGCTGCGCCTCCCGGCGGACGTCTGGGATATCGATCAACTCGGCACGCCTGTTCCCGCCGGCCACGAACTCGGGACGAAACAGCCGTATTTCCCTGTCGTGGAAGAGGATGGATAGCTGCGGCCTGGCCCGTTTCTCGCGCCGGGCGTGCGCCCGAAAAAGCAATTGACAAGCATGGATGTTTGGGTATAGTTAACTAGACTCCGCTGGCGACGGCGGCGTTTTTTGATTGACGAAAGGGCGTGTGGCGCAATTGGTTAGCGTACCAGACTGTCGATCTGGAGGTTGCGGGTTCGAGTCCCGTCACGCTCGCCA
>CAYWFP010000040.1:0-33024 GCA_964457365.1 uncultured Planctomycetaceae bacterium
TGTCTCCAATCCCTGTAACAGTATCGGAAAACGAGAAGCTCAGTTCAAGAGCAAGTGGATACGCAGTGTATCTATACGTGACAGCCGCGTAACGTTTTTGGAAACCAGCGCCCAAAGAATCACATACTTCGGCTCGTGAATTTCCTGGCACTTCGCCAGCACCGGCAGACTCTCCGCGCGGCCGATCACCCCCAGCGCCTGCACCGCCGCCACCCGCACCCGCGTCGCAGCCTCCGCGTTGGCGGCCAGTCCTTCCGCCGCCTCGGCGCATTCGTTCCGCTTCAGCAGCATCGCCGCGCGCAAGCCGCTCTCCTGCGTGCTCGGCTCGTCACTAACAAGCGCGTTCTCGCTCGCCGCAACAACCCGCGCGTAGGCCTCGGGCTTCGTGTCGGCCCACGTCTTCTCCTGCGCCAGTTCCGACAGCGAATAGATCGCCTGGTCGCGCGTCGCCGCGTCGGTGCCGCTCGCCAGCCGCAGCAACGCCTGCTCACCGGCTTCATTCTGATAATGCGCGCACAAACTCTTCAGATGCTGCACGCAGTACGCGCGCCATTCCTTCGTCTGCGTCAGATCGCCGGCCATGGCGATGTAATCGTCGCTCAGCCATGCCGGGTTCGCCTGGTCGAGTCGGTTGGAAACAATGTTGCGCAACACGAGATCGCGATCTTTCTGCCACAGCAACCACCGCAGCGCGTTCAGTTCCTCGCCGCCCGCGGAGACGCGCAGCGATTCGACCGCATCCATCTGCGCGTTGGCCGAGGCCATCGAATCGGCCGGCCGGCTCAACGTCGCCAGCACCAAAGGAAACGACGCCGGCTTCTCGACCGGACACGCTACAGGCGGCACGACATTGCTCGCGTCAGTCGATGCGGCGGTATTGGAGATGCTATTCGTGGGGTTCGTTGAGGATGCCTGATCTGACGGCGTTGACGCAGCATCGGAATTTTCGCACGACCAGTCGCGCAACCCGATCGCGACCGCCACCCCGATCACCATCAACCCGACAAACACGCCCACCGTCTTCCACATCATCCGCCTCCTTCCGTCCCGCGGCACTCTAGGAGAGCTATCCGTTCGCGTCAAGAGAGAAGAGGCGCCTCAACGCTGGCGCTGTTGCCGGACTTGATCGCCAGCGGCGCGCCGTGATCCAGGATCAGCCACCGCATCGGCTCGTGGAAATTCCCGCCCTTTTATGTCCCGCGAGGGAATCCTGTGAGACCTGCTCGGGCTCCTGCAAGACATACTTCTTTCTTGCAACGCCTTGACTCAACTAGAGGTTGTGTGATTGCCCAACCGATTGTGGCTCTGAAGGTCGGGGGTTCGAGTCCCCTCTCTCGCCCCAACAAGTTCGCCCTGCAAGTCATTGGCTTGCGGGGCTTTTCCTTTGCCGGATAAAGATTTACAGTTATTTTCTCTGCTCTTTCCCCGAGGCGGTATTTATGCAGAGTAGTCCATAGCGTTTTCGCGTAAGTCCACCGATTTGGGCAGGATTTGATTACTTCCGTTTGCGCCTGTTTCGGGGATATCGATTGTGCCGGTCTGGCGCATGGCCGCAACCGCTTCGGCGGATATTTCCGGAAGCGGCGCAATATCGATCGCGCCAGATTCACGGGCTTTTCAACGGGCTGTCAGCCTTGGACGCTAAGGCGGGGGCGGTCGGCCTCGGCCGGTGCGCCTGGTTTCGGAATCGGTTTGATCAGCTTGGGTTTGGCCGGCGTGGCCGGTTTGGATGCGGCCTGCGGACCGTATGTGGTGGATGACGACGGCTTGGATACGAGCGGCGTCTCGACAGCTTGCGGCTCGGACGCAGGCGTCTCGCCCGGCGCTGCCTTGGTGTCGGGCTTGACCTGCTCCATCGCGCCGGCCCAGCCTTCGCGCAGCTCGCGGAAGATATTCTGCACCTCGGGAATGCGTTCGGTAGTCTTGCGCATGTTGGCCTCGACCAGGATCTGCAGCGAATAGCCGTAAAGACGGGCAAGGTTCTCTGCGATCTCGCCGCCCCGCTCACGGTCGAGACTGTGAAAAAGCTCGAGAATAATCTCCTGGCTCCGTGTCAGCGCGTGATGGGCCGCTTCTATCTCGTTCTTCTCCAGCGCCTGCATGCCCTGTTCGCTGAAGCGGATCACCCCGTCGAGCATCATCAGAACCAGCTCTTCCTGGCGCGCGGTCTTGATCTTGGTCTGCAGGTATTGGCGGCGCTGATTGGCATTGAGCATACAACATCCCCTTCTTCGCGGCTTCCAATCCAAATTATCGGCGGCGCTACGGAAAGCCTTTAGGTGGGAAATGCGCGAAAAATACTCCTAACCGCATGGAGTAAAGCAACCTTACAGATCGATCCCTCAATCGTAATCGTTAAATTTCACTATACAGTCTATGAACGCTGACAACCAAATCAACGCCGCTTTTTTTGGCATTTCAGCAGGGGATGGTTTAAAATAGAGCACAGGAATACGGTAAGTTGTAAAGAAATGACCGAACATTTTCGCGAGTTCTGCGCTTGATTCGATAAGGAGAACGCTACCAATGACTTGCATCCGTACGCATACCCGCCTTCCGCTGTGTCTGCTGGCTCTTCTCTGTCTGACATGGGCCACGACGCGCGCGGCCGACAAGAAAGCGCGCGAATTGGCCAAGAATTTATCCACCGCCTTCAGCGACATTGCCGAGGAGGTATCGCCGGCGGTGGTGGCTATTCACGCCGTTCGCACCGAGAAGGCCAATCCCTTCGGCGGACCGGGCATGGAGGACCTGCTGCGCAAGTTCTTCGAGAAGAACCCGGAACTCAAGAAGCAGCTTCCGCCCGAAAGCGCGCCGCGCCCGCGGCGCCACACCGGTATGGGCAGCGGCTTCATCATCGACGCGCAAGGCCACGTCGTCACCAATAACCACGTCGTCGAGGGCACCGAGAGCCTCAAGGTGGTGCTCAAGGACGAGTCGGAATACGAGGCCGAGATCGTCGGCACCGACCCGAAGACCGACCTGGCGGTGATCAAGATCAAGAATCCGCCGACAAACCTGCCGCAACTGGTCCTCGGCGACTCGAAGGCGCTGAAGCCCGGACATCTCGTCGTCGCCATCGGTGCGCCGTTCGGATTGACGCAGACGGTAACGGTGGGCATCGTCTCGGCCACCGGCCGCAACCGTCTCGCCGGCGGACAACTCGGCGCGGTGATGTACCAGGACTTCATCCAGACCGACGCCACCATCAACCCCGGCAACTCCGGGGGCCCCCTGGTGGACCTCGACGGCCGGGTGATCGGTATCAACTCCGCTATCGCCACGCGCACCGGGGTCAGTAACGGCGTCGGCTTCGCCATCCCCGTGCACCTGGCCAAGGAGATCATCAAGCCGCTGATCGAGGAGGGCGAGGTGACCCGCGGCTGGCTCGGCGTGACCATCGAGGACGTCACCCCGGAGATGGCCGCGAGCCTGCCGAATGTCGACGGCGGCGTGGCCATCGGCGACGTCCGCGGAGGCTCGCCCGCGGCGAAGAGCGGCGTGCAGGCCGGCGATATCTTCCTCGTCTACGCCGGCAAGCCGTTGGCGAACGCGGCGCACCTGCAGCGCCTGGTGGCACGCACCCCGGTGGGCAAGGCCGTCCCCGTGGAGATCGTCCGTCAGGGCGAGAAGATGACGCTTCGCATCACCATCGGCAAGCAGCCGGACGATCCTTTCGCGCCGGATTTTCCCGGTCCCGAGCAGCCCGAACCAACGGTGGAGAGCACCGCGAGCAAGATCCTCGGCGTCGAGGTGCAGTCCTTCGGCGAAGAGATCGCGCAGGAATTTCCCGAACACCAGGGCCACGAGGGGGTGCTGGTGACGCGGGTGGTCCCCGACGGCCCGGCCGATCAGGCCGGCATCCGCGAGGGCGCCTTGATCGTGCAGGTGGATCAGAAAAACGTCCCGACGCTGTCGAAATTCAACGAGGTGGTAAAGACGCTGGAAGGGCGGAAGAAGGTGCTGCTGCTGGTGCGGCAGGAGGGCGGCGCGCGCTTCCTGGTGCTGAACCTCGACGGGGAATAGCGGCGCACGCGTAACAGGCGGGTTTATCCCGCGGGCGGGCGACGATGGCCCGCCTGCTTCGTTGGCGTCTTGCCCCGACCACTCGGGGCGCGGCCTTGTGCCGCCATCCGGCGTCGCTCGCCGTAACCGATGTGCATGCACCGCTTTTCGCTCGCTTCTTGCCTGAGGGCACAATAACTGCGTCGAAATGCCGAAATAATTGTCGGACGGGTCCTTGCCACGATTCGGCCCGTCTGGCAAGCTTCATGGGCGGACAAACAGCCGGGCTTGACAATTTCTTCCCACTCGCTTCAATGCCCGCATTCCGCTTCCGCGAAAGGAATTCTCATGCCCTCGCTCTTCGTCATCGGCGACAGTATCTCGATCCAGTACGGCCCCTATCTCGAGGCCATGGTCCGCGATGTCTTCGATTATGCGCGCAAGAGCGGCGAGGAAGAAGCGCTGAAGGATCTGGATATTCCCCAAGGCGCCAACGGCGGCGACTCGTCGATGGTGCTGGCGTACTTGCAAGCGTTATGTGCAGGCGGCGGCTTCGCGCCTGAGGTGCTGCTTGTCAATTGCGGGCTGCACGACATCAAGACGCCTCCCGACAGCGTTACACGTCAAGTGCCCCTGGACGACTACGAGAAGAATCTCCGCGAGATCGCCGCGCTGTCGATGGCGCTGGCGGGCACCTTCGTCTGGGTGCGGACCACCGATGTGGTGGACGAGATCCACAACAGCCGCGCCCATTTCCGCCGCTACGCCGCCGACGCGGAAGCCTACAACTCCGTCGCCGACCGCGTCATGCGCGAGGCCGGCGTTGCGGTGGCCGACCTTTATTCGTTCACGCGCAATCTCGGGCCCGCCGAGGAACGCTTCTGCGACCACGTGCACTTCGCCGAGCCCGTGCGCATGCAGCAGGCCGCGTTTCTGGCCGGTTTCGTCGGCGGGGTGCGCGCGGAGAAGTAGTCTCCGCTACTCGCCGCCTCGGATCGCCTCGCGGTAGGCTTCCCCCGATTCGCTGAGGGTGTCGGCGATGTATCTCTCCAGCGTCAGGTTTTCATAGCCGGGATTCTCCAGATGCCCGAAGGTCTGATCGACGAACGCGGCCTGGATTGCCACCACCATGATCAGTTTGCGCTTGCGTACTTCGCTCGCGACGTGCTTGAAGAATGCCGGGTACTCGTCTGCTCGCGGGTAGTCCGAATTGAGGCAGGGGTATTAGATGTCGAAGCTGATGCCGGTGATGCCGAGTTGTACGGCGCGGTCGAGGTTGAACGTCACGCCCTTGCGTACCCGCGGCTCCAGGATCACCGACCCGCGATTGGGACTGGCGCAGAGCAACTCGATGTAGAACGCCGGCTCGCCGTTCTCGGTTACGCGCGCTTTTTCGTACAGGTCGACCTGCCGCTCGATCCGCCGCAGCGCCTTGTCCAAGTCGCTATATGCCCTCCGGTACTTCGCCGGCACATCGCCCGCCACCAAAGTCTGGAGTGGAAGAACCGCGGCCATGGCCGCAAACACGAATGCGCGCATTGCATTTCCCCTTTCTTCCGCTCCACGCAGGATACGCCCGGTGCGGCCGGATGGTTACACCGAAATCAGCAGGAAATACTCCGGGTTCTTCCCCTTACCGCCTCGAAACGGCGTCAGCGCCGGCCCACGCACCACGCCGACGGTCCGCGCCGTTTCGGTGACGCTCGCCAGGATTCGCGGCAGCGCCTCGTCCTCGACTCTGCCCTTGCCCGGTCGTATCTCCTCCTTCTCCGCCTCGTACTGCGGCTTCAGCAGGCTCAGGATGGTTCCGCCGGGCTTGACGAGCGTCGCCGCCTGCGGCAGGACCTTCGCCTGTTTCGTCCAGCCCACGTCACAGGTGACCAGGTCTACTTTTTCCGGCAGCGTTACGTGCAGCGCGTTGGTCCGTTCCATCACCGTGACCCGCTCGTCGTTGCGCAAGGTCCACGCCAGCGTGCCGTAGGAGGTGTCCGCCGAGTAGACGTGCGCGGCGCCGCGCTTGAGCAATGCGTCGACGAAACCGCCGATGTTGCTGCCCAGATCGCAGCAGCGACGGCCCCCGACGTCGAGGCCGAAATGATCCAGCGCCCAAGCCATCTTCTCGCCGCCACGGCCGACATAGTCCATATTCGCAACCTTCGCTTGCGTCCGCGTGTCCGGCCGTTATTATAAAGGAGGATTTCGTGAACGACACGGCTTTTGTGTGTCGCCTCTTTTATGGAAACGCCATGCTCGATCGACAAGCCGCCGACCGGCAGATCCGCAAGGCCTGGCGCCGCGAGGCCCGCATCAACGACTTCCTCGAGGACGTCGCGGTGCACTATTCGCCCGAAGCGGCGCACGCGGCGGTCTACGCCCGTTATCGTTGCGGCCAGTCGAGCATCACTCGCTTCAACATCGCCTGGGGCGAGTATCCCGAGATCGGCGTCACCGAGATCCTCCGCTCGCCTGCCAAGGTCGCCGTGGCCGATGGCGGCGAGATCCTGGCGCTGGAGGACCGACCGTGGGGCGTGGACTGGTCGCTCTTCGCCGGAAACGCGGTCTACCGCGGCGTCTGTCCCGGCTACCTCGGGCCCCTGAGCGAATGCGTGGCCGAGACGGGCGGCGTTTTCCGGCTTGATCTTTGCTATTGCGGGTTGCGCCTGGAGGAGGCCTACGGCGCCGCGCATGTCGAGGTGACGGGCATCCGCGACAATCGCGCGCTCCATCCGCGCAAGCGGCCGGGGAAGTATCACCTGCCGGCAGCGCTCGCGGAGCAGGACCGGCGGTCGCTGGTCGCGCATCTGCGCGCGCTTCGGCGACTGAGCCTGGACCTGCTCGCGCGGCGGCCGTGCAACCGCATGGCCAATTATCTACTGGACTATGCCAACGAGGGGCTGCTGATCCTGCAGAACCTCTACCCCTTCCGTGCGTCCGGCCGCGACAAAGCCGTCTGCCTGCCGCTGTTGCGGCGTAAGCTCGGCCGCTATGCCGCGCGCCACCCGGGCATCGAGAAGACCGAGATCCGCCCCCACTTGCAACAGCGTGTCGACGCCATTTTGGCCGAACGCGCGGATTGGTTGCAGCGGCGGGAGTACGGCAGGCGCTGACTACTCCTCCAGAGTTCTGTTGCTTTCCTGTTACGGCTCAAGGCTGCGGACAATTTACTCTGCCGATCGAGATGTCGTGCCCGCGACCAGCGGGAGCGCGAAGCCCGGAAGCGTTTCGCCATCGCATCGCGTTGCTGCACGTCCGGCACGGACTTACCAGCGCGCTTTCCACTCGAAATCCTTGGAGGTGACGATATCCTCCATGCGGCGGATGCGTTTGTCGAGCCGGTCGTGCAGCCGCTTGAGGCGGTCCACCGCGAGCGCTCGGTTTTCGACGTAGCTGTTGTAGAACTCCTCGTCGCCGGTGGTGTTGAAGCCTAGCGCCGGCTCGGGCTTCATCAGGAGCCCGGCGAGGAAGTAGATCGCTACCACCGCCCAGAAGCCGGTGCAGAGCGCCGCGACGACCCAGATGACGCGCATCCAGAAGACGTCCATGTCGAAGTGCCGCGCGAGTCCTTTGCAGACGCCCAGCAGCATGCCGCCGCGAGCACGGTAGATGGCCTGCGGTCTTTCGTCGGTGGTTCGTCTCATCGTTCGATCCTTTCTTCGCCTCGTTCCCGCTCGTGCTCGAGCAGGATCGTCTCCAGCGACTCGACGCGTTTCTCCATTCTTTCCAGCCCCTGGTAGAGCTCCTGCATGGCGCGCATCTCCTCTTCGTCGAACTCCTGGCTCCCGCCGCGGCCGAGCAGCTTGACGACGATGATCGTGCCGCCGACGATGAACGCCAGGGGAATCAGGAAGAGGAGGATCAGTATCCATTCGATCGGACTAATCATCATTGCCGTTTCCTTTCTCTGTCCGCTCGCCGCTCTATTTGCTCTTGATCACGACCACGTCGTCCTCGAGGCGCCAAGCCAGGCCGCGCGGCTTGAGCAGCAGGTCCAGCACCTCGCGCATCGGCCGGTCTGTACAGTCGCCGCTGAATTTCTCTTCGCGGATGATCGCCAGCGCTTCGGCATCGTCGACACGGTAGACCAACCCCTGTTTCGCGGTGGCATTCAAGACAAATTCCAGCGGCGCCTCGTTCCACTCCGTCGTGATGCGGGAGTCCAGCATCTCCTGTCCACGCCCGTCCGCCGTCTGACTCCGGATCACCACCACGCCGCCTTCGACAGACCAGGTCAACCCGCGCGGTTTGAGCAGAGTGTCGAGAATATAATAGATGGGTTGATTCGTGACGTTGAGGTACACGTGCGAATTGACCTTTCCGCTCTCCTCGATGCTTACGTCCAGCTGGTAAACCAGCCCCCGCTTTTCCAGATCCTTCAGCGCTACGGAAAGAGAAACATTCTGCCAGCTAAAGGTCATGCGCTTGTTCAAGATCGCCGCTTGCGCGCCCCAGTCTCCTTCTCGCGCTAACCGTTGCGCGCGCACTTTCGCCTCGACCTGCCTCAGAACTCGCGCCTCTTTATCGCCCGTGACGCGCCGGATATAAAACCCAAAGACAAGCAGGCCAAGAACGCCTCCGAGAACCGCGAGGCAGGCCACCACGGCCACGACGCAGCCGATGACGCCGGCGGGGAAGCCGTGTTTCTTCTTCGCGGCGTGCGGATGCGGCCAGCCTTTCGGTTTCGGCGGCGGCGCGACCGCCTCCAAGCTCACCGTCCGCGAGGTCTGGTGGATCCGGATCGCCTGGCGCACCGCGTCCGAGCCGATATTCAGCTCGCGCGCGATCTCCAGGATCGACTCTTCGCGCAAAATGTCCTTGCCGGCTTCCTCGAGCTGAATCGCCTTGCGGACGATCGATTCGACATCGTCTTCGCGCAGCGGCGTCTTCATCTCCACCGTTTCGGCTTCGGTCCGTTCGTCTCCGACCGCGCGCTCCGGCAGCGCCCCGAAATCCATCCCGGCCAATGCCGCGAGAGCTTCCTCGGCGGAGGCGAAGCGTTTGTCGTCCTCGTGGGCGAGCAGCTTGTCCAGCCACGCCTCCAGCGCCGGCGGCACGTCGTCGCGGTGTGCGCGCACCGGGGTCGGCTTCTCCGTGGCGATGCGACGGATCAGCTTCAGCGGGCTGTCCTCGACGAAGGGGGCTTTCCCGGTCAGCATTTCGTACAGCGTCACGCCGAGGCTGTACAGGTCGCTCTTCTCGGTCGCCTTCTCGCCGTTGGCCACCTCGGGCGCCAGGTAGTGCAACGTGCCGACGATGGTGCCGGTGGCGGTCAGCGAGCCGCTTGTCTGGAGACTGCGCGCGAGGCCGAAGTCCATCAACTTGTACGTGCCGTCCCGGGCGCGCAGAACGTTGTGCGGCTTGATGTCGCGATGGGTGATACCGGCCTTGTGCGCGGCGGCGAGACCGGCAAGCACCTGCTTGGCGCAATCGAGTACTTCGGCGTAGGCCAGCGGCCCGTGGTGGTGAATAAAGCTGCGCAGGTCGATCCCGTCGACGTATTCCATGGCCAGGAACGGAGGGGTGTGGTCGGGGTCGAACTCGTAGACGTGGACGATGTGGGCGTTGCTGAGCTGCGCCACGAGGCGGGCCTCGTTCTCGAACCGCTTCAGCGCGTTCTCCACGCCTTCGAGCTTCTCGTTGATCACCTTCACCGCGACCTTACGGCCGAGCGTCTCGTCGTGGCCCACATACACCATGCCCATGCCGCCGCGGCCGAGGCTGCGCTCGATGCGGTACTTGCCGATCCGCTCGGGCAGGGCACCGCTTGATCGGCTCGCGCCATCGGCATGTTCTGAGGGCATCTCGTTCCTCCGTTCCGGATCCTTTTCCAAGGGGGCGTTACCCGATCCCCTCCAGCAGTTCCTTCACCGCCGCGGTCATCGCCGAGGCGTAGTGGGCGGTGTCTTTGACGCGCAGGATATAGCGGTCGCCTTGTTCGTTGGCGCGCGACCAGTGCGTCCGTCCGTCATCGTCGCAGCGCACATTCGCGGGGACGAACGCGAAGACAGCGTCCTTGTCTTCTCGCTCGCAGAGGCCGTTCTTGTTCGCGGCGTAGCCGGCAGCGTGCAGCAGGCTCGCGGTCGACCACATCCCCCTCCGCTGCCGCAGCAGATCCTCCCGCCAGCGGGTGTTGCTCGGTTCCGCAAGCGCCCTGAGCCAGAGCGGGCTCTCTTCCTGCGCGAACATGAAGGCGAAGTAGTGCTGCAGCCGCGGGTGAAGATGCGGCAGGATATCCGTGTGCGCGAGCCAGTAGAACGAGCCCCATTCGCCCACTTCGCGGATTCCGCATTCGTGCCAGCACGGCGCCCAGTAGAGCGGGCAGGGCAGGTCGAAGAGCGCTGCGTAGGCCTGCGGGTTGAGGCGGACGTTGAACTCCAGTTCCTGCGGCTTCTCCGGGTGCGGATGCGTCGCGCCGGCATTGAGGTAGAGCGCCGTGCATTTTTCCGCAAAGAGTTCGGGCGCGCGTTTGCCGGCGGCGGCGATGTCGATGGCGCTTCCCACGCAGGTGACCGCCACCGGTTCCTCCGCTGTCGAGAGTATCTTCAGGAGGAAATTCATTCCGGCCTGGTCTTCTATCGGCGCTTCGGCGAGGTGGTCGTTGCGATGAGCCGGCGGTCGACGCGAACCGATCGCCACCGGCGTGGTCCGGCCGCAGAGACGATCGAGTTGCGCCACGGCCATGACGTCGGGGTCTCCCTTGCGATGCGCCGGCGGGTAGTCGATCAGCACCCCCTTGAGATCAAGCGCGCCGCGCCGTGCCAAACCATAGACGCACGCCATGTCGAAGTGGTCGTCCGGATCGCCGTGCGGGTGGAAGAGATCCGTCTGGTGCAGCAGCGCGCGCATTGATCATCCTTCGCCGGTTTAGATGCCGCCCGGATTTATTTTTAAACTGCTCGGGCCTTGCCGTCGGATATTACTTCTGGAAAGAATAATGCTATCCTCTGGCGCATTGGTCGTCCAGTCGCGAATTCACGTCTCTACAGTCCCGCCGAACCGCCGCCCTTGACCCGGTTGCGCAGCGAATCGAGTTCCTTCTCGATCTCGTCGTCCTTGGCGATGTCCTCGAATTCTTGTTTCAACGATGGTTTGCGACCGTGGTTGACCAGGTTCGCCTCGGCCTCCATGCGCTCGATTCGATTCTCGAATTTCTGAAAGCGCACGAACGCGTCCTCGGCGTCGGCTTCGCGGACCTTCTCTTGCGCGCGCTTGCTCTGGCTGGCGTGAATATGGCGCTGCACCAGGACGCGATGTTTCTCCCGCGCGGTAGTCAGTTTCTGCTCCAGCGCGGCGATGTCGTCCTTGTACTTGGCGACAACGCCGTCACAGTTTTCAAGTTCGCGTTCCATCCCTTCGAGCCGCTCCTGGAGGCGGCGCTTCTCCTTCAGCGCTTCGCGCGCCAGGTCCTCGCGCCCCTTGCCGACGGCCAGTTCGGCCTTGTTGGCCCATTCCTCGACCTTGGCGCGGGCGGCAGCCACCTCGCGCTCGATGCGTTTGCGCGTGGCCATCGCCGCGGCGCAGTTGGCCTTAATCTCGACGAGTGTGTCCTCCATCTCCTGGATCATCAGCTTGATCAGCTTCTCCGGATCCTCGGCCATCTCGAGCATGGTGTTGATGTTGCTGTGGATAATGTCGCGCAGCCGGCTGAAAATACCCATTCGTTTTCTCCTTTCGCAGTCAAAATACGTTTGTCCTTGCTTCTTCAAGCTGCTATGCCTGGTTGGCATCGTTCGGTTTAGCAAAATCAATTGTTGTTCCAAATCTCAGCCCTGCTGGCAATATGTTTTAAGATATAGGGTTATGTGAATATGGGGGCCAGATTTACAACCTGATGGGTTGGTTTTATTTTCCAGCAGTTGGTTGCAGAAACCAGTAATTTGGTTTATGATGTCAATTTGAGGGCGTAATGCAGAATCTGGCCGCGATGCTGTGCTGTAAAAACTTCTACCGCTTCGGCATGCCCTGGGTCGTGCTGCTCCTGCTCGTCGGCGGAGGGTATCACCTTGCTTTCGGCTCATGCCAGACCAGTCGGTTACACTACATCGTGCAGGCCTATTACCTGCCGTTTCGGAAAACCAGGCGTTCGCTGGACTTTACCGGTTGCTGGCGGCGCTGGCATCGTAGCGGCCATTTGATGGAAACCGCCGATTATCACCTCGGTGCCAAGCACGGCGCGCGGCGTATTTTCGACGAGTCGGGGGCGATGATCTTCGAGACGCATTATCGCAACGGCGTGCTGCACGGCAGGTATTACGGCAAGGTTCTCACTGACGATATCGGCTCTTTCATGCCCAAGGCGCCGCAGACGGTGTGGTACTATAACAGCCGTCCCGTCACCGAGGCCGAGTTCGCTCGTCTCACCGCCGTGGAGAAGGAATGATCTCCGTTTGGCGCTTCTGGTCAGGCGAAACGAAGCATATTCTCGTTGCTGTCTCGGAGTGAACGGCCGCCCTGATCGCATTTGAAAAGCGTTCCCGAGTGTGATCGTCGTCGTCTTCGATACGCAAGGCCTTCGGGTCCGAAGAAGCTATTCCCCTTCCGGGCACTCCATTCTCGACGTTCAGCTTTTTGCCGCATTGCGGATTGCATGATTATGCATTATCGATTGCGATACGGAGGCATGCAAGGCGCGAACAAGGGAATGGCCGGTCGAAGGGGCCGCGCAGGAAACAGGAATTGTATTCCCCCGGGTTGTGGAAAGGGGCAAATGCCTGGTGAATCAGCGGCATCTCGAAACGAGCCGGGCCTTCGATGATCTGCGTCTTCACGCCGCGTCTTCCTCCGGTGGATCGTCTTGATCCGTTGGCCGCAATCGTAATGGACGGATCGGCTTTGTGCAAGCAACGGAATGCAGCCAAAGATTGTAGCGATGGCGGATATGGCATTCAGGCGCTGGGGAGCGCTACAACGACGCGGTGAGTCCCTTCAGGTCGACAACGCCCAGCAATCGCCGCGCCTGGTCCGCCACCGGCACCTCGGCGATCCGCCTGCGGCGCATGATTTCGAGCACCTCGCCCGCCAGTGTCCCAGCCGTCGCGCTCTGGCAGTCCCGCGTCATCACCTCTCCCACCGGTGTTGTCGAGAGGTCGCCGCCGTGTTCGATCAAACGCCTCAGATCGCCGTCGGTGAAGATGCCCAGCACATGCCTCTGCTCGTCGACCACCACGGCCGCGCCGGAGCGCGCGCGGCTGATGGCGAGCACCGCCGCACTGACAGGCAGTTCCGGATTCACCGCGGCGACGCCTTCGCCGACGCGCATCACGTCTTCCACCGGCAGGCTCTTCCGGCCGAGCGTGCCGGCGGGATGAAGTTGCGCGTAGTCGTCGGGGCCAAAGCCTTTGCGCTGCATCAACGCCAGCGCGATCGCGTCGCCGACGGCGAGCATCGCCGTTGTCGTCGCCGTCGGCGCCAAGCCGTGCGGACAAGCCTCCTCGATATGTCCCAGCAGGATCGTCACGTCCGCCTGCGCGGCCAGGGTGGAGCGGTCGTTGCCGGTGACGGCGACGATCCGCGCCTGTTGGCGCCGCAGGCACGGGAGCAACTTGGTGATCTCCACGGTCTCGCCGGAGTTGCTGAAAAGCAGCGAGACGTCTCCGGCGCAGACCGCGCCCAGGTCGCCGTGCAGGGCATCGACCGGATCGAGGAAGAACGCGGGCGAACCGGTGCTCGCCAGGCTCGCGGCCACCTTGCGCGCGATCAATCCGGCCTTGCCCACCCCGGAGCAGACGATCCGCCCCGTGCAGCCGGTCAGAAGATCGAGCGCGCGGACGAAGTGCTCGTCCAGCCTGTCGTGGACGGCCTGCAGCATGCGGATCTCCGCGGCGATCACGCCCTTGGCGTACTCCAGGCTCATGCTTCTCCTTTCGGTGCGATACGCGTTCTGTTACCGATAATGCGTGCGCAGGGTGTCGGATGCAACCTCTTTCCGTCCATGACTCGCCATCTCGGCAGCATTTTTCAAAAAAAGACCCCTGCCCGGAGGCAGGGGGGCGTGGACTGCCGGATTCGGACGGACCCGTCACGGGTCAGCCGACCGGCTCGGGTTTGACGTCGGCCTCCAGGTTGAGCCAGGCGAGTTCCGCGTCGGACAACTGCAACGCGGAGGCCTGCAGGCACTGTTCGAATTCATCGCCGGTATAACAGCCGATCAGGCTGAAGATGTTCAGCGGCTGGCTCGCCACCCAGGCCATGGCGATCTGCGCGACGGTCAGGTTCTTCTCCTCGGCCAACTCGTTGACACGGTCGAGGCGGACGAAGTTCTCCTCGTAGCAGTAGGCATGAATGCTGCTGCCGTCGGCGGTTTTGCCCATCTCCTCGTAATTCTCGCGATTCCAGCGGCCGGAGAAGAAGCCGCGCGCCAGACTCGACCAGGTGAAGAGCGGGAAATGGCGCTCGGCATACCACGCGCGCGCTCCGGCGTTCTCGGGCCCCGAGAGGGTAACGCAGTCGTCGCCCCACGGGCTCTTCACCTGCGCGGCGAGCGAGAAGTTCGGGCTGCTGAAAGCGAAGGGGACGAGATCGTGTTTCTGCGCGTATTCGTTCGCTTCCTCGACGCGTTTGTGCGTCCAGTTGGAGCCACCGAAGACGCGGATCTTCCCCTCGGCGAGGTGCTCGTTCAAACGCTCGACCAGCGGCCCCACCGGCACCGCCGGGTCGTCGCGGTGGAAGGCGTAGAGGTCGATGTAGTCCGTGCGCAGACGCGCGAGCGAATCGTGCAGGTCGCTGGTGATATCGAACGGAGTGACGCGCCTGCGGTCGCCGTTGTGATGGCAGCACTTGGTCAGTACCACGATCTCGTCGCGGTTGCCGCGCGCCTCCATCCATTGTCCCAGGCAACGCTCGCACTCGCCGCCGCCGTAGACGTGGGCCGAGTCGAAGGCGTTGCATCCCAGCGCGTGCAGGTCGTCGAGCAGGGCGAACCAGCGGTCCTTGTCGGCGGTGTTCAGCATCATCGTTCCCTGCACCAGGCGCGAGATCGATTTCTCGATGCCGGCTACATTTCCGTATTGCATCGTCGTCATGGTCGACTCCTTCGCCCCGTGCGGGGCTCTACAGGCCGTTGTTCTCGAAATCCGAAGTGCTCGAGGTGCGTCTTCCTTCGCGCAAGCCGATCGTTCCAACCGCTCCGTTACTCGAACGGATATTTCAACCCCCACTGGCGCCGCAACTCGTCCATGGTCTGCTGCAACTGCAGGCTCTCCTCGAGCGGAATCACCGGGTGCTCGGTCAGGCCTTTTTCCAGAGCGTCGCAGACAGCGGCGATCTCGTGGCTGAAGCCGTGGTCGGTGTGGGGGTATTCGAAGGACTCGGACTCCTGCCCGTACCGCGTCAGCGTCAACCGTTCGGGGCGCCAGAACGGCGCGTGAACATGGATGCGGCCGTCGGTGCCGAGGATGTAAGCCTCCATCGGCGTGTTGGTCCGTACCGCGCCCGCGCCCATTGCGACGGCGCCGTTCTCGTAGGCGAGGACCCATGCGCATTGCTCGTCGACGCCGGTCGAACCGATCTCGGCAACGCCCTTCACCTCCTTCGGCGCGCCGAAAACCATCGACGAGAACGCCAGCGGGTAGACGCCAACGTCCAGCAGGCCTCCGCCGGCGAGGGCGGGATTGAGGTGGCGCCCTTCGGCGTTGTCGCCGCCGCGGAAGCCGAAGTCGGCCTGCACCATGCGCACTTCCCCGATGGCTTTCTCCGCCAGAAGTTCGCGGACCTTGACCATGACCGGGAAGAAACGCGTCCACATGCCCTCCATCAGGAAGACATTCTTGGCGCGCGCGGCGCGGATCAACGTCTCGGTCTCTCCGGCGTTGACGGTGATCGGTTTTTCGCAGAGCACGGCCTTGCCGGCCTCGATGCAGAGCAGCGCCTGCTCCTTGTGGAACGTGTGCGGCGTGGCGACATAGACGATGTCGACATCCCTGTCCGCCGCCAACGCGGCGTAATCGTCGTATACGCGTTGGGCGCCGTGTGCCTGGGCGAACGCTTCCGCGCGGCTCCTGTCCCGCGAAGCGACGGCGACGATCTCGGCCACCGATACGTTTTTCATGCCATCGGCGAATTTGTTGGCGATATTCCCCGGTCCCAGAATGCCGAAACGGACGGTCATGCCCACTCCCCTTTCATGATCTTGACGCGATCCTGCTGTCTCGTAGCGCACATGCGTAATACATACCCAATCGCCACCGGCTTCCGCCAGTTGCATTGTTGCTGGAAATATGCACAATCCTGCTATCATGACTACGGGGCGCACTCCCCCCATCCCTATCTCGATGATGGTCGGCTATGGCCGGCAAGACGAGAACGACCCGCACTGGGTCGCGCGTCCCGGGGGCACGGATCTTTGGCTTCTGGAGTACGCCGTTGCCGGCGGCGCCGATATCCGCGTCGGCGAGGATGTCTATCACATCGGGCCGGGCGATGCGATCTGCTACCAGCCGGGTGTGCCGCAGTATTACCATATGGCCCCGGCATGGGAGCATTACTGGGCGGCCTTTACTCCCCGGGCGCAGTGGGACGAGTTGTTGGCGTGGCCGGCCCTGGCGCCGGGGATATTGCATCTGCACGTTCACGACGAGGCATTGCGCGGCCAGATCGTCGAGATGCTTGGCGAAGGACGAACGCTGGCGATGGCGCCGTGGGCACGCGGCCGCGACTTCCTGCTCAATCTGGTCGAACGCGTGTTGCTCTGGCTCGACACGATCAATCCCGCCAGCCGGCACGCACTGCTGGATCTGCGGGTGCGCGCAGCGTTGCAGTATTTGTCGGAAAACTACGCGCATAGCATCGGCATGGCTGAACTGGCCGCGTATTGCAACCTCTCCCCGAGCCGATTGGCGCATTTGTTCCGAGCGGAGGTCGGGATGGCGCCGCTGCAGTTTCTGACGCGTTACCGCCTGCAGCGCGCCGAGGAGATGCTGCTGATGAGCAACCTGCCCATCAGCGAGATCGCCTACGCCGTAGGTTACGAAAATCCGCTCTACTTCAGTCGGCTTTTCAAGCAGCATGCCGGCAATAGCCCCAGCGCTTTTCGCCGTACCGGTCGCTCCGTGCCGGGGAACGACTGAAGCAAGTTTTGCACAAATAATCAATAATTGCGGTCATGCCGCGCCGGCATTTGCATGCAGATGGTCCGGCACGCGGTTTCCGGCTCTGGTTGAGTACTGCATATATGCAGCCTGCGGCGTCGCCACTCGCCAGAGCCACGACATGGCAGATTCGCGCTTTTCTCATGCGCCGTTGGCCTGCCATTTGCCACGCTTTGGCGGAAAAGGAGAACGCCATGCGCTTGGCCAGGCTGACCAAGAGAGACTTGAAAGTGATGGCGGCTATCCTGCTGCTGTGTTTCTTGTTGGCATACAGGCTGTTGAGCAATTATTGCGAAAACGATTCCCCGGCGCGGGACTGGTGTTATCTGGAAGTGCGCAAGCAGAAAATCCGTGACACCGAAGGCCACGAGGTTTGGCGCTACTGGGTGGAGTGAGGGGATCAGTCGATTTTGTCCGCAAAAGCGTATTTCTTCATGATGCCTTCGTAAACGCCGTTTTGCTTGATCACGGCCAATGCTTGGTTGAACGCCTCGACATCTGTGCGCGTGCAGCTTTTCTTGCTGAACATCAAGTGTACCGGTGCGACGTGAATAGTCATGGGGTGGACATCGATCCGGCTTTCGACATGGAGTCTGTGGGTCAGTGACGCGGCGGTGTACATGTCGATCAACATGCCGTCGAGGCGATTGTTCAGAAGCTTGCGCAGGTTCTGTTCTTCTTCGGTCACTTCCGAGAGTTGCGCCTGGAACTTCGGTATTTCCTTCAATTCCGCGAACGTCTCGCCGTAATAGTAGCTGCGAATCGCACCCAGACGAAAGCCGGTTCGGACGATGCTGCGCAGGCTCTGGAACTTGTAGTCCTCTGCCTCGCCTCGACGCACGAGCAAGACGACAGTCTCCATGCGATACGGAACGGAAAAATAGGCATACGCTTTTCGTTCGTCCGATTTCGACGCACCGGAGGCGAGTTCGATCCTGCCCGCCTGGATATCCTTCAGGTGTCGCTTCCAAGGTACCGCCCTGACGTTGATCCGGTAGCCGGCGACGATGGCCATGGCCTCCACCAGCTCGACGTCGAGACCGTGAACCTCTCCGTTCTCTCCCTTGTATTGATAGGGCTCCCACGGCTCCCAGCCGTATCCGAGCATTTTCTCGGCGGTGGGCGTCGCCGCAGACTGGCTGATCAGGAACATGAAAAGGCAGAAAATGTTGCGCCAGAAGCGCTGTCCGGTCATGGCCAACTCCGATCCCCATTCCCCTCAGCTTACCCCCGATGGTTGTCGTTGTCGTGTTAGCTTTATGTTGAAATTGCCGGGCGAGGGGAACGGGTGTCGGAGCAATGAACAGGTCGCTTCTCCACCGTATAGCCGACGACGGCTGCTCAAAAAAGCGGAGAGCACGGCTCTCCAGTTCGGATTTATGTCGTCCAAGGCGCGGGCGTGGCTACGCCGCTTCCTTTTTGTCGCTTTCCTCGGCCGGGTTCTCCTTCTTGAGATGTTCGATCAGCGGCTTCATCGCCTTGGCTTCGTCCGACATGGATTTCTCGTCGGGGAAAAAATCCGCCGACCTTTCGCCGATATACAGCCCGCGGTCGTACTGTTTGGCGCGCACCGCCGCGTAAGCCGCGCGGAAATAATACTGCTTGCCCGGGACGTGTTTGTGGAAAATTTCCATCCACTCGGGCATCTCCTCCATGCGGATGTAGCCGCAGGATCGTCCGAACTCTTCGGCGGCGGCCTGATAATAGCTGCTGTGGTCGAGCTTTCCGAGACGGATGAAGAGCGCGGTAAACGCCTCCTTGTCTTGCTGGAAGAGCGCCTTGCGCAGCGCGGCGGTGAGCATCAAGCCGTCCATCAATTCCATGCTGCCCAGTTGCCGTTCGGTGGCTACCCGGTAGCCGCGGCGCATCGCCTCGATCAAGGGGACCGCTTTTTCCGGCGCGTACGTCTCGGGTTTGTTCTCCTTGTCCAGAAAATCCTGGGCCAGGCCCCAAGCCAACTGAGGGCAGACGCGGAACCAGGCCCAGTCCTCGTCGGTGATCGCCGCCCCGCGCTCGTGGTGCTGGCGCTCGCCCTCGGGATAGGGGCCGTCGGCGCAGAGCTTCTCGATGCTGGTTTCGCGGCCGAAGCGGGCGATGGCGAAGGTGCCGAGCATGCTGTACTTGCCGAGAGTGTTGTTGAAGCTGTCGCTTTCGAGGAAGAACCGGCTGAGGTTCTTCTCGATTTCCAGGGCGATCAAGTCGCGCCATTTCTCGAGTTGAAGAGACATCGGCTTGCCCGCATCCTCGTGCCGCCGGATCTCCGAATAGTACGCCGCGAGCACGCGCAGCAGCGGGCCCGGCAGATAGCCGCCGTGTAGTTGCGGTTGGATATCGAGATCCGTTTTGAGCAGGTTCAATCCGTTGAGGAAGTCGCCCTCCTCCAGGAAGACGGCGGCCACCTGCGTGCGGATATTGAAGCAGCCCAGATAGCCACGGATATCCTTCTTGTCGAGGTATTCCTCCTTCATGATGATCATGACTTCCTGGAGGTATTTCTTCATCTGATCCTTGTCGTCATGCCTGGCGCAGAGGTCCATCATGCGCAACAGGTTGCTCAATCGCGAGCGGGGATCGGTCTTGATGGGACGCATTTTCTCCTCGTAGAGATTGCGCGCTTTGTCGTAGAGGCCGATCATCGAGTAGAGGCCGAGGATCTCGTTGTAATTCCCGAGAATGGGGCGTTTCTCGATGATGTCGCGCAGTTTGCGCAGCGCCGTGCTGTAATAGTGGTAGTGCCAGTACGACTGGATATCGATCATCTGTTCGGCGTATTCCCTGTCGAGCAGCACCTCGGAGGAAAGCGCGTAAGGCGTCCGGCGCTGCTCGCCACCGAAGCGAAGCAGGAATCCCACGCTCTCCGGATCGAAATGGTGCGAACCGCCGCGGTCGAACGACTTGACGCCGTTGCGCAACACCTCGATGAAATCCTCGCCCGCGAAGAGCTGCGCCGGTCCGGTCTGCAGAAAGACGAGCGAATACTTCTTGTCTTCGCCTTCCTCATCGACATCGACATAGCCACAGGCGGCGTGGCCGGGGAGCGAGAAGACGAAGCTGTTCTTGCCCTGCATGGCGGTGACGACTTGGTAGAACTCGGCCATGTCGTCGCAGTCGCCGATGAAGAAGCCGGCGACCTTGCGGTCGAGAAGCTGGTAGACGGTCTGGTGGAACTCGCCGGTGGCCTTCTTGCGTCCGATCAAACCGGGGTCGGTCGCCATGGGCGAGTCAAGACAGTACTTGGCCAGATGACGGAAGAAAAGCGCCAGGTCTCCCGGGCTTTTCAGGATCTCGGCGCATTTCTGCAGCCATTTATCCTCCGCCATGTGCCGCTCAGCCTTATCCTCGATGTCGGTGAATGCGGGGCTGTCCAAAAGACCATGCGGCGTGACGATTCCAAGCGGGTAGTCGCGTCCGTCGTAGAGCGGTACGTGAATGGGAAAGCCCCAGGCCGGCGGTCCGCTGCCGCGCATGTTCTGCCGGATGCCGGCGGTCTCCGCCCCGACGGCGCGGATCCAGACGTCCGGATCGCCGGTGAGGGTCTTGTCGCCTTTCGTCCAGCTTGCCAGGAGTCCGTCGACCGGGTGCCAGACTTCGGCGCGCTGCGGTGCGCCCGACGGCGGGGGCGCCGTGTGCTTGCCTTCGTAGACGTTGACCAGCATCAGCGGGTAGAGTTGGCGTTCCGGCAGCGGGCGGGCGAAAACGGCCTCCGCAGCGCTCTCGATGCGCCACCGGTAGCGCGGTACGCGGGTGGGATTGTTGGCGTCCTGGTCGCCGCCTTCGACATGCCCCTGGTCCAAGTCGGCCGAGAGTACCCGCAGCGCCGTCACCGTGGCACCGTCGGCGCGCTTGAAAGAAAAGAAGGGGCGTCCCGCCTGGACCTTGGCCAGTGCTTGGCGGTAGGCTTCGAGATTCTGACGGTGCTGATCGGCGAGTTTATGGACATGCTTTTCCAGATAAGGCCCCTGGACGACCTGACGGCAGAAATCGCCGTTGATATAGTCTTCTGCGGCCAGTTCGCCATAGGTTCCCTGCAGTACGTGATCCAGCGCCAAGCGCAGTTTCTGGGAGAGGTTGTCGTCGTTCATGATATCCTGGTGCAGCTTCTTCGCCGCGGCGCGGTAGGCTTCCAGGTCCTCCACGTTTTCGTTGTCGGCTTCGGTGACGGTATAGAGCTCGTTCTCGAAGAAGCAGTACTTCTTGCCGTCTTTCTCGCCGAAGGCCACCGGCCAGCCGGGGCCTTCCATGAGTTCCCAGGTCTTGACCGTGTCGGCGGGCACCTCGGCTTTCTTCATGCGTCGGGCCAGCGAGGCGGTCCAGGCGAAAGGCTGGTAGGAAAGCGGCGTCGCCGGGGTTTCGAAGCGATACCCCTCGCTGTAGAGGGTGAACTTCTTTTCGAAGTCCTCGGCGGCGACATCGAGCTTGACTTTGGTGCCGTCGATGGTCAAGGCGGATTCGGCACGATCCTTGGTCGCTTTCAGGTCCCCCCGGTCGAACCGGATGCCCGGCCGCGCCACCGCCGCACGCAGAGTCAAAACGGCCATGTAGCCTTCGTTCTTCTTCTTCTTGTCGCCTTCGCGCATCAACAGTTGCTTGCCGGCCAGGTATTCCAACGCCTGCCGGGAACGCTTGACGATATCCTCGATCTGTCGCATGGCATCGCGGAAAAGGCGACCGTTGGGCTTGTTGAGCGCTTTGAGCTTCTCCTTGATCCGTGGCCACGCCGTCGGCAAACCCGGCTCAGCGCCGCGCTTTTCCCATTCCGCGACGATCCGGTCGATGCCGAAGAGTTGTTTCAGCGCCGGGAGGTTCTCCTCGGAGATCGTGAAGTCGCCGCTTTCCGGCGGGTTATCGCCCTTGGCGAGGGTTTCTCGCGTCCGATCCAGTTCAGCCAACCAGTCCTTGGGCTCTTCGTCCTCGAGTCGTTTGAGCCGGTCGCGCATCTGGTGCCAGTACGCCCGGGCCGCTCCGGGCCCCTCGTCGTTGAGGCGTTCGGCCACCGCGTCGAGTACGCCGAAGATTTCCGCCTGCTCGCGCTTGCGCTTGGCGCTCTGGGATTCTTTCGCCATGGCCAGCAGTTCGTCGCCCAACTTCGCTTCGACGTGTTCGCGATAGGTCTCGGCCACCTCCGCCAGCTTCTCGGTCCGGTCTTCGCCGCGAGCGCAGTCATCGGCGAGCATCTTGGCGCGATGGTGTACGGCTTCGCCGAAGCGGCGCGTTACCTCTTCCCGCAGTTTCGCGTCTCCCGCGATAATCTCGCTGTCCAGGTTGTTCCGGACGCGGCCGAGAAGCCAATCGAGTTTGGCGTTCTTGTTCGCGAAGGTCGACTCGATTAGCTGCTCCGCCTTGGCGCGTTCGACACCGACCTCCAATTCGGCCAGTTTTTCGTCGGCATTATCCACGACGTCGCGGTTGCGGTGGATCACGTTCCGCGCCTTGTTGGCGGTCGTCTCGAGAGCGGCGAGGTCGCTCCCTTCCGCGGCGGTTTGGAAGTTCTGCATCGCCACGGCCACCTCGTCGCGCTTTCGCTGCCGTTCGGATGAGCGTTGCACCAACATGCCGACGATGACAACGACAAGCAGTACGCCCGCGCCGACGCCGATCAGGATCTTGGTCGTCGACGACATCGGCTCGTTCTTCTCGCTTCGATGTCGTCCGCGACGGCCGCGTCCTTCGTCCTCGGGTTCCTCTCGGCTTCGGCGGCGACGGCCGCGTTCCTTTCTCCCCTTCTCCGGCGCTTTATCCGTCTTCGAACGCGTTGCTCGCCGGGGCTTGGTATCGCTCTTCTCCGCGGTCACCTTGCTCGCCTTGACCGCGGTGGTCCCGCCTTTCCTGTGACCGCGCTGCTGGTCCTGGTGGCGGCGCTTGTAGACAGGCTCGGCTTTCTCCTCCTCGCCCCAGTCCACCAGCGCGCCGGCCTTGTTCATATCCATGGTCTCGGCCATGGCATCGACATCGTCCGCGCGTGGGGCAGTCGCGGCTTTGGCGGCTTCTTCGGCGGCCTCGTCGCTGAAGTCGAAGAGAACCTCCTCGGATGCCGCCGCCGCGGGCACTTCGTGTACCTGTTTACATGCAGGGCAACGAATTGTCTTGCCGGCCAGGTCGTCACGAAGTTCGAAAGCTTTTTCGGTTTCCGGACAGACGAATTTCATAATTGATCCTTGTCCAATACGGGGTAACCGTTTTCAAAACACGGATTCCCTCTGCCCAATGCATGCTTCCAGTGTAACGCGGCGTTGTCGGCTTGACAAGAGTTATCCAGACAAGATCTGCCGCAAAAAGCCGGATGCATCCTCTTTTTAACGCTTTGGGCCAGAATATGCAACCCGCGAAGAGAAAGACATGTCCCCTCCATTTCATGAGTGTCGCTTCTTTGACCGTAGACTTCGCGTCGAAATACCGCAACTGCGCTCAGAAATCCGGTTCGGCGCGGAGAAAGAAGACGTAGTCCGGAGATTTCGGGCGAAAAAGGCTTGCCCTATGCATGGCGTGCCTTATCATGAGTGTAGTGCGCGTCGGGCGCATTCAGACCGAATCGTTGATGACGACACCCTGCTGTCGGGAAGGAGAGTGGCATGTGTGCACGTGCATATTCGACCGGATTCGTCTCGCTCTTGTTTTTGTTGTCATTTCTTGCCTTTTACGGTCACGCCGGGGAAGGGGAGGAGAAGGCCAGAACCGGCCATTATGTGGCCAACTTCAAGGAACGCCACCCGCTCTCGACCAAGGTGCGCGAACGCTGCTATGGCAAGCCCCAGGACGACCGGAAGGACGCGTACAAAATCGAGGAGGTGGACGTCGACGTCTACGTCCCCGAGGGTTACGACGGCAGCGAAGCCTACGGCTTGTACATTTATATTTCTCCCGACGACTACGGCGGGCCGTGGCGCGAATACAAGGACGTCATGGACAAGCACAAGCTCATCTATGCCGGCGGACAGAAGATCGGCAACAAGGAGGACGTCGCCAAGCGCTTCGGCGTCCCTCTCGATGCGGTACACAACCTCTGCAAGCAGTACAACATCGACAAGCGGCGCATCTACATCAGCGGCACCTCCGGCGGCGGTCGATGCGCGAGCATGCTCGGCATCGGCTTCTCCGACGTCTTCATGGGCGCGGTGCCATTCGTCGGATGCAACGGGTATCGGGATATCCCTATTCCCGATAACAAGATCAAGCCCGGCTTTAACGAGCGTCCGGATCCGAAGCTGCTGCAGCGGGCCAAGACGCTCTGTCGCTTCGTCCTGATCAGCGGCGAGAAGGATTTCAACCTCGAAGGGACGAAACAGGTCTACGAGGACTACAAGCGCGACCGATTCCGGTACATCGACTTCTACAATGTTTCCGGTATGGGGCATACGCCGCCGGCGGCGGAATGGCTCGCCAAGGCCATCGTCTTCATGGACGCGCCGCTGGAGTGGATGGTGCTCTCGGAGCCGGCCTCGATGGTCGCGGGGGTGAAGCTGGACCACTTCGAGAGGTACGCCAAGCGGCTGGTGCCGGGCAAGTCCGTCCGCGGCACGTTGATGCGGCTGCAGAAATACGCCGAGGAGGAGGACGAGAAGGGCAAGGAGGCCGCGGCATTGATCGAAGCGGTGAAGCGTTATTACCGGCACGAATTCGAACGCGGCGAGGAGTTGTGCAACAAGAAGCCGGCGGCGGCGGTGGCACACTTGGAACTGATGGCCGATACCTTCAAGGGCTTGCCGATGGAGGAGAAGATCGAGAAGCGCCTCGACGAGTTGACCGAGGACAAGACGGTCAAGATCGGGGCGAAGCTGCGGGAGGATTTCCTCGAATTGCAGGTCGATATCGGCGAGGACGGATTGACAAGCAAGTTGCGCAAGAAGAGCGAACGCCTGGCCGAGAAGATCGGCAAGTTGATCGAGGAAACCGAGAACGAAGGTCTCAAGCGCGAACTGGGGCGGTATCGCGAGCAATTGGAGGCCGGATAGGGGGACGCCCGTGAACAGTCTGAGCGATCCGATCTCGATCCATGATGCCGATGCGCTTATCGCGTTGCTGCCGGAGATGGAAGACGGCGATTTCGGCCGCATGTGTGCGCCTGAGGGGACGACGCCGTATCCGCAGTACAGCGCGACGACGGTCAAGCTGATCGAAACGCTCCACGCCCACGGCTGGATCACGCCCTTCGACTGGCCGGAGTCGCAGGACGAGGGGCAGCGGTATATCGACGATCCGGCGTTGATCGGGAATGCCGACGCTCTGACATTGCGCAAGCTCCTGACGATGCACATCCGGGGCGACGGGTGGCGGTGGAGGAGGTGGGCGGCCCATCTCTGGTGGTGAACCCAGAGTGAAATCGGGTCATTTTGACCCACGAATTCCGCTGAAGACCCTTTTTTGATGCCACCGCCAAAAGTCGTCCGCATGAAGCCGAACCTACTATATCTTGCGGCGCCAGGCTCCTTGGCGTACAAGATGTGAGCCGACACGGGACTTTTGACGGAGGCGTCTACTATATCTTGTTGATGTTTTCCCCCAGACGAGTATAGTATCTCAATAGCGGAAGGCGGGCTATGGTTGCGGGCGGAAGGCCCAGTGCCGGGTTCCCATGGGAACTGTCTGCATGAAGTAGCGGCTTACGAGATGGAGGAGCCATGGGGAAACTATCGTTGCCCAAGAAGTTCCTCAGCGCCGCCATTTCCGACTATAACGCCATGTTAGCCTGCACAAACACAAGGAGACGAAATGAGTCCATCAATACTATTCATCGGGAAGAAAAAAGACTTTTACTGTGAGCGAGCGGTGGAATTCGTGAAGGCTCATTTCCCTGAACACGAAATTTTACTGGGAAAGCGGGGCGACCAAATTCCGGAAGACACCGGATGGTGGAAGGGTGATTACATTATATCCTACCTATCGCCTTGGATAATTCCAGAATACCTTCTTAACAGAGCGGAAAAGGCAAGTATAAATTTTCACCCCGGTCCACCAGAGTATCCGGGAATTGGATGCACGAATTTCGCCATTTATGACAAAGCAGATACCTTTGGCGTAACCTACCACCATATGAATCCTAAAGTCGATACAGGGGAGATGATTGTCGTAAAACGATTCCCGCTTTATGAAAGCGATACGGTTTTCACGCTGACAGATAGATGTTATGGCTATATCCTTCAACTATTCTATGAGATTACATCTTTGATTCTTGCGGGCGATGACCTACCTAAATCAGATGAATTGTGGAAACGAACGCCATATAAACGTAAAGAACTTGATGAATTATGTAGAATCACACCTGATATGTCGCCCCAAGAAATAAAGAGACGGGTAAAAGCTGTTACTTTCCCAAATGCACCAGGTGCATATATTGAGATAGATGGTATGAAATTCAACTATGAAACGAACGGATGTATCTCGCAGTTCCGGGGACAGTTTACTTAATTCGGAGGAATCTACTAGAAAATTTCAAAACGCCCTGATGGTTTTTTCCGATATGCATAAGTCTACATGCTAATCCGTTGACGAAACCGCTCGTGCCGGATTACCGATGACGGTCGTCGCCGGATCCACGTCCCGGACGACGACCGCGCCGGCACCCACGACGGCATCGGCCCCGATCCGTATGCCCTGGCGAACGAGGGCTCCCGCACCGATATGAACCCGGGGCCCTACCTCCACCGCACCGCATAATGTCGCCCCGGAAGCGATATGCGTATGCGCGCCGATACGGCAATGATGCTCGACGATCGCGCCGCTGTTGAGCAGCACATTCTCTTCGAGTTTGGCTTCGGTATTGACGATGACGCCGGCCAAACATTGCACGCTAGCGCCGAGCTTCGCGGAAGGAGCAATAATAGCGGCCGGATGGACAATGGTCAGCGGTTCCAATCCGGCCGCGCATCCGGTCTGGAATAAACGTTCGCGCGCACGGTTTGCGCCGGCGCTCCCCACCGCAACGGCGAAGTGGGCGATACCGTCGGCTGTCAATTCCGGCAAGCGCGCTTCGTCGCCAAGGACGGTCACCGAACCGAACGCCGTTCCCCAGCGGGAGGAATCCGCGTCCAGAACGCCGGCCAACTCCACGTCCGACAAATCGGAGATGCATTCCAGCAACACGGATGCATGCCCGCCGGCGCCGAGCAGGACAAGTTTGATCGGAATACTCGGCATTATGTGATTCCTTTTCAGTGACCCGCAACGGCGTCGGATCCACAAATCGTTAATAATGATGCGCAACGGTGCCCGTCGCGGCATACCCGCAGATGTAGCGATATGCGGGGTCGAAGTCAAAAACCAATTTTGCGACTCTCGGTTTGTTTCGAGGCAAACGTTGTTGTCGAAAACGGAATGACACTGAGCCTTGGTATTTAGGCGGAAAACGCGTAAACTACCCGTTCGGATTCGCTGTTCGGGAGGAGGGTTTGATGAGCGTTGTCGCCTGCATCTGTGCACGCGGAGGATCGAAAGGAGTGCCGGGGAAGAACATTCGCCTGCTGGCCGGCCGGCCCCTGATCGGTTGGGCCATCGATACGGCACTGGAAACACCGTCGATCGACCGCGTGATCGTCTCGACCGACAGCGAGGAGATCGCGGCGGTCGCCAGGGATTGCGGCGCGGAAGTCCCGTTCATCCGGCCGGTCGAACTCGCGGACGACCGCGCGCCGCATTGGGCGGTCTGGCAACACGCCCTGGAGGGGATCGCCCAACCGGATCTGGAGATCTTTGTCGACCTGCACACCACCTGCCCGTTCCGCTCGGTAGAGGACGTGGAGGGCACGATCACGCTGTTGCGGAAAACGCCGGAGGCGGATGCGGCGATCACGGTATGCGAGTCGGAGCGCAACCCGTATTTCAACATGGTCCAATGCGATGACAAGCGGCGCGCGCGGCTGGTCTGCGAGCCGGAGACAGGATTGGCCCACCGGCAAGCCGCGCCGAAGGTGTACAGCATCAATACCGCCGCATACGCGCTCCGGCCCGCGTTCATCCAGTCTCGCGAGCGTCTCTTCGACGGGCACGTGGTCGCTTACGAGATGCCGCCCGAACGTTCGTTGGATATCGATACCGAGCTGGATTTCGAGATCGCGGGCTTTCTCGCAACGACCAGATGATTATTCGGCTCCTCCTGAAGATCGGCGATCGAGAACAGAAGGCATAGAGGAAACATCGCCAGCGCCGCCAGCAGCATCAACGGCAGCAACAGATAGAAAAGCCATCCGCGGACATATTCTCTGCTCGAGAACGAGGACAATCGAAAAGCGGTGAATGGCAGCAGGAACAGGCGCGAGGCCAGCGTGCTCCAGAAGCCCCCGAGCGGCTGCAGACTCACGATCTCCAGATCGCATTCCTTCATCGTCTGCTGGATCCAGTAGCGTGTGAAATTGTAGTAGTGATGCGGAATTCCATGGAGTGTAGAGGTCTGAGGAATCAGGAAGATCGCGTGGCCGCCGGGTTTGAGTACGCGGCGGATCTCGCGCACCATGGCCAGTGGATCGAAGACATGTTCCAGTACCTGTATGCTCAGCACGGTATCGAAAGAGTCGTCGCGAAGTCCGCAGCGGCAGCCGTCCATTACGGCGAACACGTGGCGCCGATCTCCGGCGCGCGCAATCGCTTCGTCGCTGACATCGGCGGTGAGCCACAAATCAAAATCGAGCCCCATCTTCCCGACACGCTCGTAGAAATCCCGCCCGCCCAGATCTAGTACGCGCGCGCCGCAGAAGCGGCGCAGTGCATGATGCAGCGCCCGCAGACGAAGATCGCGTAGCGCATAGACGAAAGCGAGAACCCATCCGCGCGCGAACATGGCGCTCCTGCTAGTATCATCGATTACACTCTTCGGCCGGTCGAGACGAATCTGCGTCAGCCTCGCATCTCGGAAAATAGTATCCCGTTAGCGAGCTTTTCGCAATGCGGTCGCCGTGTTCCAGATAAAGATTCAGTAGCGTGTTTCCGCGGATGGCTTTCACCACACAAGAAACGCAATCCCTTCGGATCCGCGACATTCGGGAACGCGCGTCTGTGGACAGTCCACGGTTGATGGATCTGGAGAGAGGAACAGCTTCGTCTGCCATTCGCTTGACCCTGGCCCCGGTGGCGCTATAATGCCATTTTTGAGCGGCTTTCTCCGGAGCGAGTCTCTCGATGACCCATGGTGAGTCCCAGTCGATTTCTCTCGGCAGCGCCTCTATCGGAAAAGGCGCGCGTTGTTTTGTGGTTGCCGAAGCCGGGGTGAATCACAACGGCGATCTCGGACTGGCCAGGGCGTTGATCGATGCCGCCGCTGAAGCGGAGGCGGACGCGGTCAAATTCCAGACCTTCCGCGCGGACCGGGTCGTCGGCGCACGAGCGGCCAAGGCCGCCTATCAACAGAAAACCACCGACGCCGGCGAATCGCAGCAGGCGATGCTGCATAACCTGGAACTCGGCCGATCTGCTCATGAAGAACTGATCGCTCACGCACGGGCGCGCGGCATTCTGTTCCTGTCGACTCCATTCGACATCGAGAGCGCACGGCTGCTCGTCGAACTGGGTCTGCCGCTCTTGAAAATCCCCTCCGGCGAGGTAACGAATCTGCCTTTTCTGGAACGTTTGGGAGAATTCGGGCTGCCTGTCCTTCTGTCGACCGGCATGTCGACGCTCGACGAGGTGGATGTCGCGGTACGAACATTGCGCAAGGGCGGCGTGGCGGAACTGGCCCTTTTCCATTGCGTGAGCTGCTATCCGACATCGCCGGCGGATGCGAACCTGCGGGCAATGGAAACGTTGCGTACAACCTTTGGCGTACCGGTCGGCTTCTCCGATCACACTATCGGCACCCATGTCGCGCTGGCGGCGGTCGCGCTCGGCGCGGAACTGATTGAGAAGCATCTGACCGTTGACACGTCGCTGCCGGGCCCGGATCATGCCGCATCCATGGAGCCGGACGATTTCGCGCGCATGGTGCGGGAAATCCGCGAAGTGGAGTCGGCCTTCGGCACGGGGATCAAGCAGCCGGTACCCGCCGAGGCGAACGTGAAGGATGTGGCACGGCGGAGTCTGGTCTCGACGCGGGATATTGCCAAAGGTACACGCATCGGCGAAGATGATATCGTCGCACTTCGCCCGGGAACCGGTATTCCGCCTGCCGATCAGAACCGCATTCTCGGACGTATTGCTGCATGTGACATACCCGCAGACGCTCTTCTCGAATGGGAGATGCTCGCGTGAAGATCGGCGTCGTCACTGTCGCGCGTTCGGATTACGGCATCTACTCTCCCTTGCTGCGGAGACTGCATGCCGACCCGCGTTTCGAGTTGACGCTATATGTCACCGGCGCGCACCTGAGCGAGGTGCACGGCATGACTGTCTCGGAGATCGAAAACGACGGCTACCGCATCGCCGCGCGTGTGCCGCTGGATCTGTCGACAGATACGCCGGCGGCGGTCGCCCGCGCGATGGGGGAATGTACGCGTGGCTTCGCTAGCGCCTTCGAGCAGGAGCGCCCCGACCTTCTCTTCCTGCTGGGCGATCGCTACGAGATGCATGCCGCCGCCTGCGCTAGCGTGCCTTTCAATATACCACTGGCGCATCTGCACGGCGGGGAGTTGACCTACGGGGCCTTCGACGACGTGCTGCGTCACTCGATCACCAAAATGTCGCATCTGCATTTCGTGGCTACGAAGGTGTATGCTCAACGGGTGATCCAGATGGGCGAAGAACCGTGGCGGGTACACTGCGTCAGCGGGCTTTCGCTGGACAATCTGGAGGAGATCGACTGGCTGACGCGGGAGCAACTGGCCGAACGTGTCGGCCTGCCGCTCGATAACGATCCGTTACTCGTTACCTATCATCCGGTTACGCGAGAGCAGGAGCAGTCGGATCGTTTCGTACAGGCGCTTCTGGACGCGCTGGAGACGGCGCAGAATCCGGTTGTAATTACCATGCCGAATGCGGATACTGAGTCCTTTACGATCCGCAGCGCGCTGAAGCGGTTCGCCGATGCGCACGACAACGCGGTTGCGGCCGAGAACCTCGGCACGCAGGCGTATTTTTCGATGATGAAAATCGCCGCGGTGATGGTGGGAAATTCCTCAAGCGGGATTCTGGAGGCCGGGTCGTTCGCTTTGCCGGTGATCAATCTCGGCAATCGACAAGCCGGGCGCGTCCGGGGAGACAACGTGATCGACCTCCCCGACGGCAACGCCGAGCGTTTGAAGAGCGAACTGCAGGCGGTTCTGGCGCGACACGCATCGGGATGGCGGCCGAATGGAGAGAATCCGTACGGCGGCGGAGGCTGCGCCAAACGGATTGTGGAGCTTCTTGCTGAGCTGCCCGGGAAAACGGTTCTGATCGACAAGCGGTTTCATGATACACGGATGAGAAAAACGACCTGTAGCGGTTGCAACGAGTCGGTATCATGAGTATACGAATCATACCCCGGCTGGATATCAAAGGTCCCAATCTCGTGAAGGGGATCCATCTTGAAGGGCTGCGTGTCCTCGGTAGGCCTGAACGCTTCGCGCGCCATTATTACGAGCGTGGCGCAGACGAGCTTTTCTTCCAGGACACGGTCGCAAGCCTGTATGGGCGCAATCATCTCGCCGAGATCATCAGCAGGACGGCGAGCGAGATCTTCGTGCCGCTGACCGTCGGAGGCGGGGTGCGTACACTCGCGGATATGCGGGCGATTCTGAACGCAGGAGCGGACAAAGTAGCGGTAAACACGGCGGCGATTGCCGATCCGGAACTGATTCGTGCGGCCAGCCGCCGGTTCGGATCCTCCACCGTTGTCGTTGCCATCGAGGCGATTCGGCAGGCTGACGGCACGTGGCGCGCCTATACCGATTGCGGTCGTGAGCCGACCGGTCTGAATGCGCTGGAGTGGGCGAAAAAATCTGTGGAATTGGGGGCCGGCGAGATTCTGCTGACTTCGGTTGATCGAGAAGGCACGGGCAAGGGGTTCGATCTCGAACTGGTGCGCACGATTGCCGCGGCAGTGCCGGTGCCTGTGGTGGCTCACGGTGGAGCCGGCAAATGGGAGGATGTCGCGGACGTAATCCTGAACGGCTTCGCCGATGCGGTCGCGGTCGCCTCGATTCTACACTACGAATGCGCGGAACGATTCGCATTGAACGAAGCAGACTACGCTGAGGAGGGTAATCTAGAGTTTTCCAGAAATTTCCGCGTGCCAAAGCAGATCGTCCCCATGGACATCTACGATCTAAAAAGCCGCCTCAGCGAATCGGATATTACGTGCCGGGTCGAGTTGGGAGTCGGCAATGAGCGCTAAAGTCGTGATTATCGACTGCGGGATGGGTAACCTGTTCAGCGTACGACAAACGCTGCTGCATGTCGGAGCAGACGCGGAGGTCACACGCGATCCGCAGACGGTAAACGGTGCGGCGGGTATTGTCTTGCCGGGCGTGGGCGCTTTCGGCGATGCAATGGAGCAGTTGCGCAAAACGCGTCTGGATGTGGCTCTGCGAGAACGAGCTGTTGCTGGAACGCCGATTATGGGAATCTGCCTCGGCATGCAGTTGCTGATGGACTCAAGCGAGGAATTTGGCGAACATGTAGGACTTGGGCTGGTTCCAGGATGCGTGGTCCGCCTGCCTGAGGGGATGATCGCGGGACGTGCGACCAAGATTCCACAGATCGGCTGGAATCGCATCTGTTTTCGTAACGGAGCGGCAGCGGATCCGATGTTTCAAGGCGTTGCCACCGAAAGGTTCTACTATTTCGTCCATACGTTTTATGTCCGACCGGATGATCCGACAGTGGTGCTGACAAAAACATCGTATGGCGGCTTCGAATACTGCTCGGCCTTGCGCAGCGGATCGGTCTTTGGTTGCCAGTTTCATCCCGAACGCAGCGCCGAACAGGGATTGTCGATTTACCGCAACTTTGTAGAGCAATTATCCTGACGGAGCCAACATGGCGGGTAAGCGTTCACCAGATCAAGGCGGGAGCATCAAGGTTTTGCAGATGACAACGG